>CAZLTD010000072.1:0-27892 GCA_964562385.1 uncultured Desulfobacula sp.
AACGCTGGACAGCAAAGAGCATAAACTGGAATCAGATATGCTGATGATCTGTGACGGCGAGAGGCCTGTGGCACTTGCCGGTGTTATGGGCGGTGAAAATTCTGAGATTTCAGAGGCCACCACAAGAGTTCTGGTGGAAAGCGCATACTTTAACCCGATTTCCATCAGAAGAACGGCCAAGAAAACAGGTATTGGTACAGATGCTTCCCACAGGTTCGAAAGAGGTGTGGATCCTCTGGGAACAGTCAATGCTTTAAACAGGGCGGTGGCGTTGATAGCAGACGTTTGTAATGCAACAATTGCAAAGGGGATTATTGACGAACACCCCCTAAAACCCGAACCGGTTTCTATTGATTTAAACACAAAAGCATTGAACGTTCGTCTGGGTACTGATTTCAGCGGTGATGAAATAGCCCAATTTCTTGAATCAGTAGAATTTGGGGTAGAGAAAGTTGAAGATACGCAATTAAAGATAAGCGTGCCATCTTTCAGGGTTGACGTTTCAAGACCTGAAGATCTTTCAGAAGAGGTGGCAAGGCTCTGGGGATACAATAAAATTCAAACGAGCTATCCACTCGTGCCTGCCAAAGGAAAAATGCTTGAGCCCAGGATTGTGCTCAGGGAAAAAATCCGGCAGATCATGAGCGGGTTTTCGTTTTCAGAAGCCATTAACTATAATTTTATTAATAGTGATTCTCCTGACCGGTTAAAACTTGCTGAGGATGATTCCCGAAGAAATGCCGAAGGTATTTTAAATCCCATATCTGAACAGATGTCTGTTCTAAGGACATCACTTGTACCAGGTCTGCTTGAGACCATGAAAAAAAATAATTCCCAGCAGACAGATACAGTCAATGTGTTCGAGATCGGCAAGATTTTCTTTGCTACCCAGAAAGGCAAGCTTCCTGTTGAAAAAGAAATGATAGGCGGCCTGATAACCGGTTTAAGAACAGATCAAACCTGGTATTCTAAAAAAGCCTCTGTTGATTTCTTTGATTTAAAAGGTGTCATAGAAGGACTTTTTAAAGAGCTCTGGCTGGAAGATATCGTGTTTTCAAAAATTTTGGATGATAGTTGTCCTTATTTTGAGAATGGTTACGCCGCATATATGACTAAAGCGGATCAGACTATAGGTTCTCTGGGTAAAATTGATGCCGAGGTCTTAAAGAACTATTCCCTAAAACAAGATACATACATTTTTGATATTGATCTGACTGTTCTGGAAGGGCTTCTGCCGGAATCTATAAGTGCAAGCACTCTTCCAAGATTTCCGTCTATCTCAAGGGACACCACTATTATTGTGGATTCTGATACAGAGGTTGGCGGTATCCTGAATGAAATCAAAAGGATTGCTAAAAAAGAAAAGCTGATTGAAGATGCTTTCCTTTTTGATGTGTTTGAAGGAGAGCCTTTAAAGAAAGGAAAGAAATCCCTCTCATTCCGTTTGGTTTACAGATCGGCTGATAAGACTCTCAAAGAAAAGAACATCAAAAAACTTCACTCGAAGATTTCAGCCAATTTGCTCGATCAGTTTAAAGGGGATTTGCCGGAATAAAAGAAGTGTCTTTGGGCGTGTTTCGGGCGTGGAAGCCAAGAGAAATGACCCATTGACAAACAGGGTGGCGGTTGGTATATTACTCGGCTGATGCGGGTATAACTCAGCTGGTAGAGTGCAAGCTTCCCAAGCTTGATGTCGCGAGTTCGAGCCTCGTTGCCCGCTCCATCTTTTATTAGAGGGAAGGATGGCAGATTGTTCCATTTAGTGGAGTTAAGATATGATCTGAACCACTGATAGAAACGGTGAGGATTTTGTTAAAAGTGTACATGGGAACGGGCATCTGCCCGTTTTTGTATTTAAGGAAACACTAAAATTTAGCGTGGGTAACCACAATAAAAAGGTAAACGGCAAAAAGTGGCAAAAGATACAGACACAATCATTGAGAAAATAAAGCAGGTTGCCCTGCCCCTGTGTCAGGCGGAAGATTTTGAGATTGTTCATCTTGAATTTGTTTCCGGGCACAAGGAGACTATTTTAAGGCTCTATCTTGATAAACCCGGCGGTATTAAGCTGGATGATTGTGTTTATGTCAGCCGCCAACTGGGTGATTTGATTGATGTTCATGTGGATGAACTCGGCAGCTATCGTCTGGAAGTTTCTTCTCCCGGGCCGAACCGGCCGTTGAACAAAAAGTCAGATTATATTCGCTTCAAAGGTGAACGGATTAAGGTTGAGACCAGTGAAGTGATTTCAGATAAAAAAAAGTTTACCGGAATTCTTGAGATGATTAACGATGATTCTGTTGTTCTTGACGTTGATGGCAGCAGGATTGAAATATCAGATCATTTGATCCTCAAGGCACGCCTTGCGGGTCAATAATATGGAGAACGCTTGAAGATGTTTATCACAGATATTAAAAGGGTTATCGATCAGGTCAGCCGTGAAAAAGGTATTGAACCGGAAATTCTTATTAACACCCTGAAAGAAGCCATTATTTCAGCGGCAAGAAAAAAAATCGGACCCCGGGCTGATATTGAAGTTCACTACGATGATAAAAGTGGTGATGTTGAAGTTTTCCATTTTAAAGAAGTGGTAGAAGAAGTTGAGTATGAAGATAGTGAACTGACCCTTGAGGAAGGGTATGACTATGATCCTGAATGTGAAATAGGGGACAGTCTGGGAATTCGTATTGATACCGAGGAATTCGGCAGGATAGCTGCCCAGTCCGCCAAGCAGGTCATTATCCAGAAAATGCGGGAAGCTGAAAGAAATGCCGTTTATGAAAATTTTATCCATAAAAAGGGTAAAATCATTAATGGTATTGTTCAGCGGTTCGACCGCGGCAGCATTATTGTCAACCTGGGCCAGGCAGAAGCGGTATTAAGACCCAGAGATCAGATGCCTAAAGAAAATTATAAACGGGGGGACAGAATCCGGGCATATGTGCTTGATGTCCTGGAAGAGTCCAAAGGGGCACAGATTATTCTGTCCCGTACCCATCCGGAATTTCTGATCGAACTGTTTAAAACAGAGGTGCCTGAAGTTTCCGAAGGTATCGTTACAATGAGAGGGGCCGCAAGAGTGCCGGGTATCCGGGCGAAAATTGCCGTATCCTCCATTGATTCCGATGTCGATCCGGTAGGTGCCTGTGTTGGCATGAAAGGAAACCGGGTTCAAAGTATAGTACAGGAACTTCGGGGTGAAAAAATCGATATTGTCCAATGGAGCCCGGACATTGCCAGGTTTGTCTGCAATGCCCTGTCGCCTGCGGAAATTGCCAGGGTTATCATTGATGAGGACAACCAGTCCATGGAAGTTATCGTTAATGATGAATATCTTTCCATCGCCATTGGTAAAGGCGGTCAAAATGTGTCTCTTGCCTGTGAAATCACCGGCTGGCACCTGGAAGTCACCAGCGAGGAAGACTACAGCCGGGAAGTCAAGGAAGGGTATGACAGTCTCATGCGGTTGACGGGTGTGGGGCTTCCCATGGCGGAAATACTGTTTAAAAACGGGTACTCATCTTTGCTGGATATCTCAGAAGCGTCATTGGATGATCTTATGGCGATTGCTGACTTAAGCGAGGAGAAATCCCAGGAGATGGTTAATGAATCAAAGCAACTCCTTGATGAAGACTTGCAGGCTGAACAGGATGAACTTGCCGTAGATGACGCCGATGACATAGCGGATGATGCACCAGCAGATGATGCACCCGTGGATGATATGCCAGCGGAAGACACATCAGCGGAAGATATACCAGTGGATGACACATCACTGGATGATGATTCTCAGGAAGACAAATAGGCAATACGGTCAGTTAAATGATGCGGATTGGGCTATAAAAGAATATTAAAGTAAGGATTTGGGGGCAACAAATGGCGAAGGTCAGAGTATACGAGTTAGCTAAAGATCTGAACATGACGAACAGGGCGCTTCTTAACAAGATGAAAGAACTGAAGATTGAAGTGAAAAGCCATATGAGTTCTCTTGAAGACAGTGATGTTCGGGCAATCAAAAAAGGTCTTTTCGGAAAGGCTAAGCGTTCCAAAGATGTCAAGGTACGGCCATCTGTTATACGGCGCAGAAAGCCAAAAACAGAAGAAACGGTTGCATTGGATCAAGATGAGACAGCCGAAGATACGCTGCCGGAAAACCAAGAAGAGGCCGCTGAACAAAAAGTGGTTTTAAAGAAAAAAGCCAAGGCTGAGCCAAAAGAAGAACTACCCCAGGCTGAATCAGATGCGGATGTTTCCAAACAAGCCCCTGAAGAAACAAAAGCGTCTGCAAAGCAGGAAGAAGCCGCCTCACCCAAGACCGCCAAAGCCAAATCCAAGGCCAAAAAAATAGAACCTGCCAAAATCATTAAGCCGGTTGAAGACAAAGAACCTGAGACTGAGCCTGAGGTACCCGAAGTACCGGTGGCTAAAGAAGAAGCTTTGGTCAAGCCGACTGAGACCAAGCCTGAAAAAACCGTTGCCAAGCAAAAAGAGGATGCTAAAGAAAAGCCTGCGGCGCCTGTCAAAGAAGAAGCCGTACAAAAGGGTGACTCCGTACAGGAGAAAAAATCAGCTCCGGAGGGTGATGCAAAAACTAAAAAGAAGAAGAAAAAGAAAAAGTCCACACCCGCCAAAATAGTCCGGGTCGTTGATCCGGCTGTTCTGAAAAACATTCAAAAGTCTAATGCGGCAAATGGGGATCAGAAGTGGAACGGATCCAAAGGTGCCGCCAAAGACAGACCCAGGAAACCGGTGTCAAAACCGGGCGGATATCGTAAGCCGGCGGCAGCGCCGGGTGCGGTCAGCCCGCCCATGGGGATGCCCGATGGCGCATCTGATGCCGGAAAACGTAAAAAAGGCGGTCGCAAGGATGCATTCACGGATAACCGGCCTGCGGGCAAGAGAAAACAAAGAAAGAGAAAATCGGTTATTGAAGGGGACGCACTTTACAAAAGCGGTCGTGGCAGAAAGAGACGCGGCAGAAAAGATAACAGAGGGAAAAAAGGTAATTTTCAGAAAACACAGATTACGACACCCAAGGCAATTAAACGGCGTGTTAAGATTGATGAGGCCATTGAACTTGCCGAACTTGCAAAGCGTATGGGTATCAAGGCCAATGAGATGATCGCCAAGCTGATGGCCATGGGCGTCATGGCAACAGTTAATCAAACCATTGATTACGAGACTGCAACCCTGGTTGCCGCCGAATTTGACTTTGAAGTTGAAAAAGCATCTTTTGAAGAAGAGGCATTGCTGAATATTGAAATTGACGAGGAAGATGATGAAAAAATGATCGGCAGGGCGCCGGTTGTTACCATTATGGGTCATGTTGACCATGGTAAGACTTCCCTTCTGGACGTGATCCGTAAATCCAAAATTACCAGTGGTGAAGCCGGTGGAATTACCCAGCATATTGGTGCATACAATGTGGAAACGCCCAATGGCGGCCGGGTTACTTTTTTAGATACACCGGGTCATGCCGCTTTTACCGCAATGCGGTCCAGGGGTGCTCAGGTAACGGATATTGTTATTCTCGTTGTTGCAGCGGATGATGGTGTAATGCCGCAGACCATAGAGGCCATCAACCATTCAAAGGCGGCCGGTGTTCCGGTGGTTGTCGCTGTAAATAAAATGGATAAGGAAGGTGCAAATCCCGACCGGATCATGCGTGAGTTGTCCGAACTTGATCTTCTGGCGGAAGACTGGGGCGGTGACGTTATATTTGTAAAGGTCTCCGCCAAAACAGGAATGGGAATTGACGAACTGCTTGAAATGGTATTGCTCCAGTCCGAAGTGTTGGAACTTAAAGCCAACCCGGACAGAAAAGCCAGCGGGTATGTTGTAGAGTCCCGTCTTGATACCGGTCGCGGGTCAGTGGCTACGGTGTTGGTGAAACAGGGGACTTTAAGAGACGGGGATCCCATTGTCTGCGGACTTCATTCAGGAAGGATCCGGGCAATGATTGACGATTCCGGAGAGCGGATCAAGGATGCAGGGCCCAGTACACCGGCTGAAATTGTCGGCCTGACAGGAGTTCCGGATGCCGGTGACGAGTTTATTGCCGTGGCTTCGGATAAAGATGCCAAGCAGATTGCCGGTCATCGAATGCAGAAGCAACGGGCCAAGGAGCTTGCCAAAAAGAGCCGGGCCAATCTTGAGAAAATGTTTGAGAATCTGGGATCTGCGGAAGTTAAAGAGCTTAAGCTCATTGTTAAGGCAGATGTTCAGGGTTCCATTGAAGCACTCAACGATTCGTTGAAAGAGCTGACCAAAGAGGAAGTTGAAATTAAAATCGTTCATTCCGGCGCCGGAACCATCAGCGAAACTGATGTTGGGCTGGCAAGCGTTTCAGATGCCATTATTGTCGGGTTTAATGTAAGACCCACCCCTCAGATTAGAAAGATGGCCAAGGACGAGAACGTGGATATGCGTTTTTATGATATTATTTACGATGTCATAAACGATATCAAGGCCGCTCTGGACGGCATGATGCCCTCCACCTTCCATGAGATTATTATTGGTCGTGCCGATGTTCGAGAGACCTTTGTTGTTCCAAAAATGGGAACCATTGCCGGGTGCCACATTTCCGAAGGCAAAGTGGTCCGGGGCAAAAAAGTCCGGTTGTTGCGAGACGGTGTTATCAAATGTGATACCGACCTGTCTTCATTGCGGCGGTTCAAGGATGATGTCAAAGAGGTGGATCAGGGTTTCGAGTGCGGAATCGGTCTTGAAAAATATAATGATATCAAAATCGGTGATGTCATTGAATGTTATGAAGTTGAAGAAAGAAAGTACCAGGCAGACTAATCGTTTGGGGGTAGCAGCTGATAATTAATCATCGTTGCCCCTGAAGTCAAAACAGATACTCTGGTATGATACATACAATTTTTTTTATATGAAATATCAATGAAACCCTATTCAAGAGCTGAACGCGTCAGCGTAAAAATCCAGGTGGCCATTACAGAGCTTTTAAGCAAAAAGGTTCAGGACCCGAGAATGGAGATGGTCACTGTCAGTGCCGTAAAAATGTCTCAGGATCTTCGTGTGGCAGATGTGTATATCACTGTTTTCGGAGATAAAAAGAGGGTGAGACAGGCGATGGACGGATTTAAAAAATCTAAAGGATTTATCAAAAAAAGCATCGCGTCCAAGCTGGGCCTAAAGTATATGCCGGATCTGCGGTTTGTCAGGGATGACTCCTTTGATAAGGCTGCCCATATGGATGATTTGATTAAATCCGCCCAAAAAGGCAGCGCCAGCGAGCCGGACGCCTGATTTAACCTATGATGAAAAGCGGTATTCTATCGATCCATAAGCCTGAGGGAATCTCTTCGGCCAGGGTCGTGGCCCTGGTAAAAAAAGCATTAAAAGCAAAAAAAGTCGGCCACACCGGTACGCTGGACCCCTTTGCAACCGGATTGCTATTGTGCGCAATCAATAAAGGGACCCGGATTTCCCGGTTTTTTCTGGACGGGCATAAACAGTATACAGCCACGGTTCGCCTGGGTGTTGAAACCGATACCTATGATAAAACAGGGCAGGTCGTTTCAACGGCTGATCCTGGCGAGGTTTTGCGGTTTACAGAAAACCAGATCAAAGAGGTGGTTGATTCTTTTTTGGGTGTTCAACAGCAGGAGCCGCCCTCATTTTCAGCACTGAAACATGAGGGACAGCCACTATATAAGCTTGCCAGGCAAGGTGTGTCTATTAAAAAACCCGCCCGCACCATTGAGATTTTTGATATTGGAATCACCCGGTTTGATCTGCCGGATATCGATATTATAGTTTCTTGTTCCTCAGGTACCTATATCCGGTCGATTGCCTACGATATCGGCAAAAAACTGGGATGCGGTGCCCATTTAACGCATTTGTGCAGGACAACCTCCTGCCAGTTTGAACTTGAATCTTCTTTGGATATGCAGGAACTTGAGACCATGGACAAAGAGGTCATTGAACAAAGAATTATTTCGCTGAGCAATGCGCTCTCTTTTTTGCCCAAAGCTGTGGCCTGTTCGCGTGTGGCGGATAAGATTAAATATGGCCAGAAACTGGCAAAAGATGATCTGCCGGATGACCTGCCATGTGAAGATAATATGGTGGCAGCGGATCCGACAATTCGTGTGGTTGATGAAGAAAATTCTCTGCTTGCCCTGGTCCAATTTAACGAAAAAAAACGAGCCTACGATTATTCTTGCGTTTTCGCAAGTTAACTGATATTTACAGAAGGTTACACAAAGTTGTGATGGTATGCGAACCTGTTTTGAATTTCTATTTTCTGAATGGAATATCGGATGAGAAATCATTGAAGAACCAGAATCGCGGCAATACCATTTTTTATTTATTCCAGACAAAGGAGTTTTAAAGTGGTTTTATTAGCAGAAGACAAAGAGGAGATGATTGAAAAATTCAAGCTCCACGAGTCTGATACAGGCTCACCAGAAGTGCAGATTGCAATCTTGACGCATCGCATCAGCTATCTTACTGAACATCTTAAGATTCACAAGAAAGACCATCATTCACGAAGGGGACTGTTGATCCTTGTTGGACGACGCAGAAGCCTGCTGGATTATGTTAAGAAAAAAGATGTCAACAGATACCGTTCTTTACTCGAAAGACTCGGACTTAGAAGATAGAATGACACTTGGCCGGTTTTTGACAAATTTTGGGTCAAAAACCGGCTCTATTATTTTTACCGGGCAGCAATCTTTCAGGGAATTTTTAAATAAGGTCGCATGTTTGACATCAAGTGTATGCTTGATGTCAAACATGCGGGTTTATTTATTTTAAGAACTCCCTGCTCACTTGCTGCCTTTCTTATTACAGGAGAATTTATGAAAAAAACATTGACAGCCACCATCGGTGGCAGAGAACTATCGATCAGTACCGGCGAGGTCGCCAAGCAGGCGTCCGGTTCGGTTATTGTACAATACGGGGAAACCGTGGTTCTGGTAACAGCTGTGGCGGCAAAGGATCCAAGAGAGGTCTCTTTTTTGCCCCTTACTGTGGAATACCAGGAAAAAATTTATTCAGCCGGCCGTATTCCGGGGAATTATTTCAGGCGGGAAATCGGAAGACCCTCTGAAAATGAAACCTTGACAGCCCGGATGATCGATCGGCCGATTCGGCCTCTTTTTAAGGACGGGTATAATTTTGAAACTCAGGTCATTGCAACGGTATTGTCCATGGACAAAATCAATGAGCCCAATACCCTTGCCATGATCGGCGCTTCCACTGCTCTGGAGATTTCCGATATTCCTTTTGACGGTCCCATTGCGGGCATCAAGGTGGGTAGAATTGATGGTGAGTTTGTTGCCAATCCCACCATGGAGCAATTGGAAGAAAGTGATATTGAATTGACGGTCGCCGGTTCCAAGACCGGTGTGGTCATGGTGGAAGGCGGCGCTGATATCGTGTCTGAGAAGGACATGCTGGATGCCATCTTTTTCGGCCATGAGGCCATGCAGCCCATTATTGACATGCAGATCGAGTTGAAAAAGACCCTTGGTCTGGAAAAAAGAGTATTTGTCCCGGAACCAAGGGATGAAGACCTGGCAGCAAAAGTGGTTGAGTTTGCAAGCCCGAAAATTCATGAAAAGGTTCAGATCAAAACCAAAATTGAACGTCAGAATGCCCTTCGCGCTTTAAAAGAGTCCGTTGTTGCCCATTTTGAGGAAGATTATCCCGAAAACATCGGTGAGATCAAAGAAACTTTTGGCAAAACAGTTAAAAAAGTGGGTCGTGATATTGTCCTGAAAGAGGACACAAGAATAGACGGCCGCGCCTTTGATGAGATCCGTGACATTACATGTGAAGTCGGTAGCCTGCCCAGGCCCCATGGGTCAGCCCTGTTTACCAGAGGCGAGACACAGGTGCTGGGTATCCTGACCTTGGGATCCGGTATGGACGAGCAACGGGTGGAGACACTTGTGGGTAACACAACCCGTGATTTTATGCTCCATTATAACTTCCCGGCATTTTCAGTGGGTGAAGTTCGTCGGGCAGGCGGTCCCAGCCGCAGGGATATCGGACATGGGAACCTTGCGACAAGAGCCATTCAGCGCGTCCTTCCCAATAAGGAAGATTTTGAATATACCATCCGCCTGGTGGGTGAGGTCATGGAATCCAACGGAAGTTCCTCCATGGGAACCGTCTGTTCCGGTATCCTTGCTTTAATGGACGGTGGTGTACCGATAAAAGCGCCGGTTTCAGGGATTGCCATGGGACTTGTCAAGGAAGGGGACAAAACAGTGGTTCTGTCTGATATTCTGGGAGATGAAGACCATTTTGGAGATATGGATTTCAAGGTGGCCGGTACCACCGAAGGAATTACCGCACTTCAGATGGACATCAAGATCAAAGAGCTGTCCAAAGAGATCATGGAAACGGCATTAAACCAGGCCAATGGCGGACGGATTCATATCTTAAATAAAATGCTGGAAACATTGAAGGAGTCACGAGATGAAGTGTCTCCACATGCACCTAAAATTGTCAGTATCCAGATTAAATCCGATAAAATCAGAGATATCATCGGACCTGGTGGAAAAGTCATCAGAGCCCTTCAGGCAGAAACCAATACTGTCATTGAAGTGAATGATGATGGTATCGTTAAAATTGCTGCTGAAAATGAAGAAGATGCTGCGATTGCGTTAAAAATGGTATCTGATATTGCCCTTGATCCTGAGATTGGTGAAATCTATGAAGGCACTGTTGTTAAGATCATGGATTTCGGTGCTTTTGTGAATATTAAAACCGGTACAGACGGACTGGTCCATATTTCAGAGCTGGCAAATTACAGGGTTAAAAAGGTAACGGATGTGGTTAAAGAGGGAGATGTTATCTCTGTAAAAGTCCTGGATGTTACCCGTGACGGAAAGATCAAGCTGAGCTATAAAGCAGCGAAAGAAGATGCAGAATAAGCAGATTCATGTGTGTCCCCTTGCCAGCGGCAGCAAGGGGAACAGCCTTTTTGTGGCCTGCAACGATACAGCACTGCTGATTGATGCAGGCCTTTCAGGCGTCGAGATTGAAAGGCGCCTGAAAGCCGTTGATGTTCAACCGGACAGTCTATCGGGTATTCTTGTCACCCATGAACATTCGGATCATGTCAAAGGTGCCGGGGTCTTAAGCCGGCGATTTGATATCCCCGTCTATATTTCCCCAAAAACCTATCAGGCCTGCAAGGGGCTGGGCAAGATGGATCATCTGCAATATTTTGAATGTGGCACGTCGTTTACCATTGATGATATAATGATTCATCCGTTCTCCACATCCCATGATGCCGCTGATCCCGCAGGTCTGACCCTGGAATTTAACGGTGCTAAAATAGGCATTGCCACGGATCTGGGTATTGTTACCAATCTTGTCAAAGAGCATCTGAAAAACAGTGATCTGTTGTACCTTGAATCCAATCATGATCCCCGCATGCTGATGAACGGGCCCTATCCATGGCATTTAAAACAGCGGATCAAAGACAGGGAAGGACATCTATCCAACCAGGATGCCACACAACTGCTCACCGAATTGATGAACAAAAAGTTAAAGCACGTCATCCTGGCGCACTTGAGTGAAGAAAATAATTGTCCTGATCTGGCGGCACGGCAGGTGTCACAATGTCTGAACGGTTCAAGCGTCCGTCTTTATGTGGCCCGGCCGGATAGACCCGGAGAGATGATCACGCTTTAATCGAATCTAAAAATTCGCACAGACAGGCAAATGCCGACGCCATCTGGTTAATGGACTTACGACAGTGGTCAAGATCCTGTTTTTTCCCCGCTTTTTCCACTTCAAAGGCCGCCCGGGACAGATCCAAAGCGGTCAGGTTGGCGGCACCGCCTTTGATGGCATGCCCCTGTTTTTCGATGACATTGAAATCACCGGTTTTAACAGCGGATCGAATCATCGCAAGCTGTGTATCAACGTTTTTAATAAATTCGTCGAGAATCTCGGTGAGAAAATCCTCATCATTTTCAAATTCTTCAAGCGCTCTGGGCATATCTATTGGCAGCGGGTTTTTTTGTGGCTCAGTCATGGTTGCGTTAACGGTCTCTTCAAGGATTTCGGTTCTGTTTTTCACCCATTTTTCAACCGTGGAGATCAGGAGCGATTTTTTCAGCGGCTTGCCCAGGTAATCATCCATGTCCGCTGCCAGGCATTTTTCTTTATAGCCTTTCATGGTATGTGCGGTCATGGCGATGATCGGTGTCCTTTGGGGCTTTTTAGGCCCTTTTGATATATACGCTTCTATCTGCCGGATTTGCCGCGTTGCTTCGTATCCGTCTATTTCCGGCATCTGGATATCCATCAGAATCAAATCAAACTGGGCTTTTTTAAACTGGGAGATGGCCTTGGCACCGTTTTCTACGATCACGACGTTGAACCCGGCTGTGGTCAAATGCTTTTGTGCAATCAGTTGATTGGTGGGGTAGTCTTCTGCCACAAGAATCTGATAGCTGTTTCTCAAAGAGTCTTTGATAGAGTGTTTTGTTACCACCTGCGGGGTTTTGTTCTCTTTCCCGGCGCCTGATATACCGAGCGTGGATGCAATCGCCATTCGAAGCTCATCTTTTTTAACCGGTTTATGAAGGTATCCGTTAATACCGATCTGCCTGCATCTTCTGGCATCTCCGGCAACACCCATGGCAGTCATTAATATAATGGGGATATCTGCGCCTGCTTCTGTTTGTCGTATGGCGGAGGCAAAATTAAACCCGTCTGTGGTGGAACGATCAAAGTTGGCAAGGATCAGGTTGATCTGCTCTCTTTTTTCGCTGGTTTTAATTATCTGCAGACCCTGTTTTACCGAATCTGCCATCACTGTAGTACACTCAAAGGATTTCAAATATTTTTCAATGATGAACCGGTCGGTTTTCCGGGTGGCGACAACGAGAACATAAGAGCCTGATATAGGTGTCTGTGCCAGCTCCACGGTGGTGGATTTTTCTGAGTTTTTTTTAAAAGGAATTTCAAACCAGAAAGTGCTACCGTGGTTCACTCGGCTTTCAACACCGATGCTGCCGTTCATCAATTGGGTCAGCTGCTTTGCGATGGTCGTGCCCAGCCCGGTACCGCCATATTTCCGGGTCGTGGATCCGTCTGCCTGGGAAAAGCTTTGAAAGATATGCTCCAGTTTATTTTCCGGGATACCAATGCCCGTATCCCTGACTTCGAATTTTATGGTGACGGTGTCATTTGACACCTGCACTCTGTTTCCTGCAAGTAAGATTTCACCCTTGTGAGTAAATTTTAAAGCATTGCCGACCAGGTTCATAAGGATCTGTCTTAAGCGTCCAGGATCTCCTTTCAGACGGGGCGGGATTTTAGTGTCCAAAAAAGCAAAAAAATCCAAGCCCTTTTTCATGGCCCGGATGTCCATCATGTCGGACAGCTCTTCAAATAGTTTTCTTAAATTGAAATCAATCTCTTCCAGTTCCATTTTACCGGCTTCAATTTTAGAAAAATCCAGGAGTGTATTAATGATTTGAAGCAGGGAGTCCGCTTCAGATCCTATGGTCCGGACAAAGGGTTCCTGATCTTCCTTAAGTGAACTTTCCATAAGCAGTTCTGCCATACCGATGACGCCGTTCAAAGGGGTTCTGACTTCATGGCTTATGTTGGCCAGAAATTGTGATTTTGCCGTGCTGGCTGCTTGTGCAGCCTCTGCCATGGCGTTTGCCCTGGCTGTCTCGTTAATCAGGCGTTTTTCTGCCTTTTTTTGTTCCGTAATATCGACAAAGCTTTCCAGTAGATATTGTTTTTGATTTAGACTGATCGTGTTGACTGTTTTGAGTATGGGAATTTTTTGGTTGTGAACATTGAGCATCTGTTTTTCTAAGTTCATTACACTGGTTTTCAGGTCTGTAACCGGACACTGGCCTTCTTGGTTCGGGCAGAGAAAATTATGGCATAAATTACCGACAATTTCTTCAGATTCTGAACCGAACATTGCTGCGGCAGCCGGGTTCACCATTTCTATGATATGGGTATCTGCATTGATCAATACTACACCCGCCTGCAGGTTCTCAATGATGGTCCGGGTGGTTTGTCCGGCTTCTTCAAGCCTTTCTTTGGCCTTGTGAAGTGCCTGCTGGGCATGAATCCGATTGGTGATATCCGTAATAAAGGCAAATGATCCCTTGAACGTTTTGTTTTCGTCAAACATGGAGGTGGCGTCCACTTTTGCGTATAAATGCTCTCCTTTTTTCGTAACAAAGGTAACCTCATAGCTTCTGTCGGAACTCACGTGGCTTTTCAATAATATGTTTTTATAATTTCCCTTGGATTGGTCTTCAAAAAAATCAAAGGGGGGTTTGTCTATAATTTGTTCCCGGGAGTATCCGATCATATCGCACAGCGCCTGATTGACATCCACGGTCCGATCATTTTCATCCACCTGCCAGTAGCCGGCAGATGTGGTTTCGATCAGCTTGCGGTATTTTTCTTCCCGTTCATGAAGGTCATCCAGTGCCTGCCGTCTTTCAATTGCCAGTGCCACCTGGTTTGAAACAGAGATTAAAACCTCAAGGTCTTTATCATCAAAGTGGTTGGGATCTGTATAGCTTTGCGCGGCCATAATTCCGATGGTTCTTCCCTGGCTGACCAGGGGGACCCCCATCCAGCTTTTAGGAACATGACCGATAAGCTTTTTGTTTTTTGACCGGTCACGTAGTTCCTGCTCCAAAAGAAAAAGGGGGGCACGATTCAAGACGACCTGACTTGACAGGGAATTTTTTTTAGAAATTTCGGGGATCTGTGAAATTTTGCTGTCATACTGATCTGCATGGTACGGCACGTCAATGACATCATTTTTCCTGTCATAGATGCCAATATAAAAATTGGGTATCGCAATGATGCCGTTAAGGTATTGGTGGATCAAAACATAAAGTTCTTCCAGGCTCTGGGTTGCATTTACGGCATTGGAAATATTGAATATGGAACTGTTTATTTTTTTAATATGATTTTTCTGGATGGTTTCTTCTTCAAGTTCCCGGGTTCGAAGCGTGATCATTTTTTCCAGGCTGTCACGATGCGTGATCAGTTCTGTTTCAAGCGCTTTTTTTTCAGTCCGGTCTCTGACCACTCCCCTGAAACCACTGATGCCGCCCTTTACATCCCGCATCAGCGATATGGAGGTTTCACCGTAAAGCCGTTTCCCGTTTTTACTGATAAGTTCATATCCGAAATCGGACCGTGGCATCTCGGTAATGTACACGGATTCAAAGGCCTGAAACACTTCTCTGGCAGTTGCGTTGTCAATGATATGCCGGTAATTCATGGATGAGAATTCAGCTTTGGTATACCCCAGAAGTTTGAGCAAGGTTTCATTAAAGAAAAGAAAATTTCCTTCCAGATCAACTTCGTAATAACCGTCATCAATATTTTCAAGAATGTTGCGGTATTTTTCCTGGCTTTGCTTTAATCTGGATTCAACCTTGTTTCTGGCTTCAAATAGAGTGTCGAGGTCATTTTTAATAATGGATATGGCGTCAAAGATCTCTTTGAACGGATGGTCGTCCGAGATCTGTTCATTCTTTAATCCCTTTTGGTCCCATTCCAGAGAGCCCATGAATTTGAGCAACTGGTTTTTATATTTTTCAACCTGCAGGTTAAAATTTTGATCATATTTTTCCTTGAGGTTTTCATGCTCTTTTTGAAATATATACTGTCGCTCGTTTTCAATAACTTCCAGTGCCTGGTCAAGATCCCTGGCCGACGCGACTTCAAAGGGTATGAACGGCTTGCTCAAACTGAGCATCAGCCGCATAAACGGATTCATGCCGCAGATAACTGATAAAGCGCTAGGGTAGAGTTTGTTGATTTCCCTGACGTGCCGGACATAATCTTTTCTGGCCTGCCACTGATTTTTTTTAAAATGTTTCCAGTTCAAAATTCGATAATGCCGTTTCCCATTCACCAATCCGGCTTCTTGTATAACCTTGTGATATAGAGAAAACACGTCGTTGACATAGGCTTGCTTTAATACACCGTGGGGCTCACTGTAGACAATATTGTCTCCAATGATTTCAAAAATAACTTTGTATCCCTCTTTTTCAAGGACCCAGTCATCTTTTGTGAAACGGTGGTGTGAGGTGTCAAACAGGTCGATATCAATATTGTGGTCCCGAAGGGTGGCAATTACCTGGGTGATGGCCTCTTTGTATGAGTCCAGTACGCCGACGCGAAGGTTGGGGTCGATGAGTTTCAGACCCGTGTGATACGCGCTTTTTAATCCCTTTGGCAGCCTGTACAGCCAGAATCCGGCCAAATGACCAGTGCCGCTTTGTGTCTGGATGAATTTAGCCAGCTGTGATCTGGATTTCTCCGGTGGCAGGCCGGTGAGACCTGCACAGTCCCTGATTTCAACATAGAGCTTGTCTGTGAGTTCCATGGTTTGCAGAAAGTCAGCATGGAGCCTGACCAGGCGCCGCGTGCCTTTGGGCGTTATTTTTCCACAAAGCGCTATGTTGATTATTCTTTTTCCTATTAACTGAATGCTACAGTGGTAGTTGGCATCCAGTTTTACATCGGTAAACTCTGCCTTTTGTGTAATCAATAAACCGGTGATGGGGCACTCTTTGGAAATAGCTGCAAGGCTGGCGGTCATAAATACCCTTTTTAATAAAAAAAATATAAACTACAGTCCGAATTCATTTTTTATTTGTATTGAAATATCCGGTGGAATGCAAGCATTTCAGAGGTTTAACCCATAATCGGTAAGGCAGTTGACCCCGGGGGAATTTAAACACCGCAAAATCAGTTTTGTTTTAAGCAGTAGTATGAGAAAATAGGATCTGTTTGTTGATTTATGATCCGGTTTTTGTAACGACGCTAACTGGATAAAAGAAAGATTATTTTTAAATTGCAGCAAATAAGTGAAAAAAATGTCACCCATTACAAAACCGGGACAGATTTGTAAGCATATCTGGCTTGCAGACACAAGACAGTTCAATAGAGACCAGCAGACCTCTATGTTCATATACTGGGATGGGAACAGGTGCCTGCTGATGGATGTTGGAACGTCAAATGATATTGACAGGCTTTTTAAAAACCTGAATCACATCGGGATACCGAAACAAAAGATTGCCGGTATCGTTGTGACCCATTATCACTTTGATCATGCCGGTGGTGTGCCGGGGCTCTGGCAGGCACTTTCAAAACAGAATCCCGATTTTAAGATATTTGTTCCCAAAGATACGTGCCAGAAACTTCAAAATGCGAAAGCCCATATGGCCGGCGCAAAATCCACCTACGGAAAAAAAGTAGGGGATACCCCCAAATTACCCAGGACAGCCTATGAAATTATTGAAAAAGATGTTCCCCTGCCCCTTGAGCTTGCAAGGGGGCATTCTATAGAACTTGTCGCGTCCCCTGGGCATACTCCTGACCATTGCGCCCCCACAGTGTTTAAAAACGGCGTGCCTGTTTTTAGTTTTTCCGGTGAATCCTGCGGGGCTTTATGCCATGCCGCAGGTCTTGTTTCCATGCCCACCAGCATGCCGCCGGGGTTTTGTTTTGATGCCTATATGCAAAGCTGCCAAAAGATAGCGGCACTGGAACCGGAAATTTTAGGATTCTGTCATTTCGGTGCGATTATTGGTAAAAATGAGATTGCTCAATACCTTTTTCGGCATCAAAACAAGATGAAAGCGTTTCGGGATATTGTCATCCGGGCATATGGGGAGCAGCCCGATACCAGGTATGTGGTCGGACAGGTGGTGGACTTTTTTAAACAAAGAGGGCCGGTGAGCCGACATGACTCTGAACCCAATTCGTTGAATGTCATTTTTGCCATCACCTTCGGGATGATGGTCGATCTTGGCTATCGAAAGCCTAAATATGAGAAGCCTTGATTGCGGATAATTTCACATGAAATGTCACCGGAGGTTTTTTAAATGCGGGATCCGTATCTGGAAGTGCTTAGAGCCTGTCCGGTAAACGTTTTTTTAAGCAGGGGGATAAAACCAGTTTTTAAAGACAAATTTTCACGCTTTGATAGAGGGGGAATGTGTCGGTCTAATTGCTTGAAGTTATGAAGAAATGCCGGTGTTGGTGGTGTGCAGGGGGACTGTGGGAAATCCGGAATGACTATTGCGCAAAAAAAAGCCTGTTTGATAAATCATAATAAAAAGGCTTGACTTCTTTAAAATTTGCTGTATCTTTACTCTCATTGCGCAAAAGATAGCGCGAAAGTTTCCTCCTTAAGGTGTAACTCTCAATATTCAAATATGTGGTTTACCCTCAAAGTTAGAAGCGATTAATATTATTTTTTTATTACAGGAGAATGCCGATATGGCAAATGGTATCGTAAAATGGTTTAACGACTCAAAGGGTTTTGGTTTTATCGAACAGGAAGACGGCGGAAAAGATGTATTTGTACATCACTCAGGAATTAACGCATCAGGTTTCAAGTCTCTTAATGAAGGAGACCGTGTTACCTTTGATATTGAAGAAGGCCAAAAAGGGCCTGCCGCAGCAAATGTAACCGTGATTTAGTTAACCGTTTTATTTGCTTGAAAAAAAGTCATTTTAAATGACTTGAAAAATAGGTCTCTGGGCGATTATCGTTCAGAGACTTTTTTTTTGACCGGTCCGTTTTAGTTTCTGTTATGAGAATAGGGCGAACTGAATCAACGGTCAAAAGAGAAACGATCCAGCCAGAATTTATAGGCGATCCGGGCTTGATATTCACGTGCTGTTGAGAGGTGCACTGTTTGAGCTGATGGACAGGTACGTCTGCACAGCCTTGTATCGTTTCTTCCATCACCCAAAATCTATCCAGGGTGTTCAGCCCGGATATTTCACGAAATAAGTTTGTACTATTGATATTGGCGACAAAACCAATATAATTAACGACGCTTATAGAAAATTCTAAGTTTTATTTTTAAGGAAAGCTTTGTCAGGAGGGAAAATAAATTCCCTCCTGATCGGATAAAGCCGTATTAGTCAGCGTTATGACAATCGTTACATAGAACAGGCGGAACATTTTGGGCATCTGCCGCCAGCTGCGCTTCTTTGTTCAGATCTCGATGGCACTGGTAGCATGCCTTATGATAGGCTGTCAAAAAGTACTGGACATTTACAGGATCATTTATATCCCGTGTGCTTTCGTCTGCTTCAGCGATGTCATGGCAGCCTGATGTCATGCAGCTTTCAACGTCGCTGACGCCGTCCCACTCATGATGGCAGACCTCACAATCCTGGTCAAAATGCAGACCGTGCGGGAAGTTTACCTCAGCTCTTTTTGAAACGGCATCTTCCGGCGGCGCCAGGGTCAGCGTTCCCAGCGGTATGGTAAGATGACCGTCCAAGGATTCTTCCCCTTTGAATGTTTTGGGGTGGCAGCCGTCACAGGCAACCGGTACAGCCGCTTCCAGTTCCGAAGCCTTGACGCCCATTTCTTTGAGTTGTTGTTGCTGATCGCGATGACAGGGCCTGCATGCCCCGTGATATGCGCCGGTGATTGATCTTACTTCTTTTGTCTGGGATGGTTTTCCTTTGGGTGCTGAAGGCATCAGTTGTTCATGGCACCCGGATGCAGAGCAGCCCTGCACCGGACTTACGCGGTCCCAGTTGTGGTGGCAGGCTGTACAGGAGAACCTTAAATGGGTCGAGTGGCCAAATAAAACAGGACTCTTTTTAGCCACAGACTCATCCGGCGCCTTTAATATGATGGTTTTTATCGGTACTTCAAGACTGGCAGCCTGGTTATCAGCACATACAAGACTATAAGTGGTTGAAAACGCGAAGAGAACGCAAAGAAGGGTAAGGAAGTGTCGTTTCATTTCTTTCTCCAATTAAAATTACTAAAAAGTTCTTATCACAGTCAGCAGTTATCTATTTGGATACTTACATGTATATCATCCTTATTTTTATAAGGTCTTAGTATAAATGTCGTAAAAAGTAAACCCAAACCTTGCATAAAAAAGATGGTATGAGACCAATAAAAGCAAAGTTTTATCGGTAAGCTTAAGAAAAATTGCTTTAAATCTGGAGGTTACTTTTCAGAGAGCTTAAAACAGCAGCCGCTTGGCCCGTGTTTTTTGTTCTGATGAGAGACGTCACGGGGCGTTGTTTTCTTTTATCACGGGTTTTGTGGCCGGACGATGGCTTCATAGCCGGCGGCTACTCTGAAATTATGAGTGGCAATCGCCATAAGCGGTTATCAGAAACATGATGGTGAACCGATCCTGCAAGACCCGCGTTTATTTAGTGTTGCACAGCCTGAATCAATCCGGATTTTCTCTATAATTGTGTTTTTAATTAAAAAAAGTGAATGATATGCTTTACTTGTCGTTGTTTATCCGTGAACTATCTGCTATGAGGTATGGTGGTGTATAAAAATGGTACCGTTGGGACGTATAGGCCCACAATAATATAGTTAAGATATTTCAAAAGGAGAGAGAACGAATGAAAAAGTACTGCAACCTGATTTCCATCATGGCATTTTTGGTTTTGTTGACAGGTAGTCTTGCGTCAACCGCGTGGGCAGAAGAGGGTGTTGCATCCCCTGCGTCTGTTGTAAAAGGGTTTGCCAAAGCCTATTATATGCTTGACGACAAAATGGCGGATTATTTGAGCGAAGATGCCCGGATGAACGAAGATGAAGTTGATATGGTCGAGCTGTATCTGGATAAAAAAGAGTATGAAGCCTATTATCAGGGTTACAATGTAAGCTATTTTAAAATGCAGCCGCTGAATATGAAAGCCAAAGTTTTAAGCCAAGATGATGAATCCGCCAAAGTTGAGATCACCGCCACAAATATCCGAAGTATCAATCCGTTGTACAGGATTGTCGGGTTTGTTTTCTGCCTTTTGGATCAGCATGAGGTTAAAGAAATTGTTTCAGTTGTTAAAGAAGATGGAGAATGGAAAGTGGGTCCCGGGGCTTTAGACATACCCGCCCCGATCTGATCTATTCAATAAAAATAAGCCGTAATCCGGTCAAAAGCCATCTCAATTTTTTTGAGATGGCTTTTTTTGTGGCGTTCAGGCTATTGGCGCTGCCGGGGGCGGCAGTTCGTTGTTTTTTAATGCTTCCCGGGCCGACTTGACCGGGATAAGCGTTTCACATGGCACCCCAACCTGACACAGTCCGCATCCATACCCTTCAAAAGCATAGGTTTTCTTTACATATTTCCTGGATTTGACAAGATGCTCCCGGCATTTTTCCTTGTCATGGCCGTCTATGGTGATAGCCCGTGCAGGGCAGCGGTCAATGCATTTGCCGCATGTCCCATCGGTAAAGTGAAGGCAATAGGCATGATGATCATTATAGGGACGTGGGGTGGGATCAAGATTGATTTTAGCCACAACGGAGCCTGCCCGCATGGCCTTGCCCCTTGCAGTGATCAGTCCGTCGCAAAGTCCGAAGGTGCCAAGCCCTGCCGAATGGGCGGCATGGCGCTCTGACCAGGAAGATGCATAGGAGTATTGTTTTGATTTCACAATGGTCCAGTTGGGTACTGTCATCGGGGCCACGGCAGGGTGCCCTTGCTGTGTCAGGATTGTTGCGATATGGCGGCGCAGGGCCATATTGAACTCTTCACCATACACACGGATTCTGGCCCATTTTTCAGCAGGATAGGTTTTGGTTTTCCGATTGGCTTTGCGCACGATCTCCCGCTGGGGCAGAATCCAGGAAATAACGGTGAGTTGGTCTGCGCTGACGTTTTCGTACGGCAGATGCTGGTTGAACACCTCCCAGGGCGTCCAGTGAAAGGCGCCGATATATTCCTTGTACTGTTGAAATATCGGGTCCAACCCTGTAGCATAGCCAATCAAGGCACTATCCCAGGCTTTTTCACCTGTATCGTCCTGCAAGGTGTTTAAGGGCGAGGTGTTAATGAACTCCTGGACAGCCTTGTCGATCCAGTCTTTTGTAATGCCGGCGGTTTCATTCATGGGTGCCTCCTGTTCGATATCGGATGTCGGAAAATAGGGTGTTTGTTATTATGGGTGTACTAAATTTTTTCCTTTTTTAAAAGATGATAATACTCCCCCTTAAGTGCAGCTAAGTGTGTGTGGGTGCCGCGTTCGCGAATTTTTCCCTGGCGCAGCAATATGATGTTGTCGCACTGCCTGACCGTGGAGAGCCTGTGGGCGATAATAATGGACAATCTGCCCTTCATTAACCGGTTCATGGCATCATGCACCTTTTGTTCGGACTGGGAATCCATATAGGAGGTGGCCTCATCAAACACAATTAGATCCGGGTTAAAGCAGAAGGCCCGGGCAATGCAGATCAGCTGTTTTTCCCCGCTGGAAAGCGGCCTTCCCCCTTCACTGATTTTTGTGTCCAGACCGTTGAATTTTTTAAACAGAAAATTGCAGTTGGCATCCAAAAGTGCCTTTTCAAGGTGTGCGTCGTCGATCTGCCCTGCGGGCGGCCGGATATTGTCCCGGATGGTACCGGAAAACAATACCGGGTCCTGCATGACCAGAGCTGTCTTATCCCGGATGTCCCTTATGTTCACAGAGTTGTGCGCAACCTGGTTGATAAAAATATCCCCGCTGTCCGGTGTGTAAAATCCGGTAATCAGGTTGATGACAGAGCTTTTACCTGATCCGGTTTCACCCACAATGCCGATGGATGCGCCTTTTTTAAGCTCAAAGGAGATGCCGGTCAATACCTGTGTCTTTTTTTCATAGGAGAAATTGACCTTTTCAAAGGCAATTCGCTCGATAGCTTTGATACGGTTCCGCTGGCTGCTTTTACGCTGCCGGGCCTGGTCTGTTGTCAGGATGGTGACAATTCTTTCAGCTGAGGCAAGGGCGCTTTGCAGCAGGTTGAATTTTTCAGCCAGATCTCTTAAGGGCCGGAAAAACAATTTCATATAGGTTAAAAAGGCAACCAGCTCTCCTAGGGTCAGCGCGTTGTCCAATACCTTGAAACTGCCGGCCCAGATAATAACCGCCACACTCAATACCGCTAAAAAGCCCATAAAGGGCATAAAGATTGAGAAAATCCGGATCTGGAACAGGGCAGATGCATAGTGATCAAAATTCAGGTTGAAAAACCGGCTCATGAACCGCTCATGGCTGGCAGTGGTTTGAATGACCCTGATGCCGTTAATGGCTTCGGAAAAACTGTGGTTAATTTCAGCAAGTTTCTGCCGGATCGTTCTGAATGCATCGCGCAGCACCCGTGAAAAAAACAGGATGCTGATAATAATCACCGGGATCAGGGCCGACAGATACAGCGCAAGTGAAGGATTAATGAAAAACAGGATCACAAATATCCCGGCCATCATCAGAAGATCCTTAAAGATAAAGATCAGGATGCTGGTGAACATTTCGTTCATGTTTTCCACATCCCCGGCCACACGCGACACCAACCGACCGCTGGCGTTCTTGTCGAAAAAAGAGACCGGCAGCTGCGTCATGTGATTGAACAGGGAACAGCGCAGCCCCAGGATGATTTTCTGGCCGGTGTATTCCATGAAAAGGGTCTGGACAAAATCGAACACAAATGCGGCCATGATAAAGCCAAGGAAAATCAGGCAGAATGATTGAAACGACACCACCGGGATACCGAATATGTCTATACCCGGTTCAGACCCGACAGGGATTATGAATCCGTCCAGGGCTTTCTGGGTGAAAATAGGCAGCATCAGTTCAAAAAAGGTGACCAGAAAAACCAGGGCCGTGGACAGTACCAGCATCCATAAATACGGTCTGATATGGGGCCGCAAGCCTTTTAGAAGCCGGATATCCGCCATGCGGATCTCTTTTTCTTGCTGTTCAATATCAGCTTTCATGGGCGGCCTCCTCAAACTGCTGGACCCGGTAAGACTTGCGGTAGAAGTCATCTTTTTCGATCAGATCCTGGTGAGTCCCTAAATGGCTGATTTTTCCGTTTTTTAGAATAACGATCCGGTTGCAGGCGGCCAGTGCTGAGATCCGGTGGGAAATCACGATAATCGTGGCATCGATGTTCAATTGGTTCAGCCGGGAGATGATGGTGGCGGCCGTGTGGGTATCAATCTGGCTGATGGGGTCGTCCAGTATAATAATGGGTTTTGGCCTCACCAGGGTTCTTGCCAGGGCAATCCGCTGTTTTTGTCCGCCTGAAAGGGTGATGCCCCGCTCTCCCACCAGGGTGTCAAGGCCCTCGGGCATCCTGGCCAGTGTTTCGGTCAGGCAGCAGGTTTCAAGCACGGTATTCAGGGTTTGCTCAGGGATCTTACGTCCCATGAGAATGTTCTCTTGAATGGTGCCGGAGAACAGAAAAGACTCCTGGGGCATGAATGCGATATGGTCTCTCAGCTGCGCTATGTCCAGGGTATTGACGTTGATATCATCAATGCAGACCGTCCCTCCTGCTGTGTTGTAAAGTCGTAGGATCAGCTGGACCAGGCTTGTTTTTCCTGAACCTGGCGGGCCGCTGATGCCGATCCGCTCTCCTTTTTTGATATCCAGGTTTATGTTGGAAAGGATTGGGGCATTGCTGCTGTAGGAAAAGGAAACGTTTTTAAACTGAATGCTGCCCGGGCTCTTTGCAAGTGATTTTGGATTGTCAGGCTGTTCAACCTCCGGGGCTGAGTCTAAAAGGGTGTTGATCCGGTTTAAGGAAGCCATACCGCGCTGGAACAGATTGGTCATCCATCCGATGGCGATGATGGGCCAGGCCAGAATCCCCAGGTATTGCAAAAATGCCACCAACTCTCCCGGTGAGAGGATTTTTTCCATGACCAGAAATCCACCGTAAAAAATAATCACAAGGGTGGACAGATTGAAGAACAGTCCTAAAAGGGGGCGCAGCAGGGCGGTGACCACAGCCCGTTTCAAATTTTTCCTAAAATAATCGACAGATGCACTTTCCACCCGTTTCCCTGTAGAGGCCTCAAAATTGAAGACCTTGATGATCCGGATACCGAAAAAACTTTCTCTGACAAGTTCGGTTAAAATGGAAAAAGATTCCTGGGCGGTTTTGTGATACAGGTGCATTTTTTTGCCCAGCACCCGTGTGACAACCACCAGCAATGGCATGGGGATCATGGCGATGGCAGTCAGCTTGGGGTGGGTGTAGAGCATGATCGATAATGTTGCACCACCCAGAAGGATGGTGTCCACCATCACGATCAGGCCGAATCCGAATGCCATGCGGACATGGTTGATATCGCTGGTGGCATGGGCCATGATATCCCCGGTTTTGACCCGGTCAAAGTAGGTCATGTCCAGGGACAGGATATGCTTGAACAGATCATCCCGGATGCCTTTTTCCACATCCCGGGCACTGCCCATTAAAAGGTTGCGCCAGCCGTAGCGCAAAACAGCCATAACCAGGCCTAGAAAGATAATAAAGAGGCATTGAAGCACCAGGGTTGATTTGTCAAAACCGGACAGGTTCAGGGTATCGATGGCCCGGCGGATCACCTGGGGGATGACCAGCTGGGCTAAATCCACAATGATCATGCAGATAAGTCCGGCAAGGATTTTTATCCAGTTTTTTCTAAAATATGGCCAGATCAGTTTCAAAATAGTTCGCTCTTTTTGAGTCGCTTTTCCAATGCAAATATAAAGTTATCCAGCATTTCTTGTTCAATTGTCAGTGGCGGATCAATCCTGAAGGTGTTGATTCCGGGGCGTTTGGCCACGATAAATCCGTCTTGAATCAGATCAAGATGGAGCCTAACAATGGCCTCATGGGCAATCTTATTGTCAAAATCCAGGGCAATCATCAGCCCTCTTCCCCTCACTTGTTTTATCTGCCAGTATTTTAAGGCCAGCGCGTTAAGGGCGGCTTTTAAATAGGCTCCCTGTTCTTTGGCCCTTTTAATAAGGATCTCCTGTTTTAAGGTGGTGATCACTGACAGTGCGGCCGCACACCCTAAAGGATCGTTCTGGTGGGACTGGGAATGATAAAACCCACAGGCTTCCATGGCCGATAAAGCAGGTGCGTTAAATGCGGTTGCGCTGACAGGGTACCCATTACCAAGGCCTTTGCCCATGGATACAATATCAGGGGTGATGTTATAGTGCCCAAATCCGAACCACTCTCCGGTCCTGCCGATGCCGGTGGTAATCTCATTGACCTGGACAAATCCGCCGTCACCCTGGATTCTATCTGCAATGGCAGTTACCAGATTTTTTTTGGGGAACCTGACCATTCCTGAAGAACTTCCGGGCTCAAAAACAAATCCTGCAATATTATCAAAGGGGATTTTTTTAAAATGGTCACACCCGGCGGTACAATCTTCATCCGGGCCACATGTATCACAGACCGTCCGGTCAAATAAAAACCATTCCTCAAGCGGTTTGCTGCCCGAGGAGCCCAGTGATCCTAAAAATGAATCTGTAAAGGTCAGCAGCAAGGACTTTGAAGATACCAGCTTCAATGCTTTGACCCCAACCTCCACGGCTTCACTGCCGGATGTTAAGAAAAGGCATTTGCCGCCATCCATACCGCAGATGTCTAAAACGGCAAGCGCGGTTTTCTGGACAATCGGGTGGGCATAGCAGTACCCGGTGTGAGAAATATCATCCATCTGTTTTTTCAGGGCGTTGTTGACCGCAGGGTGGTTGTGGCCTAAGGGTGTGCACCAGACACCGGATTCCATGTCGATATAGTCGTTGCCCGCAGTATCAAAAATGCAGCATCCCCTGGCATGGGAAATATTGTCGATTTTCAGGTCATGGCCGATCTTCCATAGAACATTTTCCATAGGGTGGTCCTTAAAATTATCACATATGCCAATACCATAGGCATCAAACTTGTTTTTTGCAACGTTGGGACAGCTGTTTTTGCATGAACCCGACGGTAAACGGGAGATGATCGAATGTTCGGGTCCCTGTTTCGACAAATCCCAGATCCCGGTACCATTTTTTTAATACATCCTGTTCTTCAATAATACCAATGCCAAGGGTCTTTGCCTTGTAAGTTTTTGCTTTTTCAACAATATGGGCGACCAGTGCCTGCCCGTATCCTTTGTGCCGCTGTTTGGGCAGTACTGCCAGACGTTCCAGGTACACGGTGTCATCATCGGCCCGCTCCATGGCCGCACACCCCACCGGTTTTTTGTCCTGCATCAGCAGGAAATAGGCGACCCCCCGGTTAAGGTCAGCGGCGATCCAGTCGGCGGTGCAGTTGGAAGGGTGTTTGGGGCAGTTGTCCGGTGTCAACTTGAAATCAACCGCCACTGTTTGATAGGATTGCCTGATGATGTCTGCCAGAATCTCTGTGTCTTCAATGGCTGCCTGCTGGATGTTCTTATTTTTCAATGGTGTCTCCTGAATGTATACATTGAAAATTCATACTATATAGAAACCGGATAACAGAAGTATCTCTACCGCATGTGCTTGTATGCGGTTCTGTTAAAGAAAATCCGGACCTTTAATCGCTATTATATAAGAGAATATCCAGGGGATCATAATGAAGATAAACAGCCCTTGTCAACAGTCAGATAAATCTTTATGAATAATAAGAGTTCATTTTTTTCCGATAATCAAGGGGGGGGATATGGCAATATTCTTAGTACAGCACGGCTTAAGCCTGAAAAAAGATGAAGATCCTCAAAAAGGACTTTCACAAAAAGGGCGTGAGGAAACAGACAAAATCGCAGATGTGGCAAAATTTTATAACATACCGGTGGTAAAAATCTGCCACAGCGGCAAGACAAGAGCTTTGCAGACCGCCCGGGTTTTTAAGGAGAAGCTTGAGGTCAAAGAGCCGCTTCAGATAATTAAAAATATCAATCCTCTGGACGATGTAGTGCTTTTTGCAGATGTGGTCGACGCGGGATCAAATATAATGATTGTGGGGCACCTGCCGTATATGGAAAAGTTGACCGCATATCTCACTTGTGGGGATGCACAAAAACGGGTCCTAAAATTCCAGAACTCAGGCGTTGTCTGTCAATCAGCGTCGAAAAATGACCCCCTGTCAGCGCCCAATTTTGACCCC
>CAZLTD010000073.1:0-27481 GCA_964562385.1 uncultured Desulfobacula sp.
GACATATCTTGATATGTCTTAGTTTCCACGCCTTGCCGGGCAGGCGACTCAACTCTCAAAATTGGTAATTAATTATTGAGTGAACCCTAAGCGATTCAGAAGGGTTTTCTCATGGGCATTGATATCATTTTTCATGAACAATATTATAATTCCGACTATGCGAATGATCCTGCAGCGCTTCCGGGCCGCCTGGAAGGGATCATGGCGCTTATCAAATCCAAACCGGACATGTATCACATTACAAAGCCGGAACCGGCTTCAGAAAAGGATATATTAAGGGGTCACGGTAAGAGTCAATTCAACATTATTAAATTCAACCCCCTTCGATATGAATTGGCCGCACTGGCCGCCGGCGGTGCCATTAAAGCGGCCCAGACCGGCTTTGATGGAACCCCTGCCTTTGCCGTGATCCGGCCACCGGGGCATCACGCCTCAGCCAATTCCTGCTGGGGATTCTGTTATTTCAACAATATGGCCGTCAGCCTTCTCAAACTATATTCCGAAGAGAAAATTCAGACGGCGTTTATCCTGGATTTTGACCTTCACACAGGGGACGGGAATATCAACATCCTGGAAAACAGGAAAGATGGTTTTAAGGTCACGATTCTCAATCCCGACTCACAGGAGAGGGGGGCTTATTTAAGTGAGGTCGAAAACGCCATGAACAATTTGACCGATGCAGATATCCTGGCGGCATCTGCAGGGTTTGATCATGGAATCGAAGACTGGGGAGGGCTTCTTCTTCCGGAGGATTACAGGAAGTTGGGAGGCATGATGAAACAAACCGCTGAGCGGGTCTGCCGGGGACGGCGGTTTGCTATCCTTGAAGGCGGGTACAACCATGATGCGCTTGGGCTCAATGTAGATGCATTCTGTGAAGGGTTTGAATAAAGGGTATCCCTAATCATTTGTGACGTGACAGAAGATGATATCAGCCGCTGTATGCCAGAAAATTTTAAATAACGGAAACAACGGGTGCAAGGTATAGAAAATAACATAAAAACAGACCCAATGTGACCGAATACCACCAATCTGAAAGAATCCTTAGTACGATCGTAACTGTCCCATTTTGAACACCCATGTACCATTATCGAACGATTGCTTTTTTTGTTTTTTTTAGAGAACCGCCAACTACAGCATCATTGTAGCCCGGTATGGTTATTGCTCTTTTTTTAAAAAACAGGCCAAAACAGGTCGGAACCTGGTCAATACAAGGAAAGGAGAGCGCATGACCCGCCCGAGTTCTAAACGGTCCATACTTGCAGTCATGATATTGCTTCCTTATGTCATTTTGTTTGTTGTTGGTTATTACAATTCTGCCAATAGTGGTAGAAGGCCGCTTCAGAAATCGGGAAGCAAGTTCTACAATCAGTCCCCCCTGCACCAGCAGCAAGGCGAAGCGGCTGGTAACTATGCTCCCAAAGATCAGGTTTATCTTCAAAAAGATCAGAAAATTACCATTAACAAAACCAATCTGGTTTACAAGGGAATCTCGAAGGGGATTGTCAAAATGGAGTTGTATGTTCTTGAACTGGATCCGGATATTCCCTATCGGTTGCGCTTTTCCAAAAACTCCTTAAAACAAGGTGTCAAGATAGGGTATGGACAGTACAGCCTTGTTTCAGCCAGAAGAAATAGTTTGCGCTTAAAAATAGAGAACTTATTCTGACAGCGAATACGAACAGATCGGCATGAACTATTGCTTTATGGCGTTATTGGGGGAAGCCCTTCTTTTCCCATAGTTTCAAAATCCGGAGTGTCTGGGAGACAAAGGCGCATCTGCATTCATCAGAACAGGGATTGAGGATGTTTTCGTTCAGGCAGCGGCCCGGGCATTTTTTGCCGGCCACAGGTTTTCGGTCCGGATGAAAAGGGCCTTTATAAAGGTCCAGCAGATAATCGGCCTCAACGGCCAGGGTTGTTCGGCAGGAATGGTTGAACAGGAACAGACCGAGTTTCAGATTTTCAAAAAAAACCTGGTAGCCGTGGGCTTCGATGTCCGGATCGGACAAAAAATCATCCCGGGTCTCCCACTGGCAGTCGCATGAATGGCAGATTTTAAACATCGTGTCTTTATGTCAGACTCTTATCACAGGTGCAAGCCAAAAGTGAAGAAAATTGCAATTTGATCTCTGGTACTTAAGGTGACAACATAAAAAAAAGGCTTGATGAAATTGGTAATGGTTCGGGGGACCGGGGAGCCTGTTGCAATGCCCTGTGCCGACTTTAGGAAAATGGGTCTTGGTTGTTATTCGTGAGATTCTTGTTCAGATCCAGTTATACCAACCTCATATGTCCTTAAAGGGCGGTGATATCCTTTCACCTCAATCTTTCCCTGGGGGGTGCAGGCAATGTCGTCTTTGACCAGTGCCCACGTTGTGTGACTCAACAGGATATGACCCGGTTTGCAGGCAGCCTCAAGGCGGGCAGCAATATTGACCTGCATGCCCATGGCGGTATATTCCTTGCGTTCAGAAGAGCCGTAGCCCCCAACCGTTGCCATGCCGGTGTTAATACCGCATCGTATCTGTAATGTTTCCTCTATCCCGGCGTCAAACCACCTCTTGTTCAGTTGTGTCATTTTATCCTGCATATCAATGGCCATCTTCAAGCAGCGGACAGCGTGGTCTTTGTCATTGGTTTTCTGGGGGGCGCCAAAAAAGACGTATAATCCGTCTCCAATAACCTGGGCCAGTGTCCCCTGGTATCTGTTGATAATCTTATTCATTTGGGTGAGATACTCATTCAATAACCGCCCCATATCTTCAGGTTCTAAAGAATCGGTTATCATGGTGAAGTCTTTGATGTCGGAGAAAAAGAACGTCAGTCTTTGCCTGTAATGTTTCCAGATCAGGTCCGTTTCTCCTTCAAATATAGTCTCGGCCAGTTGCGGGGCTACATATTTGGAAAGCAGTGAATAGGCTTTTTTTACCTTTTCCTGCTCCATGCGAAGATTTTCCTGGGCCTGTTTTCTTTCATGGACATCGGTAACAATCCCCTGGTGGTAGCGGGTGTTTGTTCCCGGTTCAACATAAATGGAGGTTTGATCTTCCACCCACCGCACCTGTCCTGATTTGGTTACAATGCGATAGGATTGCGTGTAGTTCTCAATGCCTTTTTGGGTGAATTCCCGGATCTCTTTTAGCGTCCTGTCGGAATCTTCGCGGTATATTATGTCCCGAAACATAATCTGGTTATTGAGAAAATCATCGGCACTGTATCCAAAGCGGGAAATATTGGGTGACACATAGACCATTTTACGCAGCTTGGGGTCGTCTGCTGCCAGGCGGCGAAACAGTATTGACGGACTGTTTTCGATAATAAGCTCGGCCAGGGCGAGAGCTTTATTGTCCTTTTCTTCTTTGCCGCTTATTCCTGTTTGATGATCCATTTTATAAAAATATGACGCATTGTATGATCGGTCAACCACGGTGCCTCATAAAAGAATCGGTTTGCACGATTTGAGCACTGCCGGTTTCAGTTCGGATATTTCACAGGACAGTGAGAAAGACGCATGGTTTTTTATTGACAGTTTTGAGAAACAGGCGTATTCTGTTTGGAAAACAACATATCAACATATTTTGATATTTATATTTGAACATCATATTAAGGAGAGTGTAATGTCAGAACAACAATCTTTCATGTTTACATCAGAATCCGTTACTGAAGGCCATCCTGATAAAGTGGCCGATGCCATCTCAGACAGTATTCTTGATGCCATCATGGCAGAAGATACAAAGTGCCGGGTTGCCTGCGAGACCATGGTGACCACGGGGCTTGCCATGGTGGCGGGTGAAATCACCACTGACTGCTATGTGGATATCCCGGAAGTGGTTCGAAGCACGATCAAGGAGATTGGATATAACTCTTCAAACATGGGGTTTGACTGGCAGACCTGTTCGGTTATTACCAGTATTGACCAGCAGTCCGCTGACATCGCCCAGGGTGTGGATGAAGGAGAGGGGCTTCATAAAGAGCAGGGTGCCGGCGACCAGGGACTCATGTTCGGGTTTGCCACCAATGAAACCCCGGAACTGATGCCCATGCCCGTTACCTATGCCCACAAGCTTACCCAGCGCCTGACCCAGGTTCGAAAGAATGGAGCGCTTGATTTTCTGCGGCCGGACGGCAAATCCCAGGTGACCATTGAATATGAAAACGGGAAACCCAAAAGAGTGGATACCGTTGTTATTTCAAGTCAGCACTCCCCGGATGTGACCCATGAAGAGCTGCAGGCTGCGATCATTAAAGAGGTTATCCAGAAAGTGATCCCGGCTGAGATGATTGACGGGGATACCCGGTATTTTATCAACCCCACAGGACGTTTTGTTGTGGGCGGTCCCATGGGGGACTGCGGTCTGACCGGCAGGAAAATTATCGTGGACACCTATGGCGGCCAGGGCAGTCATGGCGGCGGGGCGTTCAGCGGGAAAGATCCCTCAAAAGTCGACAGAAGTGCCTCTTACATGGGGCGATATGTGGCCAAGAATCTTGTGGCATCCGGCATTGCAGATAAATGTGAAGTCCAGGTGGCCTACGCCATTGGCGTGGCAGAACCTGTCTCTTTACTGGTTGATTTCATGGGTACCGGTAAAATATCTGAAGACAGAGCCGTGGATATCGTTAAAGAGGTGTTTGACCTGAGACCGGCCGCTATTATCAGCACGCTCGATCTTCTGCGTCCCATTTACAAAAAAACATCTGCCTATGGCCATTTTGGCAGAAATGATCCCGATTTTACCTGGGAAAGAACCGACAAGGCCGACCAGATCAAGGAACTTGCAGGGCTCTAAGCACACTCTTACGCCTGCGGCAGTTTTGAAAAACAATTTTTTTATGAATAAATTTTAGTTAGGAGTAAAGTTATGGCACCAACAAAAGATCCGTCCTATATCGATCTTGATCTTACGCTGGCCAACAAAGTTAAAGATATCGCTCTGGCCGACGAGGGCCACAAGGATATGCAGTTGTCTGAAAAAGAGATGCCCGGTCTCATGGCGATCCGGGAAAAATACGGCCCCGAAAAACCGCTCAAGGGCTTGAAAATTATGGGCAGTCTTCACATGACCATCCAGACGGCCATGCTGATAGACACCCTTTATGAACTGGGCGCGGATATCCGCTGGGCTTCGTGTAATATTTTTTCCACCCAGGACCACGCTGCTGCGGCTATCGCGGAAAAAGGCACTTCCGCAGTGTTTGCATGGAAAGGCGAAACCCTTGAAGAGTTCTGGTGGTGTACGGAACAGGCATTGATCTGGCCGGATGGTTCCGGTCCTGATCTGATTGTGGATGACGGCGGGGACGCCACTCTTTATATCCACCAGGGTGTGAAAGTGGAAAAAGATCCCTCGATCCTGGAAAATGAGACGCACAGCCTGGATGAGAAGTGCCTCATGGACCGTCTGGCAGTCAGTTTCCAGGAAGATCCGGAAAAATGGACAAAGATAGCTGAGAATATCAAAGGTGTCTCAGAAGAGACAACTACTGGTGTTCACCGGCTGTATCAGCTGGCTGAGAAAAATGAGCTGCTCTTCCCGGCCATTAATGTGAATGACGCGGTAACCAAATCCAAGTTCGATAATCTCTACGGCTGCCGGGAATCCCTGGCTGACGGCATCAAGCGGGCCACAGACGTCATGCTGGCCGGTAAAACGATCGTTGTCTGCGGGTACGGTGATGTGGGCAAGGGGTGTGCGGCATCCATGAAAGGATACGGCGCCATTGTATGGGTCACCGAGATTGATCCGATCTGTGCGTTGCAGGCCGCCATGGAAGGCTACCGTGTGGTGACCATGGAAGAGGCTGCTGCCCATGGGGATATCTTTGTGACTGCCACAGGGAACTACCATGTGATCAAGGGTGAGCATATTGCCCAGATGAAAGATGAGTCAATCATCTGCAATATCGGTCATTTTGATAACGAGATCGAAATGAGTTATCTTGAGAACAGCTCCACGGCTGTCAAGACAAACATCAAACCCCAGGTGGACAAATGGACGCTTGAGTCCGGCCGGTCCGTCATTGTCCTGGCTGAAGGGCGTCTGGTCAATCTTGGCTGCGCCACTGGACACCCAAGCTTTGTCATGAGCAACAGCTTTTCAAACCAGACCCTGGCACAGATTAAACTGGCCAAGGAGAGTCTGGAAACAAAAGTTTATACACTGCCCAAAGAGCTGGATGAAGAGGTGGCACGGCTGCATTTAAAGAATCTGTCCGTCAATCTCACAGAACTGACACAGGAACAGGCCGATTACCTGGGCATCTCCGTTAGCGGTCCGTATAAGCCGGAGCACTATAAGTATTAAGGAGCGGTTAGCTGTTAGCTATCAGGTATCAGCGATTAGGTATCAGCGGTAGCGGTAAAAAAGACAAACCCGCAGGTTTGGAAGAGTGAACTTCCATCCTGCGGGTTTATTTTTTTGAACCATGGGTGTGTTTTGATTTTATCTATTGTTTTCAGGCGGTTATTTAAGGGAGCTGTTTTATAGGGTAAAAAAAGTTCAAAAATTTGAACTTTTCCGGCCAATTAATGGCCGCAATTTTTCTACAAAAGCAGGATAAACAAATGGTGAAAAAAGATGAGATTAAAATTATCTTATGAATACAGTGTGTTGGGTGGTAGATGGGTGGATTTTTTGAATAGGTGGCACATGTCTTGCTTCATACAATTAGCAAATAGATTAGTTTTTTCATCTTTTTTTCCTTTTCCGAAAAAGGCTGCTTTGAGCAAAGCAGCCTTTTTCGGTTTTATAACCTGTAAAAAGAGCAGCGACTCAGGCGACTGTTTATTTCAGAATTGATCAGGGTGTAGGATGCTGAGTCCAGATCCTGATATCTGGTTTTAAATTCCAGTGCCATGATGCGTTCGGGCAGACTTGAGATTTCAGGCATGATCTCTGCCTGGTGATCAATGGCAATAGCCCGTTTCTGAAATGATGCCGCACTGGATTTGGAAGCGGTTGCAAGCGTCCCGAACCTGACGCCTGCCTTGTCTGCTGCAAGATCGGCAAAACTGAATCCCGAGCCGCTATCTGAATCATCTATCTCCTTGGCCAGCCCGATAAAATCGGCCATCCGGCTCCCCGCAGAAACCGACAGGGCTGCGGAGACTATAAAATGCTTGGCAAGATCCTTCCGGCCGTAAAAGGAGATCTTTGTCGGATAGGGTTTAACAGTTTTGCCGCCCAGATCCGTATCCAGAAATGTATTCAGTTTCTCCCCAATGGTGTATAGTGCCAGAACCTGTATGGCAGCTTTGTTTTCTGCTGCCGGCGCGCCGGATATCTTCGCGTTTTTACCGGCAAAGGCCATCATTGCCTTTATTAATGGGACCGTGGCGTTCTGGTTGTCTCTGTACTCACGGGTCAGGGATGCAAGATGATTGTGATATGTTAAAAGCTTTTTTTGCTGCTGCCGGGGTAAAAGAAAGCGCCGGCCTGTTTTTTTGATCTCTTCAATAGTTTGATAGCTTAAATGGTAGTGAATGGTTGCCATTTCCGGTTGCAGTGAAATACGGTCGATGTTTTCAGCATATTGCCACAATTGAGCATACGAATCTGTTTTTAAGAGCGTTTTGTGAGAAAACAAAAGAATGGGCTTTAACAGGTATCCCGGGATTTTTATGCGGCCGATCGTGCACACCACAGTTTCAACCAGATGGCTTTTTTCTTGAATTTCAATCGATAAATTGATGTATTTGCCGGATAACTTTTGGGGGAGTCTAATGGTGGCAAAACCTTTTGCACGGCCCTTATACAATATAGCTTCAAGGTTCAGGGACTGTATGTCCAGACCGTGGGACACAGCATAATCCAGTATTAGATTAATGTCATTTTCGCTCAGCCGGATACGTTTGTTTTGATTCAGGTATATTCTTTTCGGACGGTTTTTTTTGAACAGTTTTTGCACATGCCTGATATTGTCATAGCTCAGTTTATGGCTCTTCATTACCAGGGGGGGTGTCTTCAATCATCATCAGGACAACCATCACCGGAAGTCCAATAAGTGACAAAAACAGAAGCCAACGGGTCAGTTTGAATAGCAGTCTCATATCAATCCCTTAAAGGGTGAGCCTTTGAAATAACAGATTCCCCAGGATGGCCAGGCACTCTGCATCAAGATACTGTTCTGCCCGCTGTTCAAACAGGATCTTTGCCTGGGCCGGGAATTCTTCGTCCCGGTCATTGAACAGCAGGACCATGGGCAGTTTGGGCAGTGCATTAAACTGTATCATCAGATCGTAATCCGCCTGCAACTCAAATGGTGTGCCACTAATGCTTTTGCTAACCGCCTGAAGCGCTTCCAGCCGGCCGGCAAAGGCCCGGCAGATTAGATTTTCAACATCACTGGTAAAATAGGCTGTCAAAGGACCTGAGTCCTTAAAGTCTTTGTATGAGACAAATTTGTGACCTTCCGGTTCTGTTTGCGGACACATTAAAAGGTATTTGCAAAGCACAATACAGATATCATAGGGTGGCCTGCTGTTGGATGATGAAAAAAAACCATCCTGCCGGATAGTGAACTGGGTATTAAAAAAGCGGATGGTATATCCATCCCGATCCTTTGTCAGTCCCAGAGTCTTGGCTGCCTTGGAAAAATCAATGTTTCGGATATCAGCCAGATATTGTTGATAGGTTCTGTCGATCTCCATATTCGGGGGAAGTATCATTTTGTTTGCCCGTTTGTCTGTTAAGGGTGATACGATCAGGTATTATTTTGGGTGCCGCTCAAATTTTATACCGTCTTTTACGGGGAAGGGTCAAGATGGCCCGGGCAATGTTGTAGTTTTTAGAAAAAAGACTCGACAATCAAATCGATTTGGTTTAATGCAAATCAAACCCTGAAATTGCAGCGATGATGCAAACAGACAATATATCAATGAGGAGCAGAGAGCTTATGTTTTTCCACATGCCCGCAAAATTGTATTTTGGGTCCGGTGAAATTCAAAACCTTGCCATGATAGTCACAGAGGAATTAAGCGCAAAAAATCCCGTATTAATAACGGATAAAGGCATTGTGCAGTCCGGTATTTTAAAGAGGGTTACACAGCTATTACCCGATATTCCCATATACGATCAGATCGAGGCCAATCCCAAATCAGATACAATCAATGCCATTTCAAAAAAGATGAATGATCAGGGTGTGGATCTTGTGATCGGGCTTGGCGGCGGAAGTCCCCTGGATGCCGGCAAGGCACTGGCGCTTCTGGGAAGCAATGGCGGAAATATTGAGGATTATGAAGGCAAAAGAAAATATAAAAATAACCCTCTCCCGTTTCTGGCCATCCCCACCACCTGCGGCACCGGCAGTGAGGTGACCTGGGTCTCTGTGATCACCGACGTAAACCGAAAATTCAAGATGAGTATCAAAGGGCCTGAAATGTATCCGGCTGTATCCATTGTGGATCCGGATCTCATCAAAACACTTCCCAAATCGATCATTGCGTCCACCGGGCTTGATGCACTCACCCATGCCGTAGAGGCATATTTGTCAAAGCCGGCCACCCTGATTACGGACAATCATGCCCAAAAAGCGGTAAAACTGATCCTGTCTTCCATCGAAGGGGCGTACCAGGATATTGAAAATAACCATGAGAACCGGGAAGATCTGATGATGGGCTCCACCATTGCCGGGTTTGCATTCGGTAACTCAGATGTCACAGCCGTTCATTGTATTTCAGAATCCATCGGTGCCCTGTATGATATTCCCCATGGGGTGGCCAACTCCATATTTTTACCCCATGTGCTGCAGTATAATATGGAGTTTTGTACGCAAAAGATGGCAAAACTTGCCAGGAAGACCGGTATTGATCAGGTGGATGATAAAAAAGCAGCCAGCCTTTTTATTGAAAAAATTATTGATCTTTCCGCTCGTCTTGATATCCCATTATTCAGGGAGTTGAAAATCGGAAAAGAGAATTTTGAGACAATTGCACAGATGTCGGTGGAAAATAATTCCACGCCGTCCAACCCGAGAACACTGGGCAAGGAAGATTATATTCGCATTCTTGAAAATGCTTATGAATAAAGAATCACAAGCAGCTTTGACTAACCGGGGCGTGCCTGTTGCCTTTGGTATATGAAAAGATGGGTGTATCGCTCGATGGTTGTTGAATAACATTAAAAGTGGAGAAAGAGATTGGATTTTAACCCGTGCATGAAACACCAGTTGATCCGTAAGACGGTCCGGGAATTTTCCGAAAGTGAAATCAAGCCCCATGTGGCCCGGCTGGACAAAGAATCGGTTTTTCCATGGGATATTGTAGAAAAAATGAAGCCCTTAAATTTTTTCGGGCTGCAGGTCCCAAAGGAATACGGCGGGGCAGGACTTGATACGATCAGCTATGCCATTGCCATCGAGGAGTTGTCACGGGTGTCGGCCGCCATTGGTCTTTGCGTCACCGTGCATAACAGTGTTGGTATATACCCGATTTTAAGATTCGGAACTTCAGAGCAAAAAGAGCGATTTGTACCAGCCATGGCCGCCGGAGACAGCATCGGTGCTTTCTGCCTGACAGAAGCCAACGCCGGGTCTGATGCCGGTGGGGTGGAAACCCATGCCGTTAAAACAGATAACGGGTTTGTCTTGAACGGCACCAAAATATTTGTCACCAATGGCGGGGTGTGCGGCACTATTCTTGTTTTTGCCGTGTCAGATCATGGCAAAAAAAAGCAGGCCAGTGTTTTTGTGGTTGAAAATGACAGGCCGGGGTACAGTGTCGGTGAAATCGAGGACCTTTGCGGCATGCGGGCCAACCCGGTGTCCTCCCTGTTTTTTGAAGACTGCCATGTGCCGGAGAACAATCTTTTGGGACATCTTGGACAGGGGATAAAGATAGGGCTTACCGCCCTTGATACAGGGCGTATCGGCATTGCAGCCCAGGCCCTGGGGATTGCCCAGGCCGCTTTTGAGGATTCCGTCTCCTATGCCAGGGAACGCCAGCAGTTTAACAAACCTTTGTCCAAATTCCAGACAATACAGAATTATCTGGCAGACATGTCCACGAAAATTGATGCGTCGCGCCTTTTGCTCTACCGGGCTGCGGCCTTGAAGGACAATGCCAAACCCTTCAGTGCCGAGGCATCCATGGCAAAACTGTCCTGTAGTGCCACGGCAAGGGATGTCACCGATCTTGCGGTCCAGATCCACGGGGGATACGGCTACAGCAAGGAGTATGATGTGGAACGGTATTTCAGGGACGCCAAGGTAACTCAGATCTATGAAGGCACCAGTGAAGTCCAGAAAATGGTCATTGCCAGGAGTATCCTGGCACAACCCCGGTAACTTAATAGTAAGGTAAACAGATGCTGAATATAATTGTTTGTATCAAGCAGGTCCCCATGGTATCGGAACTGCCCTGGAATTCAAAAACCGGGACCCTGAAGCGGGAAGCAGCCCAGGGTATGATGGATCCTGCCAGCAGCAGGGCTTTAGAGGCTGCATTGCAGATTAAAGCAAAAAACGGCGCCCATATCTGTGCTGTGACCATGGGACCGCCCATGGCCGAGGAAGTTCTCCACCAGGCCAATGCACTGGGGGCGGACGAGGGGGTACTTTTAACCGATCGTAAAATGGCCGGGGCAGACACCTTTTTAACCAGCCATATTCTTGGCCAATACGTTTCGCAGCATCATCAAAAAGTAGACCTGCTTTTTTGCGGCAGCCAGACATCGGACAGCGAAACAGCCCAGGTGGGGCCGCAACTGGCACAGGAGCTTGATATGCCGGCGGTCTGCTGGGCCGGACAGGTTGAGGTAAAAGACGGTGTGGTTGAGGTTACCCGGCATGTGGACGATTTTTATGAGGTCCTTGAAATGGATCTGCCCGGTCTGGTGACCATAGATCTGAATGCCTATAAACCAAGGTACCTGCATCTGGAGGGGGTTCAGACCGCATTTGAAAATCCGAAAGTGACCATTGTGGATGCCGCAAAGCTCGGCCTGGTTCATGATTTTAATGCGTTAAAGGATTCTCCCACCCGGATTATTGATGTCTATTCTCCCACCACCCGAAAAGAGAACAGGGTATTGAAAGGGGCGGTAAAAAAGATCGTGGACCAGTTGTTTGACGAGTACGGGAAAACAATCAGCGGGGCCATGGGAAAAGATCTGAAAACACATGAGCATGGCGGTGCAAAATGACACAGCATAAAGAGATATGGGTGTTTGGGGATTACAGGAACTATTTTCAAAACCGGGTGACACTGCAGATCCTTGCCCGGGCCACTCAGCTTGCTGCCGCCACCGGGGGGCAGGTGTGCGCCGTGGTGTTTGGCCATGATACCAAGGGATATGTGGATGAATACATCGCCCATGGGGCCAAAAAGGTCTACCGTGTTGATGACCCGGCTTTAAAGGAGTATTGTGTTGAAACCTGGAGTCACGTTATGGAGACCCTGGTTAAAAAATATCGTCCCGAGACCCTATTGATCGGGGCCACCCGGTTTGGCCAGGAGATGGCACCGCGGGTGGCCAAAAAACTTCACACCGGTTTGACCGCCGACTGCATAGATCTTGACATTGATGACAAGGGCCGTCTTGTCCAGATCGCCCCGTCATTTGGCGGAAATCTGATCGCCAAAATAATCACCCCAAAGGCCCGACCCCAGATGGCCACCGTTCGTCCCGGCACCTTTGAAGAGCTGCCCCATGATGACAATGCCAAAGGGGAGGTAATGGCTATTGATCTGCCATCGGGCCTGCCCGGAGAACGGGTCCGCCTGATAAAATCGGAACACCGTCCCGCAGACCGGCAGAAGATTGAAGATGCCGATATTGTAATCTGCGGCGGCCGCGGCATGGGCAGTAAACGCAAATTTAAAAAACTGTTTGATCTTGCAGCACTGATGAAGGCCGAAGTCGGGGCCACACGCCCGGTGGTCTATTCCGAATGGGTTGATCACGAGACCCTGGTGGGTCAGGCAGGTAAAAACATCAAGCCCAAACTCCTTTTGTCTTTTGGCGTATCCGGGGCTATCCAGCACACAGCCGCCATTACAGATGCTGATTTTATTGTCAGCGTGAATAAAAACCCCAATGCCACCATGATGAAGATGGCGGATGTGGCCATTGTTGCCGATGCCAACCAGGTCTGTCTGGGGATCATAAGAGCGGTTAAAGAGAAAATCAGAGACTGATACGATTTTACTGTTCCATTACGGCAGCCGTTCTTTTCTTTGACCCTAAAGGCTTATCTTCCGTCCAAACGAGATGCCCGGCGCATGAATTAAAATTGTGCTGGGACTTGTGATTTGGTATTATACAAAAATACAATACATTCCTGTTCGTTAGCTTTGTGCACGCACCCCTCAATTTTTTGAAAGAAATCAGACCGCTCCCGGTTCATACCTATAGAACCGGTAACAATTCGTTAATTTGTAATATAGGAAACCTACCATGGCAGTACCACCACCATTAGACATTCCGGATAAGGTTCTGGAAAAATGGCAGACGATTATCGACATTATTGCCGAACTGGTTGGCATCCCGGCGGCACTAATCATGCGTCTTGTGAAATCGGATATTGAGGTTTTTGTTTCAAGCAAGACACCTGAAAATCCGTATCACCCCGGGGATAATGAACATTTTCTGGGCTCAGGGCTTTATTGTGAAACCGTTGTCAATACTGATAAAAAGCTTCTGATTCCCAATGCATTGAAAGATGAAAAATGGAAAAATAATCCCGACATCAAACTGAACATGATCTCCTACCTGGGGTATCCCATACATCTGCCCAATGGCGATGCCTTTGGTACCATATGCGTTCTTGACAGCAAGGAGAATGCCTATTCCCCAACCTATGAAAAGTTGATAAGCAATTTCAGGGATATCATACAAAGCCATCTTGAACTTGTCTATATGAACCAGATGCTGGGCGGAAAGGACAAGCGCGTCTATGATTATCTGTCTGAAATTAAAACATTAAGGGATATTCTTCCCATATGTGGCTTCTGCAAGAAAATCCGGGATGATGAAGGCTATTGGCAGGCCATTGAAGGGTATATGTCAAAGTACATCCATTCAAAATTCAGCCATGGCGTCTGCCCTGAATGTATAAAAGAACATTACCCTGAAATTGAACTCTAATCGTTAGTCCACCCGGCCCATGATCGTCAGACCACGGGGCAAAATCATGATACCAGCGCTTTTGGGGCACCGGTTTTTTCATGAAACGATGTTGCTTTATACCGGTTGGCATAGGTATGTCCCGTTAAGTCATCAATGATTCGATTGGACAATTTTTTTAATGACACTGACTGTCAGCCATTCAGACTGCAGCTATTGCCGCTGTTACCCTGATTAATTCCCACTATTATTATGGCAGCCGCCACACCCTGTCACCCGCATCAGATCGTTAATAAATATTGCTAATATTTTGGTTGAAATATTCAACGTGAGGCCAGTCCCTGGACGGATTCGGATCAAAGTTATGGTGCGGAACTGTTTTTGTCGGCAAATTGGACTTGTGCTTAATGAAGAATTACTATACATTAAAATTGATTATTATAATTTTTATAGGTTGTTTGTTTTAAAAATTCATACAAGGAGAAAACAATGAGACTCAAAATAGAGCACAACTGGGAAACCGTTAAAAAGAATTTTATTGCCTGCCAGAAATCGTCCATGGGGGTGGTGCAGATTGCCAGCGTTGATGAAGAGGGGATCCCCAATATGACCCCCATCGGGTCCCTGTTTCTTAAAAAGGAGAGGACCGCTTTTTTCTGCAACCGGTTTCCGGAAAATCTCAACCAAAATCTTAAAAACAATGACCGGATATGTGTTATTGCCATGAATTCTTCAAAATGGTTCTGGATGAAATCTTTGTTCAAGGGGAGATTTGTAACCTGCCCGGGTATTAAACTGTTTGGGCGGGTGAGCCCTAAAAGGGAACTTAAAAAAGATGAAAGAGCGCAATGGGAAAGAATGGTCAAGCCCTTTCAGTTTTTTAAAGGCTACCATCTTTTATGGAAAGATATGTCCCATGCCTCAGATATTGTGTTTGAAGATTACGAATATCTGAAAGCCGGCAAAATGACGCAAAACACCGATACCGTGTAGATTGGGCCACGTCTGCCTGTGCATTCATCGGTCTGGCGTGCATAAAAAAAACTTTTTTGTCAGTCAGTTTTTCCTTGCAAAGGCTTTCGGACTTTTCCCTGTCCATCTTTTAAACGCATGATTAAAGGCGCTTTGATCGGAATACCCAAGCAGAAATGCAAGGTCCACAATGTGGGTGCCGGGCCGTCGAAGATGGTCCACGGCAATCTGTCTGCGGACTGTTTCCAGAAGCGTGCGGAAATTTGTTTTTTCCGCTTTCAGTTTTTCCTGAAGAGTTCGCCGGCTTAAGGCCATCTGTTGGGCCACGGGATCAATCTTTGTGACTTTGCCTGATAAAACCCGGTGGGTGAGTTGTTCCATTGTTTTGTTCGACCATCGGTTTTTCCCGGCAAGAGCGCGGATGATGGTGTCGGCATGTTTTTCAAGAAGTGCATAGAGTTCGGCGCTGGCCAGGTGGATTTCGATATCAAGATCACGGAGTTGGATGATCAGTTCATTGTTTTTTTCTCCAAAATGAACCGGAACGTTGAACACCTTTTCATACTCACGAATGTCATCTGGGCGGGTATGGGTAAAGCACACTTTTTCAGGTCGCAGCCTGCCCCGGGAAAGGGTACTTAAAATCGAGTGGTAAACAGATAAAAGTGCTTCGGAAAGATATGGATAGCTGGTGAAGCCGGGCAGGGGGATTTCCCAGGAGAGCCTTACAACATTAGCGGTTTTGTCCATTTTGGGCTGGATCGCATCGGCCATAATGCGGTGGTAGCGGATAAAGGTATCCAGAGCTTTGCCAATGCTGGCGCAGTTCAGCATCATGGTGAACAAAAGACTGCCGCCTGGATAACGGTCCGCAATCTGCTGTCCGAAATTCAGCCCGGGATGAGGATCGTCGGACATTCCCGCGATCTTCTGCCACATGGCATCAAAGGTGGTACTTGACACTCTTTGACTGTCATCATTAAAGATGGCCGGGTCCAGGCCCATGGATGCCATGATCGCTTTGAAATCAATCTTGAGTCCTTGGGCATAAAGGGCCAGGATTTTTACCAGAGAGACTGAAACTGTGGTGTTTTTTTTAAAGGTCATTTTGTCATATTCCGATTTCCGGCACAGTTACTGGCAACAACCTACCTTAAGTCTGCGCAAAAGATCAATTTATTTGTGCGTTTGACCAAGATTCGCAAGAGCGTTCACGATATTCTGTATCCGGGCTGGCGAAACCAGCAACTTTTTTAAAACCAAAACAGGAGACAAAATATGGAACGAAAAACAGGAGTTATAAAAAACATCTGCTGGATCGGCGTGGCCGCCGATGCCCTCTGGGCCCTTGCCCTGGTCTGGCCACAACTTTACGGTATACTGACAGGCCGTCCCCTGCTGCAGGCCGATCTGACCTTAAGACTTTCCATGGGGGTCGGGGCATCGCTGATGGCCGGGTGGGCCATATTGCTGGCCTGGGTGGCCAAAAATCCCATAGAGCGCCGGGCCGTCATGCTGTTTACGGCATTGCCCGTTATTGCAGGGCTTCTGGCTGTCAGCATCATCGGTATTGTTAATGGTGCAGCCGCCAATGTCTGGATTGTTTTCAAGTGCGCCTTTTTAGGCATCGCCATGCTGTGGGGATACCATACAGCAGCGAACATTGCTAAGGAGAGACCCAATGAAATCACAGCTTAATATCACGGTTCGCGGGTATCACATCGACTATTTCGGCCACGTGAACCATGCCCGGTATGTCGAGTTCTTAGAGGAAGCCCGCTGGCATTACCTGGAGGAGAACCAGCTTTTTGACTGGATCCATGAGATCGGTGCCGCCCATGTGGTTTCCCATATCAGTGTTACATACCTTTATCCGGCCGGCGTGGGGAATATCCTCTCCATTGAAACCGGTGTGTCCAGCCGTGGAACAAATGAGTTTGACATGGCCCAGACCATTACCTGTCCTGCGCTGGACAGGCCTGTGGTCAAAGCGCGGGTCACCAATGTGTTTGTGGATGCCAAAGGGCGGCCCAGGCCCATTGACAGACAAATTTTAAATATCTGGCCGGATCTGGCAATGACCCCCAAACGCCCGGATCTGAGAAATAGTTCCCCGCATGACTTATGAAGCCCCCCTGCGGCGGGTGAACCTAAACCCCGTCAGTAAAATGGTCATTGCGATCAACAGCGGGAGCATGATCAAATTGAGCTTTATCCATCCCAGGGTGTGGATCAGGGCTCCGGCAGACAGTGATCCGACGGCCATGATGGAGTAGATGATAAAGTCGTTGGCAGCCTGGGTTTTGAACCTTTCGGAAAATGTATAATACCGGGTCAGCAATGTGGTGCCGCTGATGAACATAAAATTCCAGCCAACACCCAGGAGCACCAGGCCAACGGCATAGTTGAGGATCTGATGCCCGGCGATATTCGAAAAAATGGAGACAAAAAGACATATGAGCCCTGCGGCCATCATTTTAGTAACACCGAATCTTAGGATCAATCCCCCGGTGAAAAGGGAAGGCACAAACATGCCCATCAGATGTCCCTGGATGATCAACGTGACATGGTAAACCGAATACCCGTCAATGATATGCATCTGGATGGGAGTGGCCATCATGATGGTCACCATCACCGCATAACTGACCACCCCGGCGGCAATGGCAAGGATCACCCCGGGCTGTGCCAGGATGTCACCCAGAAACCGGGGAGAGTCGGATTCCGCCTGGTCAGGTTTCTGGATATTCTTGTAGAACATCAGGACAAAAAGCCCGATAAGGTATACCCCGCCCAGGCAGACAAAGGAGCCAGCAAAGGGGGCGTCTGAAATCAGATCCTTGGCCTGCTTTGCGATTTCAGGCCCGAGGAATGCGGCAAATATCCCGCCGAAAAGAACATATGATATGGCGCGTCCCACCATTTTGTCCGGCACGCTTTCTGCCGCTGCAAACCGGAACTGGCTGACAAACGCCAGGTTTCCCCCCACAAAGAACAGAGATAAACAAAACAGAAAAAAACTTTTTACCCAGATTGAATACGCCACAACAAATATGGCCAGTGTGGCCGTAAAAAAGGCCAGCAAAAAGCCCTTTTTCCGCCCGATCTTCCCCATGAGCAGTGCGGCCGGAATGGCGTTCACTCCAAGCCCCACCATCATGATGGCAGCCGGCAGGGTGGCAAGATAGGGATGGGGTGCAAACCCGGTACTGATGATCCCGGCAACCATGGTCACAACAGGCGGTGCGCAGTTGGCAAACACCAGCGCAAGAGCGAGAACAAATACATTTAAATGCATAAAAATCCAATACTAAAGTTGATTTAAGTCAGAGGCATGCCTCAATGATGGTAAAATAAAAGACTTCATGCAGTTACGATGATAGTTTGTTCAAATTTACCATGGTCGTTGTTTGTCGCAGATTAATGCTTTTCAGTATTGGATGCAATAATAAAAGTTCCCCCTTGATTCGGATTGTTAAAATCCAAACAAGCTTTTTGTTACCGGACGCGATCTTTGGGTTGAAAAAAATAATGGTGTATCCTACTATTCTACAGGATATCAAAAATTTATGGCATCGCATAAATGCCCGGACCGGCCAATCACATTCTTATTAAAACACCGGCCAGCGGGGAACGCCATTTTCTCGTATAAAGGAGACAGCCTTTTCATGGGCATCAAAAAGGTGTTATTTTTAAAATTTTAGGAGATTCATAACCATGAACGACAGCATTCGTCTCCAGGACATGACCTGGGAAGAGGTGGGGCAGATTATTGAGACCAGCGGGAAAACCATCATCCTTCCCTTTGGGAGCACGGAGCAGCATGGCCCCCACCTTCCGGTGGGGACCGATACCATGGTGGCTGTGACCCTGGCCGAGGATGCCGGGATAAAAACCGGGGTGCCAATGGCACCGCCACTCTGGTTCGGGTGGAGTCCTCATCACATGATTTTGCCCGGCACTATTACTGTCAGGCCCGAGATCCTTGCGGAGATCGCCTTTGATATGATTTCTTCTCTGGCACAGCATGGGTTTGAAAATTTTGTTCTGGTCAACGGCCACCGCATTGTGAACATCACCTGGCTCCAGATGGCAGGTGAGCGGGCAAAAAGGGAACTTGGGGTGAAAATCTTACTTTTTGACCCGGCCTATATGTCCAAGGAGATCACGGATTCTCTTGGCTGGGGGAGTGTGGGGCATGCCGAGGAGATCGAAACCTCCCACATGCTTTCCCAGTACCCGGATCTGGTCAAGATGGACAGGGCCATTGACAATCCCCATACCGGTAAAAAACTTTATAGTGTGGACCCGTCTTTTCCGTCAGACACCCTTTGCTATGTCCCGTCAAGCCTTGAGGAGATGAAAGCGGCCACCCTGTCGTCCGGGGGCACGGCCGGGGAGCCGTCAAAAGCGGATGCAAAAGGCGGCAAGGCATATCATGACCACCTGGTTGCCCGGCTGGTTGAAGTGATTGATCTTTTAAGGGAAACGGGTTGACCCCGGAGCCTGCGAGATGTGGCTGTTATGCCTTTGGCTTTACTTAGATGATTGATTTTTACTATAATTTGTATATTATGAAACAAGCTAACGTTTCATTCAAAGGAGGTCAGGATGGCAAAATATTTTAAAATTATCGCTGCCGCAGTATTGCTTGCCTGTCTTCTTTACTATGGGTATAAAATCAGTGCAGATCCCCTGCCCCCAAATTATCTGTCGGTGTCCGGCAGCGTTTCAGGTGTCTAACTGTGAGATATATACCTTGTTTCTGCCGCAGTGTTTAGCTTCATAAAGGCTTTGTCCGCTTCATCAATCCGTCTTGTCTGTCTGGCACTCCAACCGCTCCTCGGCCAAGACGACTGCCAGGCCAAAGAACGCTGTGATCTGGATTATATCATCGTTCACTTTTTTAAATACATAACACCGGTGTCAGGATCTTATTTTTTAATGGTTTTGACATCTGGGTTGTATTTCAGCTGCTTTTTGTACACAGGTTTAATACCGGGTTTAATCTTTTTCAGGGTCATGCTCCCGGGGATTTTTTCATCAAGAGTTACCTCATCGGCACGCAAAGCGACCTTGATAATGCTCCCTGATGCTGTGGGCGGTATGGTCCTTTTGACGTTGAAATGATTTCCGGGCGCCAGGCACTGTGTGACAATGCCGCCACCGCCGCCTTTAAAGTCGGTCGGGGTGTCGGGCGCGGCAATAAGGACCTGGATGACAGGCCTGGGAAGGGATGTGCTCCCTGAATTGAAGATGGTGGCGGTCAGTTCGTTGGTGTCTTTGTCTAATTTAAGAGAGCCGAATTTTCCGTGGTAGTTTTCAGTGACCGGCGGCAGATTTTTTTCCGCATATGCAAGGGAATCCGGCCCGACTTTAAACCTGAAGTACGCCCCTGTTTTGCTGCGTTCCCGAAAGAAACGATACGAAACTTCCCGTGATTGCCCGGCCCCTAGGTTGTCCAGGCGAACAGTGCCAATATTGGTGGACATTTTTTTATTGTTCTGGATGACTCTAAATTGTGATGCATAGACGAACAACCCTGAATTTGTGGTCTGGGAGCTGTTGTTTTTGATGGTGACAAAAAGCGTTGTCTGGCAGTCAGTCGGCTGTTTTTCCACACGCAGGGACATGACCTGATAGGGATCGGCCTGGGCATGGCCTGCAGCAACAAAAATAAAAATAAAACAAATGAGTACTCTGAAAAAAGGTTGGAATGGTTTCATCATTGCCTCCGGGTTAGAATTGAATGACAAAAAACGCACTGTCCTTTCATACAAGCACTTTTGGTGTTAAAGATCAATATTTAACCCGATTTCCGTTTTTGCTGAAATGGCACTCTTGTCTTTTGATTTCAGGATAATGGAGGCGTGATGCCGGGGGAGGCTTGGCCGGTTTGAAATTATATCAGATCTGTGATTGACCCACTAAAACAAAGTATTATATGGTGTGTCACATCCGGCGGGCAGACCCAAAGAACCGTCTTTTTAATACAGGCACACAGCAGAAGGAAAAACCAGGATGCGTGAAAATATCAATCACCTTGTTTCCGGTACCAAAGTCCGGGAGAATATTAAACGATGGAAAATTTTCTGGGGTCTTGCCTATCTCTGCTGCCTGGCGATTGCGACTTTTTTTTATCTCTTTGATGTACAGGCTTTTTTTGTTACGGACTTGTTCAGTGCTGCCGGATTGATATCCAGCATACCGGTTATGTTTTTTGGCGGCAGCTGGCTGGGGTTTGTCCTTTTGATTGTGGTTTCAGGGGATGGATATTTTCATCTGTTCATACCCATTATCGCTTTGCTGGGAATTTTTGAAACAATAACCCATGTCATTTACGGCCGGTGGGTGTTTGGAAAATATCGTCATTTCGGGCTTAAATATTTTCTGCCCATAAAACTGGCTTTATACATTGTTGCCCTGTGGACGGGGCACCATTATTACCAGAGCATCAGTGAAGCGTTATCGGCTTTTTTCCGGGTGCTGCTTTAACCGTCACGGTTCATTTTTTAACCATAAAAAGGAAAAGCCAGTGCGTCATATAACCAATACTTCCCATACAATGAAAAAAGGTTTCACCCAACTGATAATTGTCCTGGTGTGCGTTTTGTGCATCACCCAGAGCGGTGAAACATCAGATTACTGGCCTACGGACAGATGGAGAACGTCAACACCTGCAGCCCAGGGGGTGAACCCCAATGTCCTGGCGGACATGCTTTCAAAAATCAGGTCAATACCGAACAGTATCGATTCAGTGTTGATTGTGAAAAATGGATATTTGGTGTTGGACGCCTATTTTTATCCGTTCCAAAAAGAGTGGCCCCATATTATTCATTCCTGCACCAAGAGCATTACATCCACCCTTATCGGGATCGCCATAGACAGGGGCGCCATTTCAGGTGTTGACCTTGGCCTGCTGGACTTTTTCCCAGACATATCGCCGACAGACATGGCAGACACAAAAAAGAATATTACACTTGAACATGTTCTAACCATGTCTGCCGGACTGGCATGCACCGATTCCTATAAATATCGATGGACTGGCCTTAAAAAGCTGCGGCAAAGCCCTGACTGGACCCGGCACATGCTGGATCTTCCCATGCGGGAGGCACCGGGATCACAATTTGACTACTGCAACGGGGCTACCTATCTTTTGTCGGCCATCCTCCAGAAACAGACCGGGATGCGAAGTCTGGATTTTGCCAGAAAGCATCTATTTGACCCTTTAGGCATCACGGATGTGACATGGGAGAAAAACTCCCAGGGCATCGATATCGGATACGGCAGGATGTGGCTTAAACCCCACGATATGGCGAAATTCGGCTGGCTGTTTTTAAAAAGAGGGAAGTGGGATAATAAAACAATTGTATCTGAGGCCTGGGTGTCACAGGCAACCAAAGGCCATATCAAAGCCACGCTTTTTGACCAATATGGGTACCAGTGGTGGGTGGATAAAGGATTCTACGCTGCTGTGGGATATGGGGGGCAGCGCATTTTTGTTGTGCCTGAACAAAATATGGTGGTTGTCTTCACAAGCCAGAAGAAGTTTGGCAAACCCGACAAGCTGATGAAAGAGTATGTTCTCAAGTCTGTGGCCAGAACATCGAAAATATTGGATCTTAATGCCAATGCCCGGTTAAAAAGGCTGGTTAAAAAATGTCAAAGGTCCCCAAAAGCCTTACCTGTCCCTGAACTGCCGCCCATATCCAAAAAGATCTCCGGGGAAAAATATATCATTGATTCCAACCGGGCAGGGTTTAAGCATGTGACGATCCGTTTCGGGGATAAGAAAAATGTGGCCGAGATGTCATATGGATTGAATAATAAAGAATACAAGGTGGGTGTCGGGCTGGATGGTGTCTGGCGGATTTCACCATCCCCTGCGGATGGTGGAAGAATCGCCTGCAAAGGAGAGTGGGTTAATCCAGAGAGTTTTTCGTTCTCCTATATCAACGTTGGCCATACCAAGGGGGCAAAAATTTTTATCAAGTTCAAAGACCGCAGGGCTTTTATCAGCATGCCGGGTCCCGGGGGAATGTTCCTTACCATGATAGGGCGCCAGGAATAAAGGATCACAGTTTTTCGCCTTTTAAAAAGGTAAGGCGCCAGATTATATCACCGTTGTTTCCTTTCCTCAGGATTCACCAAATTAAAAAGTGAGTTGAAATTTAGTGTTTTATTTGTAGAAATATAATTTTGTTGCATGCTGAACCTGATAGGACCATTACTGCAGTTAGAGAAAAGCAAAAAAGATTTATCGTAATTCATTAATACTATTTACCCTCTAACTCTATATCAGGATAATGTTTTTTTGCGCAATCAGGACAGACGCCATGGCTGAATTTTGCATCGGAATAATTCTGAAAATAGCGTTCCAGGCTGTCCCAAGCTTTAGCATCATTGCGAATCCTATGGCAAAACGAGCAGATAGGAATTATTCCCTGAAGTTTTTTAACATGATCCATGGCCTCTTCTAATTCTTTGATTTTTTTGGACAAGGATAACTGGATCCTTACCATTCTTTTTGCCACGTTTATACGAGCCCTCAACTCGTTTTCATCAAACGGTTTGGTAATATAATCATCTGCACCCGCTTCTAACCCCTGGACAATTTCATCCTTACTGTCACGGACAGTCAGCATGATAATGTAGGGTGGCAGCTCTTTTTTAAATTTTTTGACCCGCTGACAAATTTCAAGGCCATCAATTCCGGGCATTTCCCAGTCCAAAAGGATAACTTGAGGAAAGTCTTTTCCTTTCAGTAAGTTCCAGGCTTCTTTCCCGTTGACAGCATCGACCGTATCAAATCCCCATTTCTTTAATAATCCCTGAAGCATCAGCCTGGTCGTCGTATCGTCTTCAGCGATCATGATTTTCATTATTTTTTTCCTCCATCATAGTCTTATCTGCACAAATGACACAGTCTCGTCCGATTTCCTTGGCATGATACAATGCTGTATCCGCTGCCTTCAGCAGGTCGTCTGAATTCACCACACCCGAATAGCGAGCCACACCGATGCTGACGGTGATTGATACATCTCCTTTTTCAGTGGCAATCTTATTGTTGCGAACGTTCCCGCAGATCCGTTCAAACAAGGGATTTTGTTTTAACCCTCCAGATCCGGCTGCCACAATCAAAAACTCTTCGCCGCCATACCGGCCTATATGATCATTTAATCTTAATTTTTCATTTGCAAACCGGGCGAAAGCAACCAACACCTCATCCCCAATTTGATGCCCGAAAGTATCGTTTACTCTTTTAAAATGATCCAAATCGCATAGTCCGATGTATAAGTCTGTTTTTTCCCGATCCGCCCTTGCCATTTCTTTTTTTAAAAGTATCATAATTGCCCTGCGATTGAAAATATTGGTCAACGGATCATGCATGGCTTCATGTTCTAATGCTCTATAGGCATCAGCAAGAGCGGATTGAAGCTTGACCATCCGCTCACCGACGTTGATTCTGGCTCTCAGTTCTTCATTGTCATAAGGTTTTGAAATAAAGTCGTTTGCGCCTGCATATAGGGCCCTGACGATATCCTTTTTTTCATCTTTTGATGTCAGGACAATCAGGTAGGGAGGATTGGAAGTATCAAGCTCGCGCACCTTTTGGCAAACCTCAATCCCGTTCATTTCAGGCATTTGCCAGTCAAGAACTGCAAGCCTGGGTGCATCCTCGCCTTGCATGACTTTCCACGCCTCTTTTCCATCACATGCCATGACCGGAATGAAACCCCATTTTTTTAACACCGATTCAAGAATAATGCGGGAGGTCATATCATCTTCAGCAATTAGTACTTTCATTTAATCATGCCCTCTAAAACTTGTTTTAATTGATCAAATGCGTCTTCCAATTGGGGCAAAAGAAGGATAAGCGTATCTAAATCTTCGGTTTTTCCGGCTGTCTCGATTTTAGAAGCAATTTCCATTAAGACATCGGCCCCTATATTGCCTGAGGCCCCTTTGATCAGATGCCCCTGTTTTCCGGCGTATCCAGTTTTTTTTTGGCTGATATGGTTTGTGAGCACGCCAATCTGTTTTGGTATGTCATCAAGAAAACCTGAAATAACGGTTTCAGCCAACTCCGTATCACCCATCAGACGGTCCATCAGAACTTCCTTATCAAACACTTTCAGATTATTTTCTCCATTTATTTCCAGCTTCAATACCGGATCAGACTCTGAAACATGAGAGGCTGCCGATTTTTCTTTAGGTAGCCATTTCTCCAGGACTTCTAAAAGGGTTTTTGGATCGATAGGTTTGGAAACATAGTCATCCATGCCGGCTGCAATGCATTTGTCCTGATCTTTTTTCATGGCGTGAGCCGTCATTGCGATAATGGGCACTCTTTTCTTATCAGATTCAGACTCGATTTTTCGAATTTTCCTGGTGGCTGTATGACCATCCATTTCCGGCATCTGTATGTCCATCAAAACAATATCATAGGGTGACGTTTCAAGAGCTTCAAGAGCCCTGGCACCATTTTCTGCAATGGTTAAACCAACAAAACCAAATTTTGTCAGAATGCCTGTTGCAACCTGCTGATTTGTAATGTTATCCTCTACCAGTAGAATTTGAATGTTTTTTCGTTTCAATTCCCGAACAGTGTGACGGGTGATAATAGCACTCTCGACGCGAGGTTCGGAATCACCGGATACAATAGTCGACAGGCTGGCAAACAGGTCTGAATACCCCACCGGTTTGGTTAAGTAAGCTGAAAATTCTGCTTTTTCAAATAGTTTGGCATCCCCGACTTGTCCCATTGAGGTCATTATGATCAGGTGGACCGGTTTTAATTTATCATTAGCTTTAATGATCTTGCCCAGTGACAACCCATCCATGCCAGGCATCTGCATATTTAAAATAGCAATCTGAAAAGGGTCCTTTTCATTGTTTGCCTGATCAAATTGGTGCAGTGCGTCAGGGCCGTCCACAGCCTCTTTTACCCGCAACCCCCATGAAGCAAGCTGACCCTGGAGTATCTCACGATTGGTCTTGTTGTCATCCACCACTAGGATATGTAATCCTTTCATATCAGGTATTGGTTCAGGCATGACTGGGGGTTCAAAATACTCTTGTTTCTTAAAACAGACCGTGAACCAGAATTCAGACCCTTTACCCACATCACTGTTTACACCGATGGTACCGTTCATCATTTCGCAAAGTTTTTTTGAGATGGTCAGGCCAAGACCTGTGCCCCCGAATTTCCGTGTAGTGGAGGCATCTGCCTGAGTAAAACTTTTAAAAAGCGAATCATGCTTCTCTTTGAGAATTCCGATACCGGTGTCTTTTATGGAAAACAAAAGAGTAACCTCTTTGCGGCTCTCTTTTTCCAGGTATACACGTACGGAGATTTCCCCCGTGGCAGTGAATTTGACAGCATTACCTACAAGATTGGTAAGAATCTGCCTGAGACGTCCGGGATCTCCCTTTAGAAGAGCAGGCACATCCGGGGATGCCGCACAAAGGAACTCCAGCTTCTTTGCTTGAATACGCAGGGACATCATGGATGCAAAATGATCCAGCATGGAACGCAGATCAAAGTTGATGTTCTCCATCTCAAGCTTACCCGCTTCTATTTTTGAGAAATCAAGAATATCGTTAATCACGGTTAAAAGAGATTCTCCACTGTTTTGAATAGTGTCAACAAAATGCTGCTGGTCATTAGTTAAATCCGTATCCGCCAGAAGACCGGTCATCCCGATGATACCGTTTAAAGGCGTACGTATTTCGTGGCTCATGTTGGCAAGAAATTCGCTTTTGGCCGCATTTGCAATTTCCGCTGTCTGCGCCATCATATTGGCTTGTCGCATTGCTTTTTCAAGCTCATGATTCATCCGGCCTAATTTTTCCTGTGTCTGCTTATGTTCTAATATCTCAGATTCCAACTCCTTATTGGATTTTGTAAGTTCAATCGTTCGTTTTTCAACTCGAACCTCCAATTCATTGCGGGCATTTTGCAGTTCTGCCAACTGGGAAGAGATTTTATTCCCCATTTCATTCAGAACAGTGATGAATGGCTGAAATTCTTCTACAGGTGCATACTTTTCCTGAAAATCATAATTACCGGTGCCATAATTGATGACAATTTCGCTGAAATAATCGAGTGGTTTTTTTAAAAAGCGCTTTAAAAGAAATTTGATCGTAACAATCAAAGAAACAAGATTGATAAAAATAGTAAAAATCCCCGACAATAGGGACTGCCGGCTAATCTCCTGATAATAGCTGGATGTGAGTGCTATATCGATGTGACCGACAGTCTTGTTTCCATGCAGCACCTCCCTTGACCTGGGTATCAGGTGTGCCCCCATTTTTTTGTCTATTTCAAAATATGTTTCTCCCAGAGAATTCAGGATTTTAAGTCTTGAAATCAAGTCATTTAAGGCATAGGTGTTGATCAGCGTGCAATAATGACCCCTACATAATAAAATCAGCGTCGAATA
>CAZLTD010000074.1:0-27285 GCA_964562385.1 uncultured Desulfobacula sp.
CATGTAATTTCAATTGCTTACAACAATGCTGTTACCCCGTGAATGAATACAAAAAGTTAACTGCCTGTCTGCTATGGTAATGCTTTTTAACAGACAGACAGTTGTTTGTGAAGCTAAAAAAGATAAAAATGGATTTAGCCGCCGGCAACAAGGGGCAATAATTGAATTGTCGCGTTGTCCGGTATCTTGGTTTCAGCAAATTTCGGGCTTGAAATAAGTTTACCGTTGAGGCGGACAACAGAACAGAATTCAACATTCTCCAGCGTTGCCAGAAGCGTTGCAATGGTCATATCCTTTGACCAGGGCCTTTTTATGTCATCCACTTGAATCAATGGCTTATTTTACCCCGTTTTTGGCCAAAACTTCCAGGACTTCGGGAAAATCAATACCAAGGCGCTTGACGGTTTCAATCGTCGGGATACCGTCCTGGGTCCATCCGCGGCGTTTATATACCGCATCTTTGAGCTGTTCGTACTGTGCTTCTCTGTTCTTTCTCAAAACCGCGACTTTTTCTTTGGATGACATCTCGCTGATATCCACGTCGTATTTTTCAACCAGCTGGGTATCATATCGTTTGGATCGGGATTCATACTCTTCCACGGTCACAGGACCGACAGCTCTATAGGGAAGAGTGTCGTGTTCCCGTGTGCCATATCCCATTTTAAGGTTGAAAATTCTCTGGAAATTATAAACAGCCTCGCTCATGGTGATCAGATCATCAGGTTTTACATCCTTGCCGGTAACGGCATTGAAGAAGTCTGTGTACCATCCGACATGCTTGACCACTTTGGCGGGTTCGGGGTTGTTCTTATTGTCTTCCGGGACAATATCGTTCCAGGGCAGTTTACAAAGCCCGCACAGGGCAAACCATGTTCTGAACATGGGGAACCAGTGAAGGGCTTCTGCCTTGTTCTCAAAGGTCGGCATGAAATTATGGACCATGTCCAGAAAGATCAGCCAGGCTTCATCATGCTGGGGGCCTTTCAGGGCCAGCCCGTAACCGCCCTGCTGGGCCAGAGACTCTTTGGTGATGTATTCGGAGAATTCAAGCCCTTTGGATTCCATGCCAATGTCCTGCATGAAACTAAGGTCAGCCCCAAAGTCCTGTGCAAAGATCTCTTTCATTTTCCGGATACCCTTGCCTACGATGGCACCAAATCCTTCTCCCCGTGCCATCTGGTGGATGATTTCAAGGGCGTTAAACCGGTTTCCGAAACTTAGATCCATACCGCCGGTATGGTCGGTGGTGATCTGGTTGTTTTCAAAACATTCCATGATGAATCCGATGGATGTTCCCACAGAAATAGTATCCATGCCATAGGCATCGCAGTAAAAGTTGATTTCAAGGATGGTGTGGGCATCAAAGATTCCCAGATTGGATCCGCATCCGGCTACTGTTTCATACTCAGGACCGTCGACAAAGACCTTTTGTCCCCTGTAGGGACCGGTGAAAGGAGAAAAGTCTTTAACACCGTGGGCACAGGCAACGGCACAGCCACGCCAGCACCCGTCAAAACCTTTGTCAAATATATGCTCATAGGTCTCTTCTCCGATCACTTTGCTTTCCGGGTGAGACCCGAATTTGAAGTTGTTGACCGGCAGGCAGTCGTGGTCGTTCATGATGGGAACAAGGTGGGTGGTGCCCACAAGCGCCATCCGGTTCTGCTTGGGATCCAGTTCGTTGATCTCTTTGGCATGGGTTTTTGTGACCGCTTTAAGGGCGGCAAGGTCTGCCGGGCTGTTGGCTTTCATGGAGACAGCGCCGAATCTGGCAACCACAGCCTTGATGTTTTTATCGGCAAATACGGTTCCGATACCGCCGCGTCCGGCCTGTTTGTACCGGACCATTTTGCGTCCCGCATCCCACCAGGAAAAATTAAGACAGCCGAAAAATGTATTGGCAGCTCCCGGACCGGCGGTCACCACAGATACATTGACCGGCTTTTTTTCGTCAAAATGAAAGGTCAGCTCTTTGGACAGTGCATATGCATCTTCCGGAAGATCGTCTGCCTCATAAATTTTAATGGTATCTTCAATACCGTCAATTAGGATAACGGTATCTTTTTTCGCTTTACCGTCCAGCTGGATGACATCAAATCCTGCGAATTTTTTATAGGGGCCGAAATAGCCTCCCACATTGGAGTCAATGGGAGCGCCGGTTAAAGGGGAAATGGCGGTAACAATGCTTTTGCCGCCACCGGGATATCCGGGAGTCCCGCCAAGGGGGCCCGAAGAGATGCAGATGGCATTTTCAGGGTCATTCCATTTGGTATCACCGCTGACAGCATTCCACATCAGCCACAGATCATACCCTTTGCCGCCGATGAATTTATCTTTAATCTTCTCTTCAATCGGATCAATGATAATATCGTTTGAGTTGAGATTGACCCGCAGGGATTGATCTGTATATCCCTTGTTGATTTGCGCTTTTTCATAAGAGATGCTTTTGATCTCTTTTAGACTGACGTGACCCATTTTTGAAACTCCTTGACTTGATTACATCCTTGATTTTTAATGGTTGTTTTTAAAGGAAAATAATAAACTTTAACACCATACCATACATGTCCGTTTAAGTACATAAACCTTGAAACCATTCAAGGTGTCTTGAATGGTTAAACCATTAATATTATATTGGGATCTTAAAGTCAATATATCCTGGGGATTATTTAGGGGCTAAATACGTAAAAAAACTTGACTTTTAGCACGATTCATTGTTAACCAGAACAAGAAAAGGTTCGTTATTGTTGAAAAAAGGTAACATTTATGTTTGTAATTGCTAATTTTTTTGAAGCTATCGCTGTGGTCCTGGATTATGCCTTGACCTTTTATATGTGGATCGTTATTGCCGGTGCCGTGTTAAGCTGGGTCAGTCCGGACCCGTACAATCCCATTGTCCGGTTTATTAACACTGCCACGGAACCTGTGTTCTATCAAATCAGAAAGAGATTGCCTATTAACTTGGGGGGGCTGGATATATCCCCCATCGTTGTAATATTGCTGATATATTTTCTCCAGATATTTGTTGTCGGCAGCCTGCACGGGCTGGCGAGGTCATTGGCATAATTAAAAGAGAGGATTTCTTATGGGTATAACACCATTGGTGGTTAAACAAAAAGAGTTCACCACAAGGTTCCGGGGATTCGATGTTCAGGAAGTTGATTATTTTCTGGAAGAGGTTGCCAAGGAATTTGAAAATCTGAATCACACGATTCAGAGTGTCCATGAGGAGAATCACCGTCTAAACCTTGAGAACCAAGGGTATCGGAAGCGGGAAAACTCGATGAAGAATGCCATGACCCAGTCACAGAAGGTGCTGGATCAAATGAAGGAAAACGCTAAAAAATCATCCCAACTGATCATCGCCAATGCCGAAGTTGAAGCGGAAAAAATACTGAACCGTGCACACAAAAGATTGTCACAGCTTCACAGTGATATCATCGAGCTGAAACGGCAGCGTATTCAGCTTGAAATGCAGATCAGCGCCGTCCTTGAGTCCCATTCCAAACTGCTGGAAATGACAAAGGAAGAGAACAAGGCCGCAGATGAAACCGATTCTACGTTAAAATTTATCAAGCAAGCATAAAATCCTATAATTTTGTCAAAGCCTCTGCTATTTTAAAAGGCAGGGGTAAAACTGTTGGGGCAGGCCGGATAAAAATGCCGCTGCCCATGGCTGTTAATTAAAAAGCAAAAGGGGTTGCACCATGGCCGAGATTGATGCTTTTTTTAAGTTGATGCACGAGCAGGGGGCTTCCGACCTCCACCTTTCCTCCGGACAGCAGCCGGCGTTGCGGCTTCACGGCGATATTGAAAGAATCAAATACGATACATTGACCAGTGATAAACTTCGCGGTTTGTTATATGAAATCACTTCCCAGGAAAAAATCAAGGTTTTTGAAGAAACCGGTGATGTGGATTTCGGGTATGAAATTCCAGGGCTTGCCAGATACAGGGCCAACTATTTTATGCAGAAGAACGGAATTTCAGCTGTATTTCGTGAGATTCCGTCTGATATCTTAACCGCCGAACAGCTGGGGCTGCCGTCGGTGATTTCAAAGCTGGCTGATCTGCCAAGGGGGCTGGTCCTGGTGACAGGGCCCACAGGTTCCGGTAAATCAACCACCCTGGCGGCCATCATTGACCAGGCCAATAAATCGCGCAGAGACCATATTATCACGGTTGAAGATCCAATAGAGTTTGTCCACAGAAGTCAGAACTGCATCGTAAATCACCGGGAAGTGGGGCTGCATACCCAGACTTTTTCATCAGCGCTTAGAGGAGCGCTGCGTGAAGATCCCGATATTATCCTGGTGGGTGAACTTCGTGATCTTGAAACCATATCACTTGCCATTGAAGCGGCATCTACGGGCCACCTGGTATTCGGTACCCTGCATACATCCAGTGCCGCCAAAACAGTGGACAGGATCATAGAGGTGTTCCCGTCAACGGAACAGGCGCAGATCCGTTCTACACTGGCGGACGGTCTTCGGGCTGTCGTGGCCCAGACATTGTTCAAACGCGTGGATCAAAAGGGCCGGTGTGCGGCATTGGAAATTCTTGTGGCAACCCCTGCGGTGAGAAACCTCATTCGTGAGGCCAAGACCCATCAGGTCCCATCCATGATCCAGACCGGTAAACAATATGGTATGCAACTACTGGACGATGCCATCATGCAATTGTATAAAAAAGGGTGGATCAGTCCGGATGAAGCGTATGGTAAATCCAATAACAAGTCTATCTTCAGGCCTTATTTGAAAAATCCACCGGCCGATTTTACCGAAGCCTGATCCATAGTGATTCTCAACAATGTTTCCTGAAAAAAGACATACAAAAAAAGAATCACTTAAAGGCAAATCGATTGTCAGGCAGCGGGTTTTACAATTTGAGTATTGGAAAGCCATGCCCGTATATCGGAACCTGTTTCTGCGATTTGCTATATTTGTCTGATCACTTAAGGAGGATGGCATGAAAAAACAGCAGATTGACCATATCCTTTCCAAAATGCTGGGATCCCATCAAAATGTTTCAGACCTGAACTTTACACCGGGTAAACCGCTCCAGGTCGAAAGTTCGGGAGAATTGATTCCGGTGAAAATGGAACCCGATTTTAATATTTTAACGCCCTTCCAGACGGAAACGATTGCCCTAAACCTGATCAACAACAATCGCAAGCTCACAGAAACCCTTATCAGGGAAGGATCATGTGACCTTTCTTACCAGCTGGGCAACAAGGCTCGCTTCAGGGTCAATATTTTTTCACGATCTGGAAAATATTCCATTGTGCTCAGGAAGCTGGAAACCAAGATCCCAACCATTGATGATCTGGGGCTTCCCAAATCATTCCACAGCATGGCCGGTGCCAGAAACGGAATTATTTTTGTCACCGGGGCCACCGGATCCGGTAAAACAACCTCTCTGACCGCACTGCTGGATAAAATAAATGAGACAAAATCGGTCCATGTCATTACGCTTGAGGATCCGATTGAATATCAGCATCCCCAGAAGCAGTCCACATTTAACCAGCGGGAACTGGGGGTCGATTTTGATACCTTTGCCAATGGATTGCGGGCAGCGTTGCGCCGGGCACCGAAGGTGATTCTTGTGGGTGAGATGAGGGACCGGGAGACTGTTGAGATCGGTCTGTCTGCGGCGGAAACCGGTCATCTGGTTCTTTCCACCTTGCACACGGTGGATGCCGGCCAGACCATCAACCGTGTACTGGGCATGTTCTCCACTGAAGAGGAAAAACAGATCCGGATCCGCCTGGCGGACACTGTCAGGTGGGTTGTATCACAACGGCTTTTGCCCAAGGTCGGCGGCGACCGGGTGGCGGCCTTTGAAATTATGGGAACCAACCTGCGGGTAAAAGATTCTATTTTGAACGGTGAGTCCGAGGGAAAAACCTTTAATGATATTATTGTTGCCGGAAAGGCACAGGACATGGTCTCCTTTGATGAGTACATTATCTCTTTATACGAAGAGGGAAAAATAACCGAAGATATTGCCATTTCATACGCTTCCCGCCAGGATATCGTGGGAAGGGGGCTTGATTCAATAAAAAGTGCCCGGGGTCAGAACACAACAGGTATTGATTCTCTGGAAATTGATCATGGATATAAGGGGGGATAAATTATGAATATCACCTGCCAGCACTGTCATACAAAACTGACCATACCGGACGGTAAAGTTCCTTCAAATAAGGATGCCACCGTAAAATGTCCCAAGTGCCGGGGTGCAATTTTAATTCATGCTGCCAAGGATAATAATATTGCGAAACAGGGGTCTGATTCCAAGCGTTCCCTCTCGTTTCAGGACCGGCAAAGCGCATTGATCTGCATCGATTCTGAAAATCTTAAAAAGCAGGTGCAACCGCTTTTGCGACAGATGGGATTTAACATTGATATTGCCAAAGATGCCAGAGCCGCTTTAGATAAGATGGAATACCACATCTTTCATCTTGTACTCATAGAAGACAGCTATGATCAGCAGCAGGGGCTTACCGGAGTAGTTGATAAAATGAATGCCATGGATATGAGTCTGCGACGCAGAATATGCCTGGTGTTGATCAGCAATACCTTTAAAACAAATGATAATATGGCGGCTTTACATAACAGTGTAAACAATATTATCCGGCCGGAGGATATTGTACATCTGGATGCTTTTTTATTGAAAGTGCTTGCTGAGCACAGGCAGTTTTATACGGTCTATAACGAGTCACTTAAACAGGCTGGTAAAGCTTAAAAGAAAGGTTTCCTGCATTTTATGGCACAACAATGGTATGAACCTTTCAGTGTCTTTGAGTGGCTGAAAAGAGCCTTTTCTATTCTGAATATTGCGGTCATCGTATTCACGGCCATGTTCGTATTCAGTGAATTCCGTTTTGACTGGTTTGAAAAACTGGTTGGCACCTATCTTTCCAGTACCAACGCGCATCGTCCTAAAATAGGACCGATCTGGGAAACCGGTGAGCAGACCTCCAATGCGCAACAATACCTTAATACCATTATCAGCAAGAAAGAGGAAACGCAGAAAAATGCCCATCAGGCCACCACTTTTGCGCAGCTTGCCACGGGTATTCTGCCCGGGGAATGGGTCACCCTTGAAAAACAGGAATTCAAGGCGCTTTATCTGACCGTCCCAAGGATTTCCGCAATAAAAATTATTGAACCGGCGCACCTGCTCTGGATTTTGAACAGCCAGAGCCTGGACCGGATTTTTTGTGAAGGCACCCCCAATGGATTAAATATATATTTTATTGATTCGCAAAACCGGGTCATCAAAAAAATTCAATTGTCTGATGAACAAGTTCTGGCACTCAATAACGGTATTCAACCGGCCCGGGGCAGCCTTTCCGATATGCCCGAATTTTCAGGCAGAATTTTTCAGGCAGATGCATTTTTTGACGCCCTGTTTAAACTGCCGGCGGACATTATCCCGGATTTGATCACCCATCCTGAAGTGCTGCTCAAACTGGACGGGCAGATTACCCGGGTGGGTATCTGGAATGAATCGAAAAACGGATATATCCGCCTGGGATTTGAAATCAATCACAACGGGGCCACCCAGGTTGTTTTTGTGAACGGCAGGGAGTGGGCTGTGTGGCAGCTCAGTCTGAATTTAAAGGGGGAGCATAAGTGACGCTGTTTTTCAAAGCTCTTGCGGGCATTCGTTTCTTTGTCTTTGCTGCGCTGATCATGGCCTCGCTGATTTGCCTGTCAGGCATGTTTGTCATTTTTCACATGGCAAAGGATCTGCCTAAACTGCCGTCGCCTTTAAGCCGGATCATTGAGACGCCCCAAAGCCAGGTGTTTGCCTCAAACGGGCAGGTGCTGCTGACCCTGGGTGAGCGCAAGGCCGTGCCCTTAAATATGGTTTCCCAGGATTTTATCAACGCCATTCTGGCCATCGAAGATCATCGGTTCTTTGACCATCATGGGCTCAATAAGCTTCGAACCCTTATGGGGTTGTATATTACACTGTTTAAACCGGGCCGCATACAGGGAGCGTCGACAATTACCCAGCAGCTGGCCAAAAATATGTTTTTCAGTTTTGAAAAAACCTATCAGCGCAAAATAAAGGAACTGCTCGTTTCATTCCAGATCGAAGCCACCAATACCAAGGAGGAAATTCTGCATGCCTATATTAACCAGATCCACTTTGGGGCAGGGGCGCAGGGGATAGAGAAAGCGGCCCGGGTTTTCTTTGGTAAATCCGCCCTGGACCTGAACCTTTCCGAGGCGGCCATGCTGGCAGGACTTCCCAAATCTCCGACCAATTATAACCCGTACCGCTATTATGAGCGGGCCATAAAGCGCCGGGATATTGTTTTGTCCCGGATGGTTGCAACCGGATTTATCTCCCAACTGCAGGCAGAGCAGGCTGTTGTGGAGAAACCGGCACTGCATAAATCCAGGGCAGACTCCAGGACCGGCAGCTACTTTCTGGATGCATTGATCAGCCGTCTGGTGGACAGATACGGTGAAGATGTTATTTATCACGGGGGAATAAAGGTGTTCGCCACCATTGACCCGCGGCTCCAGGCATATGCTCAAAAAGCCATGACACAGGGGCTTGAAAATCTGGACACCCTGATGGGATTGTCCGACAATGAGCCTGACAGGCCGCAGGGAGCGCTGGTATCCATCGATACCGGTTCCGGTGCGGTAAAAGCCATGGTGGGCGGCAGGGATTATTACCTCAGCGAATTTAACCGCGGTATCAATAGCCGGCGGCAGCCGGGGAGCGGGTTTAAACCCTTTTTATACTATTCTGCCTTTAAGCAGCTGGGATACCATCCGGCAACCGTGATGACGGACAAACCGGTTTCCATCCCTGTAAAAGGGGCGGATGACTGGGCACCCCTTAATTTTTCAAAAACTTTTGCAGGGGATATGATATTAAAGCAGGCCCTGACCAATTCGGTGAACACCATTGCGGCCCAGCTGGTGGAAAGTGTGACCCCACAGGCGGTCATTGATACGGCGAAGACCTGCGGCATTACAAGTCCGCTCAAGGATGTATATTCCATCGCACTTGGAACATCCATTGTATCTCCTTTTGAAATGGCATCGGCCTATTCGGTGTTCGCAACCCAGGGTGTCCGCCATGAACCGTTTATGTTCTGGCGCATTGAGGATGCGTTTGGCCGGATTATCTATGAACATATTGTTCAGGAAAAAAGAGTGCTGGATACAGCTGTGGCATACCAGGTGGTGGATATGATGAAGTCGGTCATTGAAACAGGATCTGGAAAATCCATTCGAAAAATGGGCTTTGACCGGTCGGCAGCCGGGAAAACAGGAACCTCGGATAACTATACAGACGCCTGGTTTACCGGATTTACGCCGACATTGTGCACCTCTGTATGGACCGGATTTGATAAAAAAAGAAAATTAATTGATGCCAACAAAAACGGCATTACCGGTGGCAGAAGTGCCGCCCCAATCTGGGGCCGGTTCATGATGGATGCGCTCAAGTCCGAACCGGAAAGGAATTTTCCCATTCCCGGTGAGATTCGGTTTGAAACCGCGGATATTCAAACGGGATGTAACCCGAAAGAGCAGCGAGATCTCGCCCCGGTGCTGTCCGTGCCTTTGAAGTCAGATCAGCAGTTATGCCCGGAGGATGATCAATGATCTGGCTTTTAAGAAATATCAGCGTACATTTATGGCTGGCGGTCCTGTTTACCATTCCTGCCGTTTTTGCAGTACTCCTTTTGCTGGGGCCTGTTTTCCCGGGATTTAACCCGGCGGTTACAGCCATTGTTATTTTTGTGACAGTATTTACAGTGTTTGGCTCGCTAATGGATGTTGTTGCCCGCAAAATGCTCTCCCGGTTGATTAAAGAGGGGCAGACATGGGAGCGATCCGGTGTGGCCTCAAAGGCCCATAAAGCATATGTCAGGGCCATCCGGATATATGATACCTTTCTTTTCTGGCCGTTCTTCAGCAGGCAGACCGCTGTCGATCTTTGCGGGGCCATTGCCAGATTCAAGATCAATTCCGCACTGAAACATCCGGGCTTTGACCTGGCCTGCGCCGTGTATTTAAAAAGAGATCCTGAAGATGAGGATGTCGCACTGCCGTGGCTGAAGAGTCTGCGTGACGGAAAAGCGGTTTCCACCCTGGAACAGGAGGTGTTAACCGTTCTTGCCCAATACCATTATGACAAACCCATGTTTTCACAGATTCTGACCGACCTGTTTCTGGGGCTTGAAAGAAAGGACTTTGTTGCCCGTAAATTATACCGGCATGCGCAGAGTACTAACGGTCCGGACGCGGAATATGATAAGCATATCGAAAATCTGATCGGTGAACCGGATCAGATGGAAAACATGATCGCTGAACCGGATCAACCGTTAGAAAGACCTTCACCTGTTATTCCACCTGTCAGTCCACCTGTCATTTCTCCCCGGATCAAGCCTGTTCAAAAGATACAGGTCTCAGCAGTTTTAAAGAAAGGTGCAAGTTCCTTTGTTGATATCACAAAAAAGACAGGCACCATTTTGGGGGCAGTACTAAGCGCTGTCATATTAACCGCCGGCAGGGTGTTTACATGGGTGAAAGAGAGTAAAAAAGCGCGGGTATATCTGAAAACAGCATTTTTATCCGTGGTGTTTATCTGGCTTGCCTTTTTTATGATCAACACCATCTCCCACATGTTTAAGTCCCGGGTCATGAAAAAGGGTGCGGACAAACAGATACAAGTCCAGGTGCCCAAGCCCTTTACCATCCAGGTGGCAGCCTACCTGAAGCAAAGCCATGCCGACCGCTATGTGGCGACGTTAAAGAAAAAAAAGATCAATGCTAGTGTGAAAAAAGCAGCCGGAGGGGGGAAAACATGGTATCTTGTCCAGGTGTCGGAATTTGTAGATAAGCAGAGTGCTGCTGCATACGGAAAAAAATTAAAACAGCAGAAAATCATTGAAGATTTTTTTGTTAATAATAAATGAATGATAAGTTGTCAGTATTCAGTTATCATTTGTCAGCTGTCAAAATTGGCTGACAAACGATGACTGATAACGTTTTTTAGAGAAAGGAAATTTTTATGGTTATTATTTCAAATGTGACGTATCCGCCTGAAAGCACAAAAGAGATTGCCAAACGGTATTTAAAAGCGCCGGTGCTCCCGGAATTTTTAACCAAGCGCGGCCCCTATGTGTCATCCAGCATGGCAGGCGGCATCAATTCCATTACCTTTTACGAACTGGATAATGACAGGCTGGCTGAAGGGTTACAGGTCATTGGAGAGAGTCTGGCCATCTATTTTGGAGTGCCCGGATACCAGTATGATCTCAAACCCTATTTTGAGCTGGAAGAGGGATTGAATATCCTCGGTCTCTAACGTCTGGGATCGGGCCATCGGCAGATTGGTGTCAAAATCGCTTAATCCCCATTGAAGGGAGCTATTGGCATTGATGCAGTTTGACATCATTGATCCAGCTCATTTTTTTTTGAGCCGGACACAGCCGTTGTCCCTGTAGCAGTCACCACATTTGCGGTATGAAAACCAGGGATAGATTCATATGGAAAGCGGGCGGATATTAAATCACAAAACCCCGGGTCTGCCCAAAGGTACCATCAACTCACCTTTTTAATTGTCTTATTACAACCGCTCTGGTCCAGTATTATGTGAACCAGTTCATCCGGGGTTTGCCGTCTTCTGGACAGAAAAAAATCCTCTCCTTCAATAATTACTTCTGCAGGCATGGGGCGAAGGTTGTAGACCCCTCCCATGGCATAACAATAGGCCCCGGCATCATGGATGGCCAGGATATCGTTCTCCCTGATTTTATTTACCTGCCGGTCCTTTGCAAACAGGTCACCGGTCTCGCATATGTTTCCGCAGATATCATAGGTACTCACCGCGCCATCCGGATTGCTGATGTTTTCAATACGATGATACGCATCGTAGAACATGGGGCGGATCAGCTGGGGGAACCCGGAATCGGTTCCGCAGATCGTCCTGTTCCGGTTCTGTTTGATGGTGTTGACTTCTACCAGCAGGGTGCCGGCCTGGGCGGTTAAAAATTTGCCAGGTTCAAAAATCAATTTAAGCTGCCTGCCATAGCCCCGGCAGAATTCATCGAACAGGTTTACAATATCTTTTCCGATTTTCCGGTAGTCGATCTGTTTTTCGTCCGGCCGGTAGGGGATCTTAAAACCGCCGCCGAAATCGAGAAATTCAAGAAAGGGGAACCTGGCCTTGGTGGCAACGGCCATTACATTTCTCATGGCTTTTAAAATGGAATCAGGGTTGATAAGACCGGATCCGGTATGCTCATGCAGCCCCACAATTTTGACATGGTGTTTGGCTGCAATGGCGGCGGCCCTGTCAACATCTTCCAGTAGTATTCCGAACTTGGTCAGGTCACCGCCGGTCATGATCTTTTCATGCTCTCCGTCCACCACATCCGGGTTGAGACGCAGGCAGACCCGGGATCCCGGGTAATTTCGGGCAAATTTTTCAAGGCGTGACAAAGAGTCAATATTCATCAAAACACCCGTCCGGGCAACCATGTCGACTTCTTCATCCTTCATATTGTTGGCCGTATAGATAATGTTTGAAATATCAAATCCGCATTCACGTGCCATCATCATATCCCCCGGGCTTACCGCGTCAATGCCGGCCCCAAGATTTTTTAAAAATGTCAGGATGTGCGGATTGTAATTGGCTTTCATGGCATAGCACAGTTCAAGCTTTGGCCATGGAAATGCCTTTTTCAGGTATTCGTATTGTGACCTTATTTGCTCCAGATCATAAACATAGGTCGGGGTTCCGTACGCTTTTGCGATTTGTCTGAATAATTTGGTTCTGCTTGTCATATATTTTCTCCTATTTAACTTTTAAAGAATAATTGATTAATTATTTAGAATTGTCAAGAATATTATTCCGATATGTATTAGTATCTATAAATATTTTTTGGAGACATGGCTCTTATAGAGAAGAATGTACGTTTGTGATACTCATCCTAATAGGGCGTCAGTCCTGAATCTGATAATTTTGAAAAGCTGTTTGTTTCATTTGCTGTGACGCCTGGAGGGCCGGGTGATCCGTGTGCAGTCATCAGGGCAGTTTTCCCTTAGAGATTTTTAATGCAGCAAGGCGCCAAAATGACGTGCTGTTTGAGGAGCCACCGCACCGCAGTTCACGGCATTTAGCCTGGCAAATTTAAAAGCTCTTAGGAAAAACAGTCCAGACAAACACGGGTTGCCCGGCCCGGCCGGTGCTATGAGATAGAGGGGTTGGGGAAGTCCGTCTATAGCAAATTACAGAAACCGGTTCCGATAATCGGATATGGTTTTCTCTCACTAAAATTGTGAAGCCCGTTGAGTGGCAATCGATTTTCCTTTTAGTGAATCTTTTCTTATATAATTTTTGAGAATCACTATATATGCAATCTTTATGTGGTGCTTAAAAGAGTCAACAGACCCTGACTGATGACATATAAGAAACCTGCCAATCTTAATCATCCATTTCCGCTAATTACTTAACAAAAAGGTTCTGATTGGGCCTTTTGATAATGTCCGGCGGGTTTTCAAAGATAGTATCCAGATTTTTTTTGGCCTCTTCCATGCTTTTTGACGCAGACAGTTTTTTTAAGATCTGGTGGCCGAACTTGAAGTTGGCGCAGTAATAGGGCAGGTATTTTTTGAAAAATTTCAAGGCAAAGAACTCTTCATAATGCGCCAAGAGAATCTTAAGATATCTTTGGGCTGCTGTATAAAAAATCGTGTCATCCGGCACAAATCCGTCTGACCACTGGGCAAACATCCAGGGCCGGGCAATGGCCATACGTCCCACAGACAGCCCGGTGCACCCGGTCTGCTCAAACATGCGAAGGCCGTCAGCGGGTTCATACAGGTTTCCGTTGCCGAACACCGGGATGTCAACTGCCTTGCGGACCTCTTTAATGATTTCCCATTTCGGCGGCCGGCTTCTGCGGTCCGGAGCCACCCGGGGATGAAAGGTTAAAGCATCAGCCCCGGCATCTTCAAACCGCCTGGCCATATCCACAGCATACTGGGGGTTGTTCTCCCACCCTGTCCTAAATTTGACAAAAAGCGGGATATCAACAGCCTGCCGGACGGCTGCGACAATATCAAAACAACGTGTCGGGTCTTTGAGCAGGGCGGCGCCTGCCCCTTTTTTGCAGATGGCAGCCACGGAACAGCCGAAATTGAGATCCACCCCAAAGAAGCCCTCTTTTTCAATGCGCCGGGCAGCAACGGCCATGCTTTGCGGATCCGCCCCAAATACTTGGCAAACTGTATAGGGCAGTTCCTCATTGCGCCATTGAAAGACCATAGAAACGTTTCTGTTCTCATGGGGAAGGGCCTTTGCAGAGCACATGCCGGTGAACAGCAGGCCGAATCCTCCATATTCACTAATTAAATGCCGCATGGCAATGTGGCCCAATCCAGCCATGGGGGCCAGGACAATCCTTTTTGAAATGGTTTTGTCCTTAATTGTGATTGGTTGGTTTAAATATGAAAAAAGGCTTTTTGGCGTCATTTTAGTTGTCGCAGAATGATTAAAGAATAGATGAAATACCTATGAAGCAAAAGCATTGTTAATGGTTTGTTTGATTTTTTCAACCGTAAACGGTTTTGTGATAATCGCTTTAAAACCGTATTCTCGGTGATTGGCCAGTACGGGGTCATTTGAATATCCGCTGGAGACCACGGCAATGGCATCGGGGTCAACCTTGTGCAACCGGGTGATGGCCTTTTGGCCGCCCATGCCGCCGGGGATGGTCAAATCCATAATCACAAGGTCGAATTTGCTATTTTGATTCATGGCCTGCTGGTAGGCATCAATGGCCTGGTTTCCATCAATACATGTTTGAACCTGGTGCCCCAGTTTTTCGAGCATCTTTGTGGTGACACTCAATACCAGCGGATCATCATCCATGAGCAGGATATTCAAGGATTTATCTTTGATCCCTCTATTTTTAGCCGGCAGCGTTTTTTCTTCATGTTCATTGTCATCGGTCACGGCAGGCAGGTATAGGACAAATGTGGCCCCTTTTCCCGGTTCCGAATTGACATAGATGTAACCGCTGTGCTTGAGGATGATGGAGTGGACAATGGCCAGCCCCAGCCCGCTGCCATCCTGCTTTGTGGTGAAATAGGGATCAAATACGCTTTCAAGGTGTTTTTCGTCGATACCGATGCCCTGGTCTTTGATGGAAATCTTAACATACCGGTCCAGTTCCATGCTGGCATAGTCATTTTCGGAAAGGGCGGCATTCTCCATTTTTATTTTCAATGTACCGCCGTCGGACATGGCCTGCCGGGCATTGATCACGAGATTGGAGATGACCTGGCTGATCTGACCTTTGTCCGCCTCTATCTGCCATAATTCTTCGGGATGTTCAATGATCAGTTTTACATTGCTACCGCTCAGGTTGAAATTGGCGGTTTCCCGGATGGTCTGCTCAATGGTGACCGCCCGCTTGATAGGATCGCCGCCCTGGGCAAAGGTGAGAAGCTGTGTGGTCAAATCCTTTGCCCGGGCCATGGATTTTTCAGCCTCTTCAAGAAGTGAGTATGCGGTGTCTGTACTTATAAGTTCTGATTTGGCAAGTGTGATATTGCCGAATAACCCCAGCAGGATATTGTTGAAATCATGTGCGATGCCGCCTGCCAGCATTCCGGTGGATTCAAGTTTCTGGGTTCTTATGATCTCATTTTGAAGCTGCTTGATCTCTGTAAGATCAGACAAACTGCCCCGGAATCCGATCACGTTTTTATCATCCATGATCGGATGCATGTTCCACAGCGTATTTAAAATAGTTCCGGTTTTTGTTTTCATCCGGTATTCCACGGGTGTCGAAAAAAGTGTCGGGTCCTGTTCAAATTGGTCCAGGCGCTTAAGCGCTGTGTCATACTCATCCTTGTAAAGGAAATCTTTGGCATTTAATCCGTTATCCAGATCCACCTGCGTATAGCCAAACATGTCAAGCCCGGTCTGATTGGCATAGGTAATCGTAAGGTCCAGGTCCATTTCAACGATGCCGCAGGGTAAAAGTCTTGCCATTTCTCTGAAGCGTTCTTCTCTTCTGGACAGTTTGTCCTGTGTCTCTTTTCGCTGGGTGATATCCCTGAGGATGCCTGTTATGCCGTCAGGGTTGCCGTCGTCATCCTTATACAGGTCTGCATTGATTGATATCCAGTACCGGGTGCTGTCCTTTTTCCTGCAGAAAAGCTCATAGTCACGGATGTGACCGTCTTTTAACAGCTGGTCAACCAGGGGTTTTCTGTCGTTGATATCGTGGTATATTTTATTTACGGGCTGGTGAAGCAGCTCGTTTATGGGGAATCCAAGTGTCCATTCAGCAGACGGGCTGATCATATTGAAAGTTCCGGACAGGCTGGTATCAAAATAGACATCCTGCAGATTCTCAAAAATCGTTCGAAATTTTTTTTCACTGAGCTTGAGTTCTTTGTCTCTTCTCCTGAGCTGGGCAGTTTTTTTTCTGGCCTGCCAGCTGGATGCAAGCCAGAGCACGGCAAAAAAAGCGGACAGGAAAAAAAGCCCTGACAATAGACGTTTAGCAACCTTGGAAATGGTTCTTCTCGGATCTCTGATATATTCGTCAATCAATTGATAGTAGATGGAGTTCTCATCTTTTTTCATTCCAACCAGGTGTGAATCAATAATTTGTATCAGCTGGGGGGTAACAGGATTTTCTTTACTGAAAGCGAATCTAATGGAGATGGGAGAAATCAGGATCGGTGTGGGTTCAATATCATACAGAGCTTTGTTTTTTTTGCCGTATAGGCGGTTTACAACACCGGCATCCGCTTTACCCTGGTCGACAAGAGATAAGACCTGTTTGTATCCTTTGGCCGGTATAAACCGGGCATTGAGTTCGAATTTGGACATCAAGGATTTTAATCCATCCGGTCCTTCACTGTATATTCCGCCGTCCATAAAGGCGATTCGTTTTTCTTTCAGGTCGATCAGGGTATTGATATCCAGCCCTTTTCTCTTAAAGACCCGGCCCCAGCTGACCATGACCGTCTCATTTGTAAAACCGTACAAAGTCTCCCTTCCAGGGGACCAGGCAACATCCTGCATAATGTCCAGTGTGCCGTTTTTAAGACCGGTTAAGCCTTCCTTGAATGTCACGGGAACAAAGGAGATGTTCCAGTTCTCTTTTTTAGCGATCTCACTGATAATTCCCGGAAAGATCCCCTTTGGGTGATTGCTGTCATCTAAAAAAAGTTTTGGTGGGTTGTCATAAAGACCTATTTTAATGATACCGGTTTCATTGTCAGCACCGGCAGGCGGCAGCGTCCACACGAATAGGCAGAAAACGACGGTTGTTAGTACAACGCTGGTGACTTGCCTCATGAAGATCTCCATTCGGTGTTTGATACAAGGAAGAAAAGTATTATAAAAATAGTTGTTGTGCTTCTCCAGGAAACTAAACCAGATTTGGCAAATCCGGTCAAGAAATATTTGTAATGAAAAGGCGGTTTTAGCGGTCTGCGCAGCTTGACATAACAGACCAGCTATACTATTTTAAACCGTTATTTTAAGGGGTAAAGGTGATGATCAACACACATGAGCACGAGAAAAAACAGTTTAAGAGATTGTTCCACCAACAGGGCGTTGATCAATTTGATCTTCGGTTCCAGGTGTTGGAAGCATTTTTAAAATTAGAACACCATGTCACGATTCAAGATATTTTAAATCAGCTTGATACGGACGGCCTGACCGTGGACAGGGCGTTTGTGGAAGACAGCATGGCGCTTTTGTGCCGGTTCGGGTTTGCAACAAAAATTGAGTTTGATGACAAAGCTCCTCAGTATGAACACCGGCATCTTGGACTGCATCATGACCATATGGTCTGCACAAAATGTCACAGCATTCTTGAATTTAAAGATGAAGCCATTGAAACGCTTCAACAAAAGGTGGCCGACGCATATGGATTTCATATGCTCCAGCATAAAATGGAGATTTACGGCATTTGTGCAACGTGCATGGCCACCCGGAACACCCTTGTTTCCCTGCATAAAGCAAAGCAGGGAGAACGCCTTATCGTCAAGGAATTTGAAACCGGGAAAAATATGCAGCAGCGAATGTCATCCATGGGACTTAAAATCGGGGATAGAATCGAAATCGTATCCAGCGGATTTGGCGGGCAGGTGGTGATTGCATCCGGCGAGAACAGGCTGGTTCTTGGCCGTGGAATGGCTGAAAAGATTCGTGTTCGGCCGTTTGTCAGAGAGGATACTGTCGTGCCTGACGATGTTGTTATGTCTGACAGCTGTACTGGGCAGGGTATGACGCTTTCTGAAATGAAAACCGGGCAGACCGGTGTCATCCGGAAGGTTTCAGGGGAAAGTGTCCTAAGACGGCGGCTGCTGGAGATGGGTATTAACAGGGGATCGAGAATATATGTTGAAAAATATGCACCGTTGAAAGACCCGATTGAACTGGTTGTAAAAGGATACCATATCTCTCTTCGTGTTGCGGAAGCGGCAAATATTATTGTGGAAAATGTAATCGATAAAAAAGGGTGATATGAAATCTGAATTGACCATTGCGCTTGCCGGGAATCCCAACTGCGGCAAAACCACTATCTTTAACAACCTGACAGGTGCCCGGCAGAAAGTGGGGAACTGGCCCGGGGTCACGGTGGAGAAAAAAGAGGGTGTTTTAAATTATAAAGACCACACCTTGAAAATCGTTGATCTGCCGGGAACATACAGCCTGACTCCCTTTTCCATTGAAGAGATTACCGCCCGGGATTTTATCCTGAATGAAAACCCCGATATCGTTGTTAATATCATTGATGCCTCCAACCTTGAAAGAAGTCTGTTTCTGGCCATTCAGATACTGGAACTGGGCCAACCAGCCCTTTTTGTCCTGAATATGGAAGATGTGGCCGAAGCCAAAGGGATGAAAATTGATGAAAAAAAACTATCCCGCCTTTTGGGGTTACCGGTGGTGTTTACCATTGGTAATAAAAATAAAGGGATTGACTCTCTGGTTGATGAGGCAATTAAAGAAATCAGCCGGTTTAATAAAGGTAAAGAGAGTCGGGATATCCGCTACAGCCAGGAGATTGAGACCTGTATATCGAGCGTTCAAGAACAGATTATACAACATAATATCCCCTTTGACGGTACGCTGAGGTGGCATGCCATTAAGATACTTGAAGATGATCAGATCGTTAAAGACAGATTTCTTAGAGACTGTCCTGAAAGGGCTTCCCACGTCTTTGACACGGCGCAGGAGTGCCGGAAGAGGATATGGGATCTGTTCGAAGATGATTTTGAGATTGTTCTGACCGATGACCGGTACGGCGTCATTGCCGGAATCGTAAAAGAGACTGTCAGCAATACTGCCCGAAAGCGCATTGATATGTCACGGAATATTGACCTGGTTCTTACGGACCGGTTTTTCGGGCTGCCTGTCTTTGTATTCTTTATATGGGCCATGTTTCAATTGACATTTTCATTAGGGGCCTATCCCATGGAATGGATAGAGCTCGGTGTATCTGCCCTGTCCAACTTTCTTGACAAGGCCATGGCAGCGTCAATGGTTAAAGATCTGTTGCTGGACGGTATTATTGCCGGTATCGGCAGCGTCATTATTTTTCTGCCCAATATTCTTATTCTGTTTTTCTGCATCGCCCTGTTTGAAGATACCGGCTACATGGCAAGAGCCGCCTTTTTAATGGACCGGGTAATGCATACTTCAGGACTTCATGGAAAATCATTTATTCCCATGCTCATGGGGTTTGGGTGCAATGTCCCGGCTATTATGGCCACCCGGACACTTGAAAGCCCGAAAGACAGGATTTTAACCATATTGATGACGCCATTTATGTCCTGTTCTGCGCGGCTGCCTGTCTATATTGTCCTGGCCGGAAGTTTTTTTGCGCATCGGGCAGGTACCATTATTTTTATCCTCTATTTTACAGGTATCCTCATTGCGATTCTTTCCGGGCGGCTTTTAAGAAACCTGCTGTTCAAGGGAGAAGAAGCCCCGTTTGTAATGGAGTTGCCCCCATATCGGATGCCCATGCTCAAAAGCCTTTTGATTCACATGTGGGATCGAAGTAAAATGTTTTTAAAGAAAATGGGGGGAGTTATTCTAATTGGTTCCATCATTATCTGGGCGCTGTCAAGTTTTCCCAAAAACGTGTCCTATTCAACGGATTATGACGGACAGGTCACGTCAATGACCGCAGAATATAATCAGAAAATAGCAGTGGCTAAAGAGACGGATAAATCCATTTTGAAAGATGAACTGGACCAGCAGGTCCAGCTGATAGAGAATAAAAAGGAACAGGAACGTGTATCCAAATCCTATATCGGACGGATTGGTAAATCTTTAACATTTGTTTTTGAGCCCATTGGAGTTGGATGGCAGGCAAGTGTGGCTCTGGTTACAGGATTTGTTGCCAAAGAGGTCGTTGTCAGCACCATGGGTGTTTTGTATGGTGTCGGTACTAATGAGGGGGATGCCCTTGAAAAGGCGATAAAACAATCTGGAATGACAGCGCTTGAGGCCCTTTCGATGATGGTTTTTGTGCTGCTTTATGTCCCGTGTTTTGCGACTATTATCGCAATTTTTAAAGAGACTTCGGCAAAATGGGCCGCCTTTAATATATTATATACAACTATGGTTGCATGGGGCATGTCTTTTCTGGTATACCGGACGGGAATAATATTGGGCTTTGGTTAAAAGGTATGATTATACAGGAGGCTTTGTATGGAGCACTTGCACAAACCCGCCATTTTTAAAATCAGTGTAGCGGTCATCTTTGTCCTGCTGCTGTTTTCAGGTTTGCTTTACGCGCAACAGAGAGTGGCCGTTAATGCGAAGATCGCTAATCTCAGATCCGATGCCGGAACAGGTAATGACGTTTTATGGCAGGTTGAAAAATTCCACCCTTTTATTGTAATTAAAAAAAAGGGCAAATGGTATAAAATCAGAGATTTTGAAAATGATGAGGCATGGATTCACAACTCGCTTGTGGGAAGTGTTGCCAGTGTCATCACGTTGAAAGACAAATGCAATATCAGGTCAAAACCGACGACCAAGAGCAGTATCCTTTTTACCGCGGAAAGAGGCGTTCCGTTCAGGGTGATTAAAAAGAAAGGGAACTGGGTGAACGTAGAACATGCAGACGGTGATATCGGCTGGATTCATAAATCACTTATATGGTAAACAATTTAATATGTTCAAGAAGGTAACAAAGTTATGGTAGAGCAAAAAGTATCAAATGAGCGGAAAAAAGAACTGGAACAGTTGGACCCCTTTCAGGAAAAATTACTTACGACAATTACATTTGTAAAAGCCTATAAAAAGCAACTGGGGATGATCGCGGCTGCCATTGTCCTGATTATTGTTGTCTTTTCAAGTATTATGTATAGTTTTAAAAAATCGGAAAATACTGCCTCTGCATTGATGAGCCAGGCATTGATAAGCTATTCAAAAGCGGATGATCCCAAAAAAGGATTTGAACTGGTAAAAAATGATTTCGCTGCCATATTTAAAGATTATGCCAATACCGCGTCGGGCAAATTGGCCCGGGTGGAATTTGCCAAGATTTGTTTTGATGCGGGAGAATATGATGAAAGCCTCCAATATTATGAACAAGCCCTTGAACTGTTTAAGAATCAGGCATTGATGGAAAATTTTATCCTGGTCTCTTTAGGGCATGCCAACCTGGCCAAAAAAGATGCCAAAACCGCTCGAAAATATTTTGACCAGGTCGAGGCTTCCCAGACAGATCTATTAAAAGATGAAGCTCTCTTTGCGCTGGCTGTGATGGGCGAGGCCGACGGGAATATGACGGAAAGCAATAAACTTTACAATAAAATTGTGTCTGATTATCCAACCTCAATTTATTATGCGATTGCCAAAAGCAAAATAGAAATTAAATAGGTCGTAAACTTAAAAAGGCTGCTTCAAGCTTTCGCTTTGGCAGCCTTTTTAAGAAAAGGAAAAAAAGATGAAAAAACTAACCTGCGTTAGTTAATGATTTAAACTGCAAAGATCCTGCCAAGTTGTTGTTCTTTTCTGTTATTACCCCAATAAAAAATGTAACCGATTGTATTTATAGCCATTGTCTGGCTGTATGGAAATTGGATGAATCAGGTGGTATGAATATTTATTCTTTCTGACTGCCTGAAAAGTTCAAGATATTGAACCCCTTTTTTAAACTCATGGCCTGTTGTGATAATAACTGATTGAAAAAATAGGCGAATCTATTTTCTGGGGTCCTGGTTCAAGATTTTGAACCAGGGTATAAAAAAGAGCAGCACTATGATTTTATAATATGAATTTGTCCTCGGGGTGATATCCTGGACCCGCTGTTGCCGGCGGCAGCAGCGCAATAACCATAATGGATTGTTTAATAAACGTATCCATATCTTTGCTATAAGATGCTCAAGATAGCAGGCCACAATGATGGGATATGCATTATTTATCCAGGTTGAATTTTTTTAATTTCTGATTGAGGCCGCTTTTACCGATCCCCAGAAGCTGGGCAGCTTTTGTCTGAACATTCCCGGACAATCTCATGGCCCGCTGGATCATGCGTTTTTCAACAGCCGTCAGCGTTTCGGCCAGCCCGGCGCTTTCCGGAATACCTTCCAGATCAATGGTTGTAGACATTTGCTGTCGAATTTTCAAAGGCAGATCAGCCGGTGTTATGATCTCTTTGTTGCACAGGATAACAGAGCGCTCAATTGTGTTTTCAAGTTCTCGAACATTTCCCTTCCATTCATAGTCGCATAGGATTTTAATTGCCTCCGGGCTTATCTGTGATGTCTTGCTGGTGAGACCCAGTTCCCGCGCATATTTATCAATAAAATGGTTGGTTAAAAGCACAATATCTTCAGTTCGTTCCCTTAACGGGGGCATGGGAAGGGTGACAACATTGAGACGATAAAATAGATCCTCTCTGAAGTTACCCTTTTCCACCTCCTGCTCAAGGTTTTTGTTTGTGGCGGCAATCAGTCTGAAATCGATTGGAATGGCGCTCGTTCCCCCCACGCGCTCAACTGTTTTTTCCTGGAGGACTCTTAACAGCTTTACCTGTAATGCCAATGGCAGCTCTCCGATCTCGTCAAGAAAAAGAGTTCCCTTGTCAGCCAGTTCAAACCTTCCTTTTTTCAGGGAGGCGGCACCTGTAAAAGCGCCTTTCTCATGTCCGAAAAGTTCGCTTTCCAACAGGGTTTCCGCAAAGGCTGAACAGTTTACGGCAATCAGGGGCTGGCTTTTTCTGGGACTGTTAAAATGGATGGATTTGGCGACCAGTTCTTTTCCGGTGCCGCTTTCTCCTTGAACCAGTATGGTGGCAGTGGAAGGTGCTACTTTGCTGATAATGTCATAGATCTCCTGCATGGGTTTGCTTTTACCGATAATGTTATCAAAACTGTACCGGCTGCTGACAGCATCCTTCAAGCGGCTGTTCTCCTGAACAATCCTGTAAACCGAGATGGCCTTGGCAATATGTGCGATCAGGGCCTGGTTTTCAAACGGCTTTAAAATAAAGGTATAGGCACCCTTGTGCATAGCCTCCACAGCTTTTTCGACACTGCCGTAGGCGGTCATGATAATGACCGGCGTATCCGGATGTAGCTGTTTGATATTTTCCAATAACTGGATACCGCTCATTCCGGGCATTTTGACGTCCGTCAATATAAGCTCGACCGACTGGGTGTTTAAAATATCCAGTGCTTCCATGCCGCTTGAGGCGGTCAGGGTTGAATATCCCTCTTCCTGCAATAATTCACCAATGATCATTGGATAGTTTTTTTCATCATCAACAATCAGAATTGTTTCCATATCGTTTTGGTTCTCCTAAACCGGCAGAGTGATTTCTACGTTTATCCCTTTGTCATCATTGTTTTTAATGGAGATTGTCCCGGTATGCGCTTCAATGATGTTTTTCACGATACCCAGGCCCAATCCTGTCCCCGTGTCTTTGGTTGTAAAAAAAGGGGTCCATATTTTTTTTAGTTTTTCCTTGTCAATCCCTTTTCCGTTATCAATGAAATTTATAACAATGCTGCCTGCATGATGCGCAGCCATGATCCGGATAGTGCCATGGGGTTCCAGGGACTGGAATGCATTAAGCATCAGGTTTAAAAAAGCCTGGTACAACATGGCGCTGTCTGCCAGAATTTCCGGCAGATGGGAATCTATTTGCTTTTCTATTTTTAATTGGTCTTGTTCTATTTGAGGGGTTAAAAAGTCGAGATTCTTATCTATTATTTCGTTGATTCTGCAAGGGTGAAGGTCTGGAAATTTGGGTCTGGCAAAATCAAGAAAATCAGTGATGATATTATCGAGCCTGGCCGACTCCTCAACGATAATGTCGGGGATATGGCTTTTGGCGTCCAGCCGCTCCATTTTTTTCTTTAACAATTGTGCGCTGCTTTTAATGATTCCCAGGGGGTTTCTAATCTCATGGGAAACCCCGGCGGTCATCTCCCCGATGGCGGATAAATGCTCTGCCTGACGTAGTTTTTCCTCCAGATTTAATCGTTCTTCCGCCCGCCTTTCAATAATTTTTTCCCCCTGTTTGACAACGAATCGAAGTACGATGAAAAGAATTCCCATGACAATAAAGCAGGATGCTACGATAAGCCCCTGGAGTTTAAAGATCTTTTTGTAATCTTCAGAAACGTCACGAACAATTTCAACCACGCCGGCAACAGAATTGGCCAGCTCAGGTATATGGGGCATTACTCGTTTTACATCAATTATGGGAGCAAAGGTAACGATCTTGGTTTCCTGTGGGAACCAGAACAAAAGCTCGATAAAGCTGCCCTGCTGTGTCAGACGGGAAGTGGTCTCTTTTTTAAGAGCTTTTTCATACCCGACGCCACCGGCATTTTCCAACCCTCTTTTATTTAAATCATAGCTATAGGAAATTTTGTTGTTGTTATCATAAATGTTGATCATTTCAACATTGAAGCTATGCAGGGTCGACCGAACCAGTCCGTCCATCAACTTGTGCTGTTTGGGGTCGCTTAACCGGATTTCATCACGGTACTGCATAATCACCGTACCCATGAACCGGGTAATAATCTGATGATTTAGATTCTCCACAAGAAGCAGATCAAATTCCTGATTTTTTTCCAGCAGGATATTTCTCACCCAGTGTGCGTTCAATGCTGAAATAACAATGGTGGCCGTGAACATAATGACAAGGGAAGAAAAAGTAAAAAATTTAACCAGACGAAATGGCCTTATACCTTGCAAATTATTAATTTTTTGTGGCATTTATTTCCCAATATTCTTGTTTATTAAAATGAAATCAATCATAATTTTTTCAATTTTTTCCTACAAAAAAACATGATATTGCTTGACTTTACAGGAATATCGTATCAAAGTGAAGTAATATTGATGGTTCAAATCAATATTGTGAAGAATACTGGGTGTGCGTGATCAATACGAATTGATATTACCTTATTATTATAAAAACCTATGATATTTGGAAAAAAAGATCATCTTGTTGGCCTTGATATTGGTTCCTCACTTATTAAAGTAGCCGAATTAAAAAAAAACCGGCAAGGGCTATGTGCTTCAAAAATTTGGAATGAGCCGGATTCCACCCGGGACAATTGTTGAAGGCAGAGTTGCGGATATGGAAGCGCTTGCCAACGATATCCGACTGTTATTCAAATCCCAGAAAATCCGTGAAAAGAATGTGGCCATATCAACCGGCGGTCATTCCGTGGTCATCAAAACCATTAATACGTCGGTCAAAGAAGATAAAGAGCTTCACGATACTATTCATTCTGAGGCAGAGCAATATATCCCCTATGACATCGATGACGTCAATATCGATTATCAGATGTTAGGTGAGAGCGAGTTTTCCCCCGACCAGATGAATGTCCTGCTGGTTGCCGTGAAAAAAGATCTTGTTGCAGAGTACATAGAACTGATTCATATGGCCGGCCTGAATCCGAGAATTATTGATGTCGATACCTTTGCACTTCAGAATGCATATGAGATTCTGCCATATGAGAGTCGGGAAAAAACAACCCTGCTCATTGATGTGGGCGCATCAAAGACTTCCCTGAATATTTTAAAGAACAATGCCTCATTAATGATGCGCGATACTGTCTCCGGGACAAATCAAATTACCGAGGAGATCTCCGGTCAGTTTGATATATCACAGGAAGATGCCGAACTGGCCATTAATGGTGAAATAAACGATGTCGTTCCCCAGGAGGCTGTCAGAGATATAAGTTTGCGCCTTGCACAGTCCTGGTGCTCTGAAATTTGTGAAGTTGTAAATACATATCAATCCGGTACCAACGATGAGACGGTTGAAAAAATCATATTAAGCGGCGGCGGCGTTTTTGTGGAAGGGTTTAAAGAATGCCTTTTGTCCGAACTTGAGGCCGATATCTCCATCATCAATCCATTTGAAGGCTTGATTATTAATGAGAGAAAATTCCCTGACTCATTTATTGCTAAAGCGGGGGCGCTGGCACCCATCTCCATTGGACTTGCACTTAGAAGGGTAGATGATAAATGATACGAATTAATCTTTTACCATTCCGACTGGCCAGAAAAAAAGAGAATATCAGGCGTCAGATTTCTATTTTCCTTTTGCTGATTGTGATGACCGGCCTTGGGCTGTTCTGGTATACATTGGAGATGAACAGGCAGATCTTGGCCGTTCAGGAAAAAACGAGACAGGTCAATACTCAGATCTCAAAATACAAGGCAAAAGCCAAGCGGGTTACAAAGATTAAAAAAGATCTCAAAACCTTGAAGGAGAAGCTGGAAGTCGTGGCTTCCCTGAAAAGCCAGCGGGACAAGCAGCTGGTTCTGTTTGACAGTATGACCCAGTTGATTATCCCAGGCAGAATGTGGATTAACAATCTGAGTACCAATCAAAACCGTGTGACCATCAAGGGAATTGCTTTTGATAATCATACCATTGCCGATTTTATGAAAAAGCTTGAAGCTTCCCCGTTGTTCAGTAAAGTTGATCTGAAAACAGCACAACTCAAGAAGTTCAAGGGGAATCTTATGTTGAAATCCTTTGAACTGCTCTGTCAAAAAAAGCAACCAAAAAAGGAAAAACCTAAGGGATCAAAAAAAGGCAAGAAATGAGCACAGAAAATAAAAAAATTGCCGAATTAAAAGAGAACCTGGCCAAGTTTTATGATAAGGTTGGCGCCTTGACCAGGGTCCAGCGGCTCATGATTTGTCTGTTCACTTTTGCGATTATCGGGGGGGGGGCATTTTAGTATTTTTTTTTTTTGCCGATACAGGAGACATTAA
>CAZLTD010000075.1:0-26820 GCA_964562385.1 uncultured Desulfobacula sp.
CCAGGCCAGATTGCCGTATGTAATATAACACAGGCAGAAAAATCCCAGACTCAACAGGCACATTTTTTTGGACAATACCTGACTGCGAATAATTCTAAAATTCTCGGCTGATACCGGATTAAGTGCATTCGTTTTCCTGCCATTATCCAGTTTTTCGGATTCACTTGCTTTCATAGTTCCGCTAAAAAAAGCAAGAACCGGTATAAATACCAGACCGGCAGAGAAAAAAACGGTTCTCCAGCCAAACGCCTGGCCGATCAAACCGGCGATATAAAATGCGGCCACGTTAAAAAAGGCGGTTGATGTCAAAACCAGGCCCAACGCGCGCGCTCTCTGGCTGACCGGGAAATGCTGGTCAATAATTTTAATGATGGGTGTAAACCCGCATCCCTGACCCAGGCCGTTCAAACACTGGGATGCTGCAAGCTTTAACAGGCTGTTGCCGACACCAAATATCAGATTGGACAAAGCGGATATCACCCCGCCGGCAACAATAATCCTTGAAGCCCCAAAAACATCCGCCAGAAAACCTGCCGGGAACTGTATCAGGGTATAGGACAGATAGAACAGCGCACCGATCAAGCCGATGCGGCTGTGGGAGATATCCAGATCCGACATTATCAGGGGGATAACCGGGGACAAATTGAGCCGGTTGAGATAAAAGAAACCGTAAACCAGCCAGCAGTGAAAAATAATTTTAAACTTTGCGCTAAGCACGTTACCGATTCCTGTTAATCCGTAACAACAAGTTTTCTGCCTTTAAAGGCCGCCTGGATCAGCTGTGCTGCATACTTTTTATCACAGGCACCGTAATCGTCGCTTGTACCGAAAACCACAATCCGTCTGCCGGCTTCAAAACGGACATGAGCGCCGCCAAGAGCATAAAGATCTGTATTGTGAAACCCCAGGGTCTTTAATTCCTTTTGGGTGTTGTACAAAATTTCCCGGTGCCACATATCACCGGATCGCAGCACGGCAAACAGGTCAAACCCGCCGCCTTTCACGGCTGCCATCAATATTTTGCCGCAATAATTTTTCGGCAGATCTACCCGCTTAATTATTTTTTCCGGCATAAATCCATAGGCCTGAATCTGGTTTATGGCATGCCTCTTTATTTCAACGGTCCGGTGATCGCTGCCGGTGTGAGATCTATCCTTTTCTGCCTCAACCATATTCCTGATCCGGTTCAGGTCTTCGCTGTCCAGTGAAATATTATGTCTGCGGCTTATTGTTACTGCCTCTTCCAGGTCAAACGAGGCAGTACAGGCCAGCAATTTTTGATATTGCTTAAAAAGGATTTGATTTTTATGCTTTGATACGGCGGTCTGTTCAAGCATTGATAAAGCTGTCACAACGGGACTCCATCCATTTCATATCAAAGAGCTGATTCAGGCGGGTGATGACCTGGATTTGGTCTCTTCCCTTTGGGGAGGGCCAATTACGTTTCACAAGATGATGCTTTATCCAGACCGATTTCATTCCGGCATAACCGGCCCCGTAGATGTCCTTTTCCAGATCATCACCGACATAGATACACTCCTGCGGTGCAAGGTTCATTTTTTCAAGGCATACCTGGAATGCTCTGGAATGTGGCTTGGGAGGGATATCAGACTCGCCTGCCACAATAATGGTATCAAAAAACCTTTCTATTTCCGGGAAAAGTGCGATGCGATGATTTCCCGACTGTGTCTGACCCTGCGTATTGGTTACAATCCCAAGCTGATAGCTTTTGGACAATTCTTCCAGGGTTTCCAGGGTCTCCGGAAACGGTTTTGTCTTGGCCTTGACAAGATCCCAGTATTCCGTTTCAAATATTTTAAGCATACCGGGTTCGTTTTCAAAATAGAACCGGTCGTAAACCGCCTGCCAGATCGCCTGTCTTGAAAAATTCGACTGGGCATGGAATTGTTTACGAATCTGTCTGTATTCCTTTAGGAACAAGTCCCATTGGCCGTCACTTGAATATGGGAAAATATCTAAAAATATTTTTTCTTTGGCAATGGTTTCCGCTGCTCTGAATCCGTCTGCCGAATCCACAAGCGTCTGTCCGAAATCAAATAGGATTGCTTTAATCATTTTAAACCCTCTATCAGGTGTTTCATATCTAAAACCGCCTGGTGCAAACCTGAAAACACCGAGCGGGAAATAATACTGTGACCGATACTGTACTCACTGATCTGCGGCAGTTCTTTGAAATCCTTTATGGAATTGTAATCAATCCCGTGGCCGGCACCGACTTTCAATTTCATATTATCTGCTGTCAACACGGCATTTACCAACCTGGAAAACTGAGCATGTTTTTCTGCACTGTCTTCAAGATCGCAATAGGCACCGGTGTGGATCTCAATCATGCTGATACCGATTTGTTTTACCATTTCTATCTGTTCTACATCGGGATCGACAAACAGACAGGTTTCAATCCCGGAATTACCCAAAACCTGCGATGCTTCTTTTATGGAGTCACATTCTCTAACTACATCCAGACCGCCTTCAGTGGTCATCTCATCAGGATCTTCAGGTACCAGTGTGACACGTTCCGGATGAATTTCAAGCGCGATCTCCAGCATTTCAGGGGTGGCTGCCATTTCAAGAATCAGCCGTGTTGTGACAACCTCTTTGAGAATGTACAAATCCCGCTTTCTGATATGCCGCCGGTCAAAACGGATATGGGCAACAATACTGTCTGCGCCGGCCTGTTCTGCAATGATCGCTGCTGCCACAGGGTCTGGGTAACCAACTTTTCTGGCTTCTCTTAAGGTCGCCACATGATCTACATTTACAGCAAGTTCTGGCATTGGTTCTGTCCTTTTAACGATTATCCGGCAGTTGAGTCTAACCCCGGGGGAGTGGGTATTGATTCCCCGGGGTTAGAACAATGGCTGAAACGGAATTGAAGGGAGTGTTGGTTTGTCATTGGTTCCGGGTAAACTCCGGTTCTCAGCCATAACTGATCTGAACTATTCCGGATGCTTTAACAATTCTCCGGATTAATCCCTGCCGAAAGCTTCAAAATAATCGCCGAAAAGCTCTTCTTCCGTCGGCATATATCTCTCTCTTGGAACGGAGAGAAGCGTATAGTTCAAAAAATGACTCCAGTTGATATTATCACTGGTAGAATTACCGGCCCAGCTGCCGCCACCCAGCGTATCAGTGCAGGGCAGACCGCAGTCCCAGCCGCCGCTGTTGGCATGGGCATGGGGGAAACCTGCGACAACACGGCCCACATTGGTCCTAAGTGCCAGTTCGACCCGCTGCTCATCGTTTTCCGTATGGATGGAAACAGAGTGGCCTTCTCCGGAAAATTTCAGGATGTGTCCCACACGGTCAACAATCTCATCAAAATCATTCCATTTCCAGACAGTCAATACAGGAGAAATTTTTTCACCGGAAAAACGGTCTTCAGGGCCGACTTTCTCGCCGATAACCATAAGAATTTCGGTATCTGCAGGCACACTGATGCCGACAGCTTCAGCAATGACGGTGGCTGGTTTTGCAACAACATGACGATTTAAATGTTCACCGTCAGGCCACATGTATTCTCTTAGTTTTTCTCTCTCATCGGTGGAAAGCAGATACCCTTTTTGTTTTTTGAGCTCTTCCAGCATTTCATCATATTTTGTCTCATAAATGGCCACTGCATTTTCAGAGGAACAGGAGGCAGCATTGTTTGCTGTTTTTGAGATTCTGATTTTTTCTGCGGCACTGGCAAGATCAGCACTTTCGTCAACGATGGCCACAACATTACCGGCACCTACCGTATGGGAAGGTTTGCCTGCTGTATGCACAACTTTTGCCAGGGCAGCACCACCGGTTGCAACAGCAAAGTCACATTCAGACATCAAAGCCGAAGTCATGGCATGGCTTGTTTTTCTGATACACTGAACCAGGTCAACCGGCGCACCCACTTTTTCCAGTGCTGCTCGGATAAACTGTACGGTTTCATAGGAAGTCTTCTGTGTTCTCGGGTGCGGTGTAACAATCATGGCATTTCTTGTTTTAATGGTACTTAAAGCAAGGCAGCAGATGGTTGATTCGGGATTGGTGCAGGGTACAACATTGGCAATAACACCCATTGGTTTTGCAAAGGTACGGATTCCATTGGCCTTATCTTCGGAAATCATGCCGCAGGTTTTAACCCCTTTTTGATCCCACAGTGTTCCCAAGGTCTTGTTATAAATCTTGGCAATTTTGTCTTCTTTTTTACCGATACCGGACTCATCAACCGCCAGGTTACCCAGTGTTATTCTGACATCTTCCTGTGTAAGTGCATACCCCACCGCCTGGCAGACCATGTCCACTTTTTCCTGGGGCCAGTATTCCACTTCTTCAAATGCTTTTCTGCCTTTTTTATACATTTCCTGAATATTGTCTTCCATGATTTTTCTCCGTTTTCAATTTTTATATAAATATATATGGTTTAGTACTTAACCGGCAGGGTATATCCCATTTTCGCGAACGCTTCTTGAGCAACACCAAAAAAGTCCTGAATGTCTTTTTCAGTGATAAGGCCCAGATTGCAGAGTCTGAATGTTTTTAAACCAAACATCTTACCGGGATAGATTGTAAAACCGCGTTCATAGCAGTAGTCATGAAGTGTGGCAAAATCAAACTTATCATCATCCGGAGCTTCCACTGTTACAACCAGTTTTCCCTGGATCTCTTTTTTAATAACCGATTTTAAGCCAATTTCCCCAAGTCCTGCATGGATTGCTTCCCAGCATTTCTGGAGACGATCCCAGCGGGACATTTCACCTTCTTCAAAATACTCCTTTACTGCCTGTGAAAGCGCGTAAACCGTCTGTACCGGCGGCGTAAAATGCATTTCACCAACCCTGTCAAAAAAATCAAACTGCATAAAAAGGTTGCAATAATAAGAACGGGTGGGATAGTCCTTGGATTTTCTGATGGCATCTATGTTTCCAACGGTCCAGGAAGCGCCTGTCATACCGGCCAGACCTTTTTGGGCCGAAGACATGACAAAATCGACATTCTCTTCTTCAATATTAATGGGTCTCAGTCCATAGGTTGAAATCGTGTCTACAATAAAGATAGCACCGTTATCGTGGGCCATCTGACCGATCTCTTTTATTGGATTTAACACACCCGTGCCGGTTTCATGGTGAACCGCTGCAACCACGGCAATATCCTTATCCGATTCTATGACTCTTTTCACTTCATCAAGATCGGGCAAATCCGTTGTCGAGGATTTAATATCAACACAGTCAATATTATAATACCCTGCAATCTCAGCCATCCGGGCAGCATAGGCACCATTGTTTACAACACAGATTTTCTTGCCTTCGGGAACCAGAGAATTAACCAGTACATCCTGGATAATCGTTCCGGAACCTGTAAAAATCACGGCTGTATACTTCTCAGGATCGCCGTGAACTACTTTAACAAGATCTTTCCTGACATTTGTCATCACATCGACAAATTCCTGCTCCCGCGGACAAATATCCGGAATCACCTGGGCGTATTTCACGGCATCACTAGTCGTGGCAGGACCGGGATTGAGAAGAACATTTCTTTTAACAGGTTTGACAACTTCCATTTTCTAATCTCCCATAAAAGTTATTATAGTTTTCCAACCTTTTTAATCCCTGATTTTTTGCTGGGATCATGAATTTCTTCCACAATACTGAAACCGCTGCCCTTAAGGTCTTTCATTTTATTAAACCGCTCTTTCCATTCTTCAGGCGTCTGGCAGATCGCAGATTCAGCATGCTTTTCCCTATCTTTGAGCGGCGGTACAGGTCTGTCAGCAGGCCCGTCATAATCCACTTTCGAAGACAACTGCTGACCCATTCTGCTTGATTCGCCTCTTTCAACCTCTTCGATATAATGGGCACCGCACCCAAATGAACGGGTAATGGCAAGTATTGCCCAGGTGGCTTCAGGGGTAAAACCAAGGTCCTGCATAATTGCTCCTGTGGCACCGAGCATATCAATATCAACCGGTGTGGAACATTCAGCCTGTGCTGCTGTTACGACTTCTTTTATAAACTCAACATTTTCACCGGCTACACCCAGTTTTTCTGCACGTGCAATCATCTTTTTGGCTGCCGGATCTTTGAGCATGAGGCTGGAGACTCCCAGTGCCTCATCAATACCGTTTTCACGGACTATCAGTTCTGCTGTGCGGGCAAAAGAGACATCTTCCTGTTTGGCATGATTGATATATTTTTCCAGGCGGTTCCCAAATGCGGAGTACGCGCCGTATGCATGGCCGAACGCCATTATTGATGCACCGCAGGCCTGGGTCAGAAATGTCTTGGACTTTGCCACGATTCTGGAGATGGCCGCAGGGCCTGAAAGACCGTCTTCCAGCATCATGATCATGACATAATTAAGCATTTCACCTTCTTCAATGGTGGGAATCCTTGCCTGATAATCCACAAACAACACCTCAATAACGCCATAGCCCTCTTCCATCAGTTCTGTGGTGTCGTAACCCCGTGTTACAATTCGATGGACATTTTTATAGGAAACTTCAGAAACCCATTGAAACGGGGCGCGTTTCTCATCCCTGGGCATAGTACCGTATTCTCTGGCATAATAATCAAAGGGATTTTTCTCGCTGCCCAAATTACCGATTCCCCGCTCTCTTTTTTTGTTGTTCAGCGCGTCGGTTTTTTCCTGATCTAGATAACCCATTGTTTATATTCTCCTTCTTCCTTTTGTTTCAAAGCGTATTCTTGTCTTTCTTCCTGTTTCGGTACAATTCTATCTTCAGGTCCCACATATTTGATCATGGACAGATCAATCATCTGCACCATGGGCTCATTTCTGGATGCGCCCCATGCACGCCCTTTTTTCATGTTATACAATGCATGTGCCGCGCAGCTGAATCCACGGACAACACTTCCGATACACCAGCCGGCATTGGGAGAAAACCCGATTTCCATCAAGGCTGTATTTCCCGAACCAACAACATTGACACCGACATAAGACCGGCCGTCTGCTTTTCGTCTTGCATGGAAATATTTTTCAAGGGCTCTCTGGAACTCGAGGTAGACCCCTTCAAGTTTCAACTCTTCCTGTCTCAAATGGATGGGTTCTGCCCTGGGATCACTGTCGATATGCTGGGGCTGGCCCATACCCATGACAGGTGTACCGTTATCCATGTAGTCATCAACCAGCTGTTTTGCCATCTCATCAACGGTCCGTCCTTCTTCAAGACCCCTGTCCAGATATTTATTGAGCATGTAACCATGGGCGGCTCCCGGTCCATGCACACCACCAAAGGTGGAAACTGCCGCTGCTACACATACGGGAAGGTTCGGCCGCCCGGCACTGACACCAATGGCACCTACAGCCGAAGGAGACATGGAATGCTCAAGGAAAACACCCATTTCATATTTGAGCATTTTTTCTTCGCTCTGTGTCGGAATGCGACCCTGGAACAGCACAAACATGGCGTCGTAAAACGAATAACCTTCTTCAGCTAAATCGCTGAGGTTGTAACCCCGCATGACTGTCTTTTCTTCCGTTTTGTAGGATAATGCTGTTTTCCTACGTAAGGTTGGCTCTCTATCCATTTTTGCTCCTCCGTTAATCTCATTGTTCATTAGTATCTTTCCTTTTTCATTTTATTTTCTAAAACAACTTCGCCAGAAAAAGTCTGGAAAAGGTTCTTAAAAACTAATCTGCATCTTTTGCTTTTTATGGTTATGGTTATATTGATTTCAATAACTATAAGTCAAACTAATAATTATAATATAATACATGAGTTATTGTCATATATTTGAAATCCCCTGTTATTAAATAACTTTTTTAACAACAGGGGGATTGTCGGTACAAAACAAGAAGTCTATCCCGGATATTTCATGAAAGGATCACCTAATAAATCAAGCTCTTGCCAGGGCTCGGATTCATATTAAGGCCATCACCCCGGACTATTAAAAAATCATGATTGTTTTAATCAAAAGGCATTATACTGTCATTGGGAGGGTCTGTATGGATCAGATTATAGATGTGAACCCTATTCAAAAAACAAGGTCTACAGTGAAATAATTATAGTGGGATCAATGGGTAATGGAAGCATCACGGCGGATGAGCAAGCTTAAGAACCTAACACAATGAATTACGAAATCATATCGTCAGCAACCGTGAAGGTTAAAAGAGTCGCAAGTCATGCCTGGATTCGGCCCAGAACAAGCCTTCGCCAGGGTCATTTAAATAAAAGACGTTCTATGACCTCATTTTTTTAAAATTGGCGGGACATATGAGCACAGGGGTTCTTCGGCAAGATAATTCCCTGTTGATTCATATGCACGGGCACGGCACCCGCCGCAAACACGCCGAAACCCGCAGACACCGCACTTGCCTTCAAGGGTATCAACATCTCTGAGCACCTTGAAAATTCCAGAGCCTTCCCACACCTGCTTAAACGTCTGCTGGGTAATATCCCCGCATTCAATATCCAGAAAACCGCATGTCTGGACCTTTCCGACATGGGATATAAAACAAAAGCCGGTTCCGGCAAGGCATCCCTTTGTCACCGCATCCAGCCCATGTGTTTCAAATGTAACGTTTTTATCACGCTGTCGCAAAATTCTAAAATAATGAGGTGCGCATGTTGCTTTAAGTTGAAGACGAGTCTTTTTTTTCTGGTCATAGAACCAGTTTAAAATCTTTTCATACTCTTTGGCTTCAATTCCGCTGTCAATGATATATTTTCCGCGCCCGGTCGGCACGAGCAGAAAGATATGAAGGGCCGCTGCCCCCAGTTTTTCAGCAAGATTCAAAATCTGAGGAATCTGATCAAGATTATCTTTGGTAATCGTTGTATTAATCTGGAACTCAATGCCGGCCCTCTTCACAAGGTCAATACCTTGCAATGCGCTTGCAAAACTGCCGTGAGCCCCTCTGAAAACGTCATGCGACTCTGAGGTCGAACCATCGAGGCTGACACTCACCCGCTGGATCCCGGAATCTTTCATCTTTTGGGTAATTTCTTCAGTAATCAAGGTTCCATTTGTTGCCATGACCATACGAAGCCCTATATCTGTACCATGGGCTCCGATTTCAAAAATATCCTTTCTTAATAAAACCTCACCGCCGGTAAGAATAACAATCGGCGTCCCTGTCTCCCTGATTTGATCCAACAATTGCAAAGATGCCGTTGTGCCTATTTCATTATCATAAGGATGATTCTCCGAGGTTGCCCGGCAATGTTTACATGAAAGGTTGCACCTGCGAGTGGCTTCCCAGGATACAAGTCTGAGACCGCTGGACCCTGTATCTTTTTCAGGATGATTCATATTTTTTAATCCTCAAAATTATCATTTATGGGACTGGCCAAAACATGAACGTCCTGGCCCGGATATTTCACGAAAGGATTTTGTTTTAGCTGTAAGGCATAGGACGTGAAGCCGTAGTTCTTTACTGCGAGCGGCCTGTAACGCAACAGATGAAGTAAAATCCTTTCGCCCGAAGGGTGACATTTTGTATCCACCGTCTTTGTTTATTTAGCAAATATAACCACCTATAATGATCGAATAACTTAACAGCATAACTCATGAAACATCCGGGATAGATCATCCAGTGCATCATTGTCAAGAATTATTTGAATTGAGCACTTTTGAACGCCAATATTCATGAAACAATTCAAAAGACCATAAAGCATCTCCTTCAATTGTTTTTTTATTCTTGAAAATCGCCCGGTCCTGGCATTGCTTAATGATTTTCACAAGATTGGTTTCTAAAAATATGGGATCTGTGGAATCGGTAAAACCGATTTAAATATCAGTTAAAAAATTTCGTAACATATTCAAGCAGGACTTTACCATCCCTACCGGTTTTTTGTGCATTTATCAGGCGTCTTTGATTGACAGACATTACACCTGTCATCAGAACAAAAGTCACAGGAGAAACAATCTTTGCAGGGATGCTTTTTACAGCAATCTTTCTTTTTGTCCGGAACATAGACTTTCCCCTGCAATCCTGGTACGTTGACAAACGGCATAACCACTCCATAGCTATTGGTTGTCCAACTCGAGTATTTTTATATCATTCTGGATTCAACCTCTTTTTATAAATTAAGGAAGAAACAATTAGAATCAAGGGATAGCAGGACACTTAATCAGGGAGGCATAATGGATCTTTATCCGGGAGTTAAGGATCGACTCCAAAACTACGTGGGCTTTTGTTTTCAAGATCCTCCGTCTTTTAAGGGGTTTTGGAATCAAGTTAGATCAAGTTATTTTGGTGCGATTCCTAAGATTACAATCGCAATTTCTATGCTTTTATTGTGCTGGTTTGCACCTGCGGTGTTTGCCGGAGAGTTGTTTTTGCAAAAACCTAAAACATACACGCAAAGCCAAGAGATCTCAGGCTGGGTCATGAGTGAAAAGTTAGATGGCATCCGGGGCTACTGGGACGGCACAAGACTGTTGACCCGGAAAGGGGTATTGCTGCATCCGCCCCCTTGGTTCATTAAAGACTTCCCGCCCTTTGAACTTGATGGCGAACTATGGAGTAAAAGGGATGATTTTGAATTTATCCAGTCAACCGTTCTTGACAGGATACCGGGAGATGGCTGGGAGAAAATATCCTATAATATTTTTGAAGTCCCCCATCAAAAGGGAAACTTTTTCTCAAGACTCGACAAGGCCCAAAAATGGTTTAAATCCCACAAGAGCCAATATGTCAGAATCATTCCCCAGATCAAGATCAAAGACAAAGTGGCCCTTGATCTGTTTTTACACCATATAGAGTCAAAAAAAGGAGAAGGGGTCATCATAAAGGACCCAAAGATCGCCTACCACACCGGCCGCAGTGCCCATGTTCTGAAGGTTAAAAATTTTGGAGACATGGAAGGTGTTGTTATTGGATTGAACAAAGGAAAAGGGAAATATGAAAACCTTATGGGCTCGCTTACCCTGAGGCTTGAAAACGGTATTATTTTTAAACTGGGTTCCGGGTTTAAAGACAAAACAAGGAAAAATCCTCCCCTGCCGGGAACTGTCGTCACCTTCAAACACTATGGGTTTACAAAAGCCGGCATCCCCAAATTCGCATCATATTTACGGGAACGCAAAGATTGAAATCAACTATCCCGCCGCAAGCGGCGGGGAATTAAATCCAACCATGATTAAAGAGGTGGTTCAGGCGTTGACGTTCTACAAAAAGACAGTACAGCTGTCGGAAATCAAGAAGTTTTTTGTATATTAGTCAACGCCCTATCATACTGATCTACCCGGATACACCAGGAAAATTGCTCCATATGTGTTGACAGTTCTGTATAAAGCGGTCTGTATTGATCAAAATTAACAAGCATCTCTCTTAATTTTTCAACCAACTCATTTTTCGTACGATATATCACGCTGTGATGGTGTTTTTCAGGAATCAGTTCCGGGTAGGATAATCTGTCCGGCAATAAAGGCAGGCACCCATAGCGAACCGCTTCAACAACAGATATCCCGAAATTTTCCTGAATGGCACAGCTGACGACAATGGCCCCTTTTTTCAACCAGGAAACATAGGTGTCCCGGGAATCGGCAAAACCAAATGCTTTGATCCGGTCGCCATACTTTTTTCTGGCATCCTCAAAAATAGAGGGATAATTTTCATAACTTTCGCCCAGGACTGCCAGGGAAAAGGGAATATCTTCTTTATCCAGAATTGCCAGCGCCTCAAAAAAGTCATGGGGATTCTTGTCATGCTCCCAGCGATGGTTCCAGATGATCAAGGGGGGCTGTTCCCCTTTTTCATCCATGCTCATTTTTCCCGGTTCAAACCGGCAACCGGGATAGGCAACCTCTGATTTTTTAAGAATTTCTTCAATCAGCCCTGCAGGTCGAAAATCCGGCAGTTGCTTAATGAGCTTTCGTGCCTCATCAGCAAATGCATTCAATTGGAAAGAGGAATTGAACATAACCCGGTCAGCAGCGGCAGCAGAAATAATATTGGTAAACCCCAGATGGAAATCTTGTTTTTGCCTGGGGGAGAGCGGATAGGAGAGCTGATTTTCATGAAAATAGATCAATATGGGTGGCACCTCTTTTTTGGCAAGCCCGATAAAATCGGTTAAATCCATCATATCTGTGGCAAAAACAGCATCATAGTCGTCAAGATCCGGGATTTGCTCTAAAAATTGAAGCGCCGCTCCTCTCATCCGCCACTTCCAGAACCTGTCCGGTAGTGTTACAAGATCCACATCATGCTGGGAGTGTTTCTTGAACCCCAGGGCAAAGTCCTTATGCGAGCCGCCATAAAACGGCTCTAAATAGAGTATTTTCATGTTTCACTTTTGGTTGTGTTAAATTTGGATATCAATAGAAAAATTTTGGATATCCGTCAAGGTCAGGCAGCTTTTGTTTTTTTAATAAAAGAAGAGGCCAGGGAGGATAGGGACTTAAAGTCATAGGGTTTTTCAACATAGGCGGATATCCCGGCTTTTTTTGCCGCCGCCGCGTTAAAGGTATCACTGTGGCCAGTGCATATGATCACCGGAATTCCAGGGCGAATGCGCAGTGCCGCCTTCGCCAATGCGTCTCCGGACATACCGGGCATGGACAGGTCTGTAATCAAAAGATCAAAAAATTCCGGGGATCTTGAAAAGGCTTCCAATGCCTTTCGACCGCTGTTGGCTGTCATCACTGAAAATCCCAGATTTTTCAGCATCCGCTCGGCAACCATGGTGATCTCAGGCTCATCATCCACAAACAAGACCTTTCCGGCTCTTGTGCCTGAGTCTTCCGGGGCTGATTGATTGCCCTCTGCCTCAGGTTCATGCACAGGCAAATACACCTTAAAGCAGGAGCCTTTCTCCGATGTATCATAGTTTATTGTCCCACCGTACTGCTTTACGATCCCCAATGCAGTGGCAAGCCCAAGCCCGGTTCCGGACTTGCTGTCTTTGGTCGAAAAATAGGGCTCAAAAATATGGTCTGCAATTGTGGCATCAATGCCTGCTCCATTATCCCGGACACTGAAGACCACATAGCTGCCCGGTTTCAGATCACTGGGAACCACCTGACCTGATCGACTTATCTGTTCGTTTTCCAGCACCACTTCCAGACAGGGGTTATCCAGGCCCTTCAAGGCATCTCTTGCATTGGTGCACAGATTCATAAAAACCTGATACATCTGAATGGAGTCGGCCTTCACAAGCTTCAATTTTTTCTCAAAATTTTCCTGAATTTTTATCTCTTTTGGCAGTGTGGATCGCAACAGCTTCATGGCTTCTTTGATCATCGGGGTCAAATAAAGCGGCTGTACATCCTGGGCATTTTCCCGGCTGATGGTCAGGATCTGGCGAACCAGATCGCGGGCTCTATACCCTGACTTTCGAATCTGTTCAAATTCTTTTGCCTGCGGATCGGTCTCTTCAAGGTCCATCATGGCCACTTCGGCATTACCAATAATCGTGGTCAAAATATTATTAAAATCATGGGCAATACCGCCGGACAAGGCTCCGATGGCCTCCATGCGCTGGGCCTGCTGTAGATCCTGTTCCAGCATCTTCTGCGCTGTAACATCTCTTAAAAAAGCCAGTACCGCCGGTGCTCCTTCCCATGTTATCGGAACAAACCGGGCGTTGATCCAGATGACACTCTCATCGGTTTTAATAGCTCTAGCTGAAAAATTCCTGATTTTTTCCTTGTTGAAAATAATTTTTTCATAGCTTTCCAGTACGATATCAAGATCCTCAGGATAGAGGTAATCGGCGATGTGGGTGGAATCCGATTCATCAATGGACATGCCCATAAGATCATACACGGCCTGGTTGGCATACTTCAGTTCAAGCTCCTGGAGTACCAGGATTCCCTGGTCTGCATTTTCGACCATCATCCGGTATGGCTTTTTCGTCAAACCCGAATCATTTTTAGAATCTGCCCATTGTGACTTTAATCGATTCAGTCGAACCAGAAGTATCCCTGCTGCAGCCAAGGCTAAAACGGCTATTGTCCCCAACAATGCCATTAAAAAGAATTCAGACAGCCCGCCCGGTGTCGAACCCGGCGCCTTTCCGGCAGCCGCCCACGCCTCCGCTGACAGGCTTAAAACACAGGCAATCATCATTGGCAAGGCGCCGGACAATAATTTTTTGAAACAGCGTTGGCGATGTTTCATCTTGATTTCCCGGTGTATTGGATGGATAGATTACATTTCGTCGAAACAGCTTTAAAAGTATATCAGGATGATACCACAAATTTGACAAATTTAAAAAATCATTTTTTAAATTTTCTTGCCAAATTACCGGACGAATACTAAACAAGACCCTGAGATATTACGATCCAGGTTAATGTAACAAAGAGAGACACAGCTGAATATCCCACAGGACAAATCATATCAACAATACCGGGCAAAAGAGTTTGTCATTGAACTGGACATCCGTGGCAGCGACGAGTATGCAAAAGTCAGCTATCCAATAAAGTATGGCCTGTTTTCAAGGATAACCACGAAAAAGACAATATTTGAATTTAACCTGAATCATGAAATCCGGCACGCCCGGTCCAGACAGAAGACATGGATCCATCCCCAGGAGTGGCTCAAGCGGACCAAGGGGAATGACTGGGTCTATTATTCCACCGGCGGGTATTCCGGCGTTTTTGAAGCCCTTGGCGAATACTATCTGCCCAACCTGATGTATCCTACCAACTCGCTTTTAGGCGGCAGGCCCTTTGAGGTGCCTGAAGTGGCACACCTTGTTTCCGGGTGGCATACCATGATCAAAAATTTATCAACAAATCAAATGCCGGCACCCTTTGCCGCGTGGTTTGAAAAAATCCTGGCCCAGACACCTGAAAAACTGCATCAAAAAGCCGATAAATTATTCAGCACCCTTGGGTCCCGGGTCAGTGTCATGCCGCCGGATGCCCGGCATGTGGACTACAATATCATCCCATTGCCAATCTGTGAGGGGTGCCTGTACAAATGCCGGTTCTGCAAAATAAAAAATAAACATAAATTCACAGCCTATTCCAGGGCTGCCATCCGCCGAACCATTTGTAACCTTCAAACAATTTATGGAAATGATCTTTACAACCACAACGCTCTTTTTTTAGGGGACCACGACGCTTTAAACACTCCTTCCGACCTGATCCTGTATGCGGCCTCCCAGGCATTTGATGCCTTTAACTTTTCTGCTTCTTTTATGAAAAACAACTTTTTGTTCCTGTTCGGCAGTGTGGATTCCCTGTTGAACAAAAGAGAGGATTTTTTTGAATCTTTAAACCAACTGCCCTATGTCACATATATTAATATCGGCCTTGAGTCACATGATGCAGCAACGCTGGAAAAACTGGGAAAACCGGTTACTGCCTCTGATGTGGCCCATGCCTTTAAAAAAATTCAGGCCATTAATCAAAAATTTCAAAACATTGAAATCACCTGCAACTTTGTCATGGACGAAAGCCTTCCCGACGCCCACTATGATGCGCTGTTTGACCTGATCCAAAAAAGTGTTGAAAGACCGTGCCCCAAAGGGACAATCTATTTGTCACCACTGGCATTCGGCCAGCCCTCCAGACAGGTCTTATACGATTTTTACCGGCTTAAGGCAAAAGCAAGATTCCCCACATTTTTATATATCATCCAGCGGTTGTAGGAGGGTTGAGGTATTTGCGGTTAGGTGTCAGGTATCAGTGGTTAGATATTAGGTTTCAGCCGTTAGCTTTTAAAAAAACAAATCTCTTTTTGCCTAATAGCTGATGGCTAACTGCTGACTGCTCTCCATTTAAATGCATCCTTGATTTCTCCACAACTTTAATGATAATTTGCCAGCCATGAACACACAGCTTATATCTTTGCACGGCGGCCACAGTGGACAATTCTGCTGGCATGCCCAAGACAGCCTGGAAGATATCATCAAGCAGTATATTCGGCTCGGCTTCAGGCAGGTGGGAATCACCGAGCATATCCCGCCGGCGACAGACCGTTTTCTATACCCGGATGAAATTGCACAGGGGCTTAATGCCAACGATCTTTTGCAGCAGTTTGGCACCTATATCAAAACCGCCAGGGCCCTTGAAAAAAAGTATCAAGACAAAATCCGAATCCATGTGGGAATGGAAACTGAGACGGTAACCGGATACAAAGATCATATTTCCAGCTTAATTTCGCAGTTCAAGCCGGATTATCTTGTGGGCTCGGTGCATCATGTCAATGATATCTGTTTTGATTATTCAAAAAAAGAGTACGAGAAAGCGATACTTTCCTGCGGATCCATAGAAGGGTTATACAAGGCCTACTTTGATCTTCAATATGAAATGATCAAGACCATCAAACCCTTTGTCGTGGGTCATATTGATCTAATCAGGATCTTTGACCCACAGTTCAAACAGCGCCTTTTACACCCTGATATTGCCGGAAAAATTGAACGAAATCTTGCACTGATAAAATCCCTGGGTCTTGTATTGGATTTTAATCAAAGGCCACTGGCAAGAGGGGAAAGCGCCCCCTATATTGCCCCATCCATCATGAAACTGGCAAAAAAGATGGGTCTTTGCCTTGTTCCCGGTGATGACAGCCACAGTGCAGCCCAGGCCGGTGGACATGTGGATACGGCGATTGCCCTTTTAAAAGAACATGGATTCAATACCCATTGGCCGGAACCCGGACTGATATCATGAAATCAAAGGAATCGTTATGAAGGCGATAGTCCAGCGGGTGACCCAAGGCAGCGTCACCATAGATGACAAAATATTTTCAAAAATAGGCCCAGGTCTTCTGGTTTTGCTGGGCGTGGGACAAGACGACACCCAAAAGGATGCTGATTTCCTGGCTGAAAAAATCGTTCACTTGAGAATCTTTGAAGAGGATCAGGGTAAAATGAATATCTCGCTGAAAGATGTCATGGGCCAGATGCTGGTGGTTTCACAGTTCACCCTTTTAGGGGACTGCCAAAAAGGCCGCCGCCCCTCCTTTATCAAAGCCGCGAAACCTGATAAGGCAAATGAATTATATGAGTACTTTGTTGAAAAGACAAAAAGCTTAGGTATTGAGACAAAAACCGGTGTATTCCAGGCCATGATGGATGTGGGCCTTGTCAACAACGGCCCTGTCACCTTGATAATAGACACAAAAGAGAAACTGAAATGAGCACAACAAATCTAACCATCATCCTTGTTGAACCCCAGGGACCGCTCAATATCGGATCGGTGTGCCGGGCCATGAAAAACTTCGGGTTTACCCGGTTGCGCCTGGTAAACCCCACAAAAGAGTACATGAATCTGTCAGCCAAAAAAATGGCCATGACCGCTTTCCACATTCTTGAAGATGCTGAAATTTTCCAAGACCTGTCATCCGCACTTCACGATATCCAGATGGCGTTTGGCACCACCCGCAGATTTGGAAAATACCGGAAAAACTTTTTCACCCCGGCAGGGGCTGCCCAAAAAATAAACACCTTTGGTCATGACACCACCTGCGCCATGGTCATGGGCCCTGAGGACACCGGGCTCGAAACAAAGGATCTTGAACTTTGCCAGCATTTTATTACCATCCCTACCCATGAGGGGTATCCGTCCATGAATTTAAGCCATTCCTTGGCAGTGCTTTTATATGAAGTCTCTCTAAAATCTGATGCCGGCAAAAAATTCTATGATCCGGCACCCAAAAACCTGGCCCCTGGAAACGAGATCGAGCACATGTTTACCCACATGAAAAAAACCCTGCTCGATATTGATTATCTCGATCACCAGAACCCGGATCACCTGCTGCGGACCTTCAGGCGGATCTTCGGGGAGACAGGGCTTACATCCCGGGATGTAAGGATTGTTCGGGGGCTTATGAGCCGTATTGACTGGACTGAACAGGAACGAAGGAAAAAATAATTATGTTTACAATGGATGATCTGTTTGACATTGCCATAAAAATGGAAAAAAACGGGGAAGCCGTATATATGGACTCCCTTTCCAGGATCAAAAAGCGGGATTTAAAGGATCTTTTAAAATGGATGGCAGATGAGGAAGCCCGCCACCAGAAATGGTTCAAAGACCAGAAGAACAGATTGACCCTTGAAATTGACGAGACCAATTTAAAACAGATGATACCCGGACTGCTTGAACAGATGATGGGAGAAAACACCCTGGCCCTGGAAGATATTGATTTTACAGAAGCAAAAAACATCACCGACCTTTTGCAAACCTTTATCGGGTTTGAACAGGACACCATCATGTTCTATGAAATGCTGGAGATGTTCATCGAAAATGAGACTGTCAAAAAGGGGCTTGAATCCATTGTGGATGAAGAAAAAAAGCATGTCCGAAAACTTGGAGAAATGATTAGGCTTATTTAATTATTTTTGACAGCCAAAAACGAAATCGAATCAACAACGTTGATCTTTCCACTGGAATAGGGACGCCTTAACCTGGTCGGGACCGCCGACAAACACCATCTTTTTTCAAGGTCTGTGAGGATATGATCGTATATATACCGCATATGGCTATTTTAACCCCCACTCCAAAACAGACAGGTTCTTTTAAGCAATACCACCATTAACATCGGCATTCCAGTCACCCAATATTACCATTACCCCCATTGTACTTTTCAAAGATTTTGCTACAATCAAAAGATGTTGATCTCTTTTGAATCCATATATCTGCTGTCGATCCTGTTTTTTATCATCGCTTTGATCTATTCATCCGTGGGGCTTGGCGGGGGGTCTTCCTATACCGCTCTAATGGCTTTGTTCGGGATAAACATCCTGGCCATCCCCATAATTTCCCTGTCGCTGAACATCTTTGTCACCACCATCGGAAGCTTCAACTTTTTACGGAACCGACATGGAAAATTCAAGCTGATCCTTCCTTTTTTAATCTCATCAATGCCGGCGGCCTACCTGGGCGGGGCCATAAAACTGCCCAAAGCATATTTTTATTTTGTTCTGCTTCTCTCTTTAATCATTGTTGCCGCTCGTATTTATTTCTGGCAGGACAGCACCATCAAACTGAATCTTCCCTCAAAAGGTAAAATTGTCATCTCTTTGATCTTCGGATTTATTCTGGGACTGATTGCCGGAATTATCGGCATCGGCGGCGGGATTTATCTTGTGCCCCTGATTATTATCCTGGACCTTGGTACTCCCAAACAGGCGGCAGCCTGCGGGGCGGTGTTTATCTGGCTAAATTCCGTTTCAGGATTGATTTCACGTCTTTCACACAACGCTGTTGATCTGACCGAATATATCCCCTTGATAATTGCTGTTCTGGCTGGAGGCTTTATTGGCTCTTTTTTGGGATCATTCAGGCTTGCGCCAAAGACCATGGAAAAAATTCTCGGCAGCGTGGTTCTTATTGCGATACTCTTTTTAACCAAAAAACTGCTCGTGTAATAATTAGCGATACCCTTTTGCATAACCCTGCCATATTTTTTAATGCTGCACATCGACAGTAATCCTGATTTTGTAAAAAAAAATCATATAAGAAAAGAATCACCTAAAGGCAAATCGATTGTCACACAACGGGTTTTATAATTTGAGTGATAGAAAACCATATTCTTGTAGCGGAACCTGTTTCTGCGATTTGCTATAAAAAATAATAGTTACGCATCTTTAAGATCCTCTCTACCCATAAAAAAATCCCCCCACAGGTCAATGCCTGTGGAGGGGATTTCTCTTTTGTTGTATCTGTTTTTTAACGCTTTATCGTTTCACGATTAAAGCCAGGCCCTGACCACCACCGATGCAGAGTGTGGCAAGACCATATTTTGAATCTCTCTCTTTCATTTCATAGAGCAGTTTGGTGACAATGGCACCGCCGGAAGCGGAGACCGGATGTCCCAATGCAATGGCGCCGCCATTTACATTGACTTTTTCAGGATCCATTTTCAACTCACGCATGCAGGCAATGGCCTGGGATGCAAAGGCTTCGTTGAGTTCAATAAGATCAATATCATCAATGGTCAGACCTGCTTTTTCAAGGGCCAGTTTCGTGGCCGGAATGGGACCGATGCCCATCAGTGCGGGATCAACTCCCACAGAGGCGTAAGAAACGATAGTCGCCATGGGTTCAAGGCCCAGTTCTTCTGCTTTTTCCTTGGACATGACAACCAGGGCTGATCCGCCGTCATTCATACCGGACGCGTTACCAGCTGTTACAGATCCGCCTTTCCTGAACGGTGCTCTCAGTTTTTGGAGCATTTCCATGGTGGTTCCGAAACGGGGATGTTCATCTGTATCAAATACTTTTGGATCGCCTTTTCTCTGGGGAATTTCAACCGGAACGATCTGCTCTTTAAATTTACCTTCTTTGATGGCTTTTTCAGCAAGTGTCTGGCTTCTGAAAGCAAAGGCATCCTGATCTTCTCTTGATACATTGTATTCTTCGGCAACATTTTCAGCCGTTTCCCCCATGGTGTTACCACTTAAAGGATCAAAGAGAATCAGCTGATCCTGGAGTTGACCATGGCCCAGGCGGTATCCCCACCTGGCTTTTTTCAGCATAAAGGTTGCATTACTCATACTTTCCATACCACCGGCGATAATGGTGTCAGCATCACCGGACTTTATGACCTGGGCTGCCAGGGTAATGGCTTTGATGGAACCCGCACAAGCCTTGGAGATGGTGAACTGGGGTTTTTCCTGTGCAATTCCTGCTTTCACACCAACAACGCGGGCGGAGTTGATGGGCAGGTCACCGGTTCTGTAACCCGATGCATAAATCACCTCATCAACCTGATCCGGAGCCAAATTGGCCCTTTTCATGACTTCCTTAATAGCGATGGGTCCAAAATCAATATCACTCAATGCGGACAGGGTTCCGCCGAATTTACCAATGGCTGTCCTACAGGCTGCGACGATGACTACTTCTCTCATGTTTCCTCCTGGAAATATATGTATTGTGTTTTTTGCCTCAATATAGCTTTGATGTAGCTGTATTATAAATTAGTTTCGCTGTCAACTAAAAACATGGTTCATTCGGTCCGGCCTGTCTTGAAATTCAGCTCGGGTGTGCCGGATAGAAAGGTTTTAAAGCCTCAATGGCCGCTTTCAAAACATTGACCGTATGTACCGAGGCACTCTGCTTGACTTTCATGGCCGCTACAATAACGGCGTGGTGTTTTTTCAGACGGTCCACATAATCTTTTTGGCCGGGCTTCACCCGCTGGGTTAAAAAATAGTTACTGATGATTTTAATGATATGCTGGGCATGCTTTTCCTTGTTCATGATCCAGCGGACCCTCTGATTGGCGGACTGGGGATCATTTTTTCCTTCCAACTGCGATAGGGAATTCATGGCTTTAAAAATGGTACTGCTGTCCTCAAGCATCTGTTCCACCCGCGCCGCATCATCATAGATGCCGCAGGGAATCTGGCAATGGGACAAAGCACTTGAATACGGGAAAAACAATAGACTTCCGAACAAAACGACTGCCAAAAAATTTCGTACTTGACGTTTTTTCATGGGAACCTCCTGATAATGACGGGTTTAAAAAAGGTTCCCTAAAAGATACGCACGCTGGGCAGGCATTCAAGCAAAAAAACAGAGCGTTCAAGTCTTAGGTCTATAAAATTCTACACTTTGCCTGATGACACCAGTCTTGCAAAATGTTCAAAGGACCGGTCAAAAGTTTTTTCCGCATCATCCGAAAAGCAACATGCCGGCAGCTGACGCATTTTCAGATGATAGGTCATGCAATCACAGCAGACTCCTTTTCGGGAACACGGTTCATAGGTGCAATTACATTTATCAAGGTTCTGATCTTTTTTGCATTCCATACGATCTTTTCTCCATCTGGTTATCTTTTAGGGGGCAGGCTGTTGACAAAATCCAGGCATCGATTGATCCAGCCGGCCAGATCTTCATCTTCGGCAATGCCTTCAGGATCCACAAAAACAAAACCTTTCATGGGTTTCCCTGTAAAATCCATCTGTCGGGCATGTTCCATATTCAGGCAGGTTTCATACTGATCCGGCCCCACCCGGGCCATAAACAGCTCCTTGGTGATACCGCAGACCATATGGCCGGACTGAAGGTAACACAACCCGCCGAACATTTTCTTTTCCGCCACAGTGGGATCTCCTTGAAAAAATTCTCTTACCCGGATTGCCAGCCCTTCATCGTATGCCATGATCAGTCTCCTGATGGGTTACTATTTCACGCTCCCCTTTTTTCCAATATCTCAAGAACCTTTTGGCACCGTTCAGATGCCCGCTGTTTCATATCATCGGCCTTTTTCAGAGTCTTGTTTTTAAACGCATCATCCGTGATATCGGCCATGTTGATCTGAACATTTTTATACGCCCCCCAGATCCCGGTTTCAAGTGCCTTTGCCCCGACTTCCACATCGGACCGGGATGCGATATTACCATATTTTGCGATTTCAATCATGGCGTCCCAGGCCGCATCCCCCAGCTTCATGGTGGTCAACGGGATATCAATGGCCTTTTTAAGTCCCTGCTGGAGCATCTGCGCCTTTATTTTTTTCTCTTCTTTTGTTTCTTCCGGCAACCGAAGCGCTTCCACATAATCGTTAAACGCATCCGTATCTGCATCAATCATGGGAATCAGATCATTGGCAGCCTGATGAAGAGGCGGCACAAGTTTTCGCATTTTGTCATCCAGGTCTTCAAATTTGCGAACACCTAAAGTCAATTTGGCCACCATGGCCCCAAGGCCCGCCCCTATAGCCGCAATAGCCGCAGAAGCAGATCCACCGCCGGGTGCCGAACTTCTGGCTGCAACAGATTCAACAAACTGCCGGACACTCAGCCCTGCCAAAGGTTCTTCTTTATCTTCGGCAATAATGTATTCAATAATTTTCTCTTTGGGATTAAACGGTGCCACGGAATTCAACCCCAGCCGCTCTATGGCCAGTCGCACCTTCTGGTCTTCATCCAGGATAAACAGCTCTTCTTCTTCGATGTAATAGTCGGCTGCCATCAGCAGGGCTTCCAGAGGCACTACCCCGACGATTTCAGATCCGGTGACAGCAACATTTAAAGATTTCGCATCCTTTTTAACCTCTTCAAACAGAACGTGAGGCGGTGTGACATGATAATTGTTCAGGTTCACGGTCACCTGGGCCAGGTTATAATCATCCACATACCATCCCATGCCTTTGACTTCTTTGAGACGCCCCGGTTCATCCGGGCCACGCCCGTTTTCACGAAGATTCAACGCGATCCTGTGGGCCTGGTTTGGGGTAGACAAAAGATTGACATTATAGGCAATCAGAAAAAACCGCGCCCCTGTCACAGTGGCGCCCCATTCCGGGACAAATTGAGCCGGGCCGAAATCGGGTTTCCATTTCTCGGTGGTGATCCTGTCTTTAATCCCTTCATACTGCCCTTCCCTGACCTGGGGCAGCTTTCTTCTATAATCCTGTGTAGCGGATTCTTCGTACAGATAGAGCGGAATTCCCAGCTCCTCGGCTGCCCGTTTTCCAAACTCCTTTGAAACAGCCACACACTCTTCCATGGTGACATTGGCCACCGGAATAAACGGGCAGACATCCATGGCTCCCATCCTGTGGTGTTCGCCCGTGTGGGTGCGCATATCAATGCGTTCCCTTGCCACACGGGCCGCAGCAAGCGCCCCTTCAACAACAGCTTCAGGATCACCCACAAATGTGTAAACCGTCCGGTTGGTGGACCTGCCCGGATCTACATCCAGAAGACTGCACCCTTTGGTATTTTTTATGGCATCGCTGATGGCATCTATGGTTTCTTTGTTTCTACCCTCACTGAAGTTGGGAACACATTCGATTATCTTTTTCATACCTGGAAATCCTTATATTTGTTTTCTAACTATTATTTTATATGTTCATATCATAAAGAATCCAACTTGTATATACAGGTATATCTAATTTGTTAGACATGGCAAATAACGGGACAATTGCGGTGGCCGTATAAACACGAAATATTAGCTTCTATATTCTAAAAACTCAAATGAGAAATAATAAGGTCAAGCCCTGCATTAGGTGGAATAGTGGAAAACTTTACAACCACAATATGTTGTACGCCACCTCAGATTGAAAAACGGAGTTTTAATACAATTAATAATAAGCGGGAATTACCCGATGATGCCCTTATTGATTTTATCCTCCCCAAAAAAAGTGGCCAATGGTCTTAATTGATAACGAAGTCGACAAGGCCGCCTGGGAATGCGGTTTATTAACCGCATTCCAGGATGAGATAAAGGCTGGTAATATTTCCGTGGATCGGAGCAAACGCTTTGGTCGTTTTGACAGTTTCTTCGTGTCTAATGAAAAATGGATAGAGAAACGAAGAATTTTTTCAGAAGAGCAGGATTGCCTAAAAGACACATAAATGTTGCGTCATTTCTTACCAAACAGCTTAATGCGGCATATGACCAGTTTTTTAGATGGTCTTACCTCAAACACGTTTGTAAGGATGGGGGATTCCCCTTCGATTTATGGGTTTGTCGTAAAAATTTTCGTGGGGCTGCATGGACGGATAAAATGAACACGCATAGCCTATTCACATTATATTCACTTATACCCCTTCAGGAATGCGGATATAAATCTGGTGGAATTCATCTTGGACAGAAGGAATTCCCTTGTCCGGCCTCAGGTGCATGACCAAATCTTTCTCCAAAACCTGGACACGGTATTCCCACCCTTTGGGTAATTTCTTGAATTCGTTACCCAATCCCGCCATTCGCTCGATCGGTACTTTATGCCCTTGAACCACATATACATGGCCATCTGGATCGACAAGCTGGTAGGTCGGTTGGCCCGCCTTGTAAACAAGGTTCTGGTATTTCTTTGGATTAAAGATCGTGTATTTGGGTATTTCCATGGTCCCTGCCGGAAGAGTTGCACCATACGCCATATCAACACCAGCTACCTTCACCGGCTCCGAGAGCATAACGGTAACTTCGTCCATCGCCCACCATTGAGGACCATTTTTATAGACTACTCTGGCGCCGAATTCTTTCGCGAGCGCTTTAAGGTCTATATCATTCCACCAGTCCAAAGAGGCTTCAGTCATTGGAGATGTACTGTATATATCATTTCCATTCTCACCATAGTCGAAGACGAGTTCGCAATACAGATACTCCCGAGAATTAGGTAATGTTTTCGGCGTAAGTGAGACTTTCTTGCCCTGTCCTGTGGTCACAGTTACATTCGGTGCGACCCTATCCTTGGCGATACTGTAGCCTGCCATAAAGACCAGTACCAGCATCGTTATAGCAACGGTAATAATAAAGGAATTGAGGGTATATCTTTTCAATTTTTTTCTCCTTGTTATAGAAATTATAAGTTATATTCAACAATTTTTATTTCCAATCTGCCACGTAATTAGAACGTCAGCCGTCCACGCAAACCAAAAACCAGAGCTTCGTCCTCTTCAAGGTTATATGATGGATTGACAATATATTGTACCGATGGCGTTATCACGAAGTTCTGAACCAGGGGGAACCGGTAAAAGATTTCTGACGTAAACTGTTCCTGCAAGGTGTCGTCTGCTGGCTTGCCCCAGCCAACTGCAATTCCTAAAACGTCACGTGCGTCACGGCGTTCTGTATTGAACCCAAAACCAACGCCAGCAATGAAATCCGCTTCGAAGATGGAAGCCTTGCCATCTGAAATGCCACCAGCCACAAACGGCATCCAGAAATCGTTAAATAAACGGCTCGCGACAAAAGTCACCCCTTCGCTTGAAGGTATTCCAGCGTCATCGCGTTCATCCTGATGCCAGACCTGTACGCGAACCTGGTCCCACCTGCTGCGCTCAAATGTGGTCGGAAACCAGCGAAACTCTAAAGACTGAAAAAATCCGCTTTCATCAATAGTATCGAATGGATTATCCGGAGTGCTCGCATTGGCGTCATGGACACCGGCGATAGCAGCAAAACGATCTCCCAAATGTGCTGCGGCACCGCCGCCGATTCCTCGTCCGGGAGCAGGTTTGCTAAGGCTCCCCCGTAATGCCAGGTTTTGAAAGCCTGTTTTCGCGGAGGCCAGTGCATGGGCATTGTACCAGCTAACCCCACTTATTTTACCAAAGACAAACTTCAACTGGCCATCAAGTACTGTCTGCCGCCAGGCAAGTTCTGTCAAGGCTGAACCAAAATCGTTAAAACCTGAGCCGGTCGCAACAGCAGCCCCGAATTGGCGACCAAGCTGTGTTGGAGGGATCTCGGTTCCAAGCTTATGACGATTTTCTATTCGAAATGACAACAATCCTGGATTTTCAGAGTTCCGCCCGATTAGCGTCCACGCTCCCTGAAACTCAGCGCGGCCAGCTGCAGCGCCGTCTTCATCGACATCTTCATTTGTGGCCTGATAAAGTGCTTGATAGCTTAATTGCAGCTTAAGCCCGTAATCTTCGTTAAGTTTACGCTTGGCAGCGAACCATGATGCGAAAAATTTTTCAAATCGCTTAGACCTGAAAAGTGCGCCAACATCAATATCGTCTTGAGCCAGATCTCCCGTTACACTGTCTCTGTCTTCTAATGAGCCTCCTAGTGTGTATCCTGACTTTGTTGCTGGAGGATTCTCTATACTCTTACTCTGGGCAAACACATCTGTTGAGATGAAACAGATACAAAAAATTAGTAATAATGAGAAACAAACTATATCTGTCTTTTTCATAAATATCCTTATTGCGAAAAATACGTGATATTCTGAGTGCTTTTGCCAACTCTGAGTCAATCCTAAATTAGCTATTAGGATCTGTTAATACATACTGGCATTTAATTTATTTCCAACTAACTATCAACCTTGCGGTGAACAATGAACACGTACATTTAACTTAGTTGAGTTTATCTTGTCAATCTCTGTCCGGCGTTTTTTTGCAGTCGGGCGGCTTTACTTCATTCGCCCTCAAAAAACCGGTTTTAGCTTGACCACATCGGGAAAATATGAAAATAGATAAAAGCCCACGTAAATGAAAATTTC
>CAZLTD010000076.1:0-21986 GCA_964562385.1 uncultured Desulfobacula sp.
TCTGTGAGAGGGATGAGGCCGGATTAATTAACCGACCTCACCCTACTCGATATTAAGCGTCCACGTTCGTATCATATCATCGCACATGGGAATTATTAAAAATATCCCGCGATTTAAATTTTGCAGGACCTGCTCAAAACGCTCCTGTCTGATCTATCCCGTGCGTATTCAATCGGTGTTTCCAAGCGGTTGACAGAAACAACCAGAGCATTTACAATACCGGTATAGTTTGCACCATGATCCTTAAATCTTAACAATATTTAAAATATCTGTAATTAATATGAATCAGCCGCAGGAATAATTCTGTTTCAGATTAATTTAAACTGTTTCGGCTCCCCACGTTAGGATATCGTAAGACATGAATTAACAGTAACAAAGGATGAATATGGATCTCGAAAATCATTTCAAGACGTTGGCGGTATCTGCACCCATCGGTATTTTCCAGGCCGATCGCCTGGGACAATGCATATATGTTAACCCTGCTATCTGTAGATTCACAGGGTTGTCTGAAAAACAGCATCTGGGATCAAACTGGGCATCGGCAGTTCACCCCGATGACAGGGACAAAGTCTATGCAGCCTGGCAGGAAACAATCGCTGGAAAGAGTCATTTTGAAACGGAATTCAGGTTTGAAAACAGAGACGAAATTACCTGGGTATCCAGCCACTCGGCAGCAATCAAGGATGATTCAGGAAAGATATCGGGATTTATCGGCACCCTGACAGAGACGACCCATCAACGCAAAAGTCTGCAAAGGTCAAAACAGTTAAACCGTCTAAATGAAAAATTGCTTGGACTGGAGTCTTTAAACGACAAATTAAAAGAGGTCTCCCAGGCGATTGTAGATATTTTTGATGCGGATTTTGCCAGAATATGGATGATTCAACCCGGTGATCTATGTGAAAAAGGGTGTATTCATAATGAGGCAGAGTTGGAAGAGCATCAGTGCGTTTATAAGGATAAATGCCTTCACCTGCTGGCAAGTTCCGGACGCTACGAGCATATTGACGGGGGGCATGGGCGTGTCCCCTTTGGCTGCTACAAGATCGGTCAGATTGCGTCCGGGACAAGATCCAAATTGCTAACCAATAACGTTGGATCGGATCCGAGGATTCACCACCATGAATGGGCCAAAAAGCTGGGGTTGATCTCCTTTGCAGGATACAGGCTTGTCTCTGCAAAAGGGGATATTGTGGGTGTTCTGGCATTGTTCAGTAAAAATGTTATTACGATTCATGCAGATTTTCAGCTGGAGTCCCTTGCCGTAACCACAGGGCAGATCATTGAAGTGGAAAAGGCAAAAGAGGCGCTGCTTAAAAGTGAGGCCAAATACCGGATGATGATGGAGTCAATGGTCGACCCTGTTTATATCTGCTCTTCAGATAAGAAAATCGTCTATATGAATAACGCCATGATTGATCGCCTTGGCAGAGATGCCACCGGAGAAACTTGCTACAAAGCGCTTCATAAAATGGATACGCCTTGTGAATGGTGTGTCTTTGATAGTCTTACACCGGGCCGGACAATTGAAAGTACAATCGTAAGCCCGTTGGATAACCGTACTTACAGGGTTGCCAATATGCCGATACATCATGAAGACGGCAGTATTTCCAAAATGGCGATTTACAAGGATATTACCGATTATATCAGGGCTGTAGAGGAAAAAAAGGACGCGCAACGGCAATTGCAGCAGGTGAGAAAACTCGAGTCAATCGGTACACTGGCCGGTGGAATTGCCCATGATTTTAATAATATCCTTTACCCTGTCATCGGATTCGCACAGATGGCGGTATCAGATCTGGACGACGATCACCCGATCCAGGAAAATCTCCAGGATATATTGCAGGGAGCCAAAAGAGCCCGGGATCTGGTCAAACAGATTTTATCTTTCAGCAACCAGAGAGATCTTGATAAAAAAACATTGCTTTTTATCCCTGTTATAGAGGAAACACTAAGATTAATAAGATCCACCATCCCTTCCAACATCATTATTGAGCAGGATCTTGATGGGGACGATCTTTTTATTGTGGCCAATGAAACGGAGATTCATGAGGTTATCATGAACCTTTGTACCAATGCCTATCATGCCATGGAAGAAACCGGGGGGATATTAAAGGTCAGCCTGAAAAAAGAGCAGCCAGCTGCCGGGCTGGATCTGAAGCCAGGTGAATACTGCTGCCTTAAGGTAAGCGATACCGGGACCGGGATTCCATCGGTCGTCATGGATAAGATATTCGATCCTTACTTTACGACCAAAGCACCGGGTAAGGGGTCCGGCCTGGGGTTGTCGGTTATCCACGGCATTGTCAAAAGCTATTCCGGGATCATCAATGTGCAAAGTCAGTCTCCGGACGGCACTCAGGTGAAAGTTTACTTGCCGGTGGCACCGGAAACGGGGACTGGAAATGATGAAGTGTCCGGTGAATATCAGACCGGCACAGAGCGGATTCTTTTTGTGGATGATGAGGAGTCTATTGTCCGGCTTTGCACGCGCCTTCTGGAGCGGCTGGGATACCAGGTGACTGCCAGGACCAGCAGTCTGGAAGCCCTGGAGTTGTTCAAAAAGGATACCACCTATTTTGATCTTATTATTACCGATATGGCCATGCCGGGACTTGTGGGAACGCAGCTGGCCAAAAGTATACTCTCCCTTCGGCCGGAAATGCCGATTTTAATCTGCACGGGCTTCAGTGAGCAGATAGATAAAGACAAAGCAGAGTCCATCGGTATCAAGGGATTTATTCACAAGCCCATTTTAATGACGGAACTATCACAAAAAGTCAGGCAGATTCTTGATTAAAATACCGCTATGAAAAAGATAAAACAGGTTCGTTTGTTCCGGATCGGGTATCAGAAAATCATAGAGGCATGAAAATCGTTGGTGTTGCCAAACTTTTTTCATGCCTCTATGGTAAAAAACAATTGCGTTATATTTAATAACAAAGAATTAATCTTCGTATTTAAATGAAACGCGTAAATTAGTTCTAAATTGAGCCGGTTTGCCGGCCTCTATTTTAATGTCGAATTTTTTTACCTCTGCAATTCTCAAGTCTCTCAAAGAAGCCGAAGCCCTCGTGATTGCAGCGGTTGCCGCATCCTCCCAGGATTTTTCACTTGAACCGACAAGATCAATAATTTTGTAAACACTTTCACCCATGACATACCTCCCTTACGAATAAATTAAGATTAATAAAGAAAAACGGATGCACGAAAATGAAATCAAAAAATACAGAACTTAAACAGGAAAAGGAATGCTTCATTATATAAAGGCACCAAGAATTGTCAAACCTAATTTTAATTTACGCGAAAAATGGATGTCGCTATTGCACTTGAAAATCGATATGATACATTTTAGAAGTAAGGCAGTTACGGCACAAAGAGAATCATCGACGGATCAAGGAGACTCATCGTGAAAACAAGAATAGAAACAGATACCATGGGGGATATCGACGTTCCTGAAGATAAATACTGGGGGGGCACAGACCCAGCGATCGCTGCAAAATTTTGAAATCGGTACCCAAAAAATGCCGCAGCAGGTCATTAAGGCATTTGGATTTCTAAAAAAGGTGTGTGCCAAGGTCAATTGTGAACTGGGCATACTGGATAAAAAAAAAGAGAAGATCATCGTCACTGTCTGCGATGAGATCATCGCAGGAGATCTGGATGAGCATTTTCCGTTAAAAGTATGGCAGACAGGCTCCGGTACCCAGACCAACATGAATGTCAATGAGGTGATCGCCAACCGGGCACATGTTCTTTTGGGCAATCGGCTTGGCACAGGAGAGCCCCTGATTCATCCTAATGATGATGTAAACAAGTCCCAGTCATCCAATGATACTTTCCCAACAGCCATGAATATAGCGGCGTTCAGCATCCTGACGGAGCATTTGCTGCCGGAGCTGAACAGCCTGAACCAGGCATTTAAGGCCAAAACCGATGAATTTGCCGGGATCGTAAAAATTGGACGAACCCATTTAATGGACGCCACACCATTGACCCTGGGGCAGGAGTTTTCAGGATATGTCGCCATGCTGGAGCACGGAATCAAGGCGATTGACTTTTCAATGCGTCACCTGTCCGAACTGGCTCTTGGCGGAACCGCCGTGGGAACCGGCATTAATACACCAAAAGGGTTTGATGAGAAAACCGCAGAGGCCATTGCCGCCATGACCGGGTATCCCTTTGTCTCGGCGTATAATAAATTTGAGGCGCTTTCGGCACATGACGGGCTTGTCGCATCCCACGGTGCGTTAAAAACCGTGGCTGCAAGCCTGATGAAAATAGCCAATGACATCCGGCTTCTGGGATCAGGCCCCAGGTGTGGCATCGGGGAACTTATACTGCCGGCCAATGAACCGGGATCCTCCATTATGCCCGGCAAGGTGAATCCAACTCAGACAGAAAGCCTGACCATGGTCTGTGCCCAGGTGATGGGCAACGATGTGGCCATTAATGTGGGCGGTGCCTGCGGCCATTTTCAGCTGAATGTATTTAAACCCTTGATTATTCATAATTTCCTTGAGTCGGCGCAGCTGCTGGGTGATGCGGCCAGGTCATTTAGAACGCATTGTGTTGATGGCCTGTTGGCCAATGAATCGAGAATTGAACATCATTTAAATGAATCGCTTATGCTGATTACCGCTTTAAATCCCCATATCGGGTACGATAAGGCAGCACAAATTGCTAAAAAAGCCCATAAAGAGAATATAACGCTGAAACAGGCGGCACTGGACTTGGGATTTGTGACACGGGATCAGTTTGATAAATGGGTGGACCCGCAAAAAATGGTATAAAAAAAGCCCGGGGGAAGGGGTCCCGGGCTTTTTTGGGTGCAGCGGGGTTGTGAAAAGGTGTTATGAAAACATGCAGGCGTTGTTTTCACGGCTTTCTTTTGTGGCATTCAGGTAGCATTTATAGGTGTCGCCGCTGCTGCTACGCTGATCGCACTGGGTCATTTTTGATACCAGGTCTCTTTGTCTCAGCACCGAACAATGGGTGTCAACATGGGTTGCAGTGTTTTTTTTCATAGTATTTGCCTCCTATTTTTACAAGCATGTCGCTTGGCTTTATTTGTTAGTCTTTCCTTATTTAGTTTAAATATATATCAGGACAAACCGATGTCAACCCGGTTTTTATCAAATAGGAAATGGGGGCTCAGCAATTCAAGGTTTGCGTTGATACCATAAACGGCTTATACTCAAAAAAATATAGGGTACTTTGAATTCACGCGAAAAGGATGAAGGAATAAAATGGAACAAAACGTGACGATTTTTAAAAGCTATCCGTTTAAGAGAGGGCAGAAGATTTACATTAACGATTCCAAACGGCAGGGTGACTGGGAAGTTATTGACGTTTCAGACACCAAAGTAACCTTGAAATGCCCGGTATCGCACAAAGAAGTGTGCTGGGATCGGTTCTGTTATTTTGTGGAAGATAAATCAAAGGCGTGGCCGGATTTTTCCCATGAAGAAAAGAGGATAGACAGATGAAAGTAATACTGCTGATGGCGGTCACCGCAGACGGGATGATTGCCCGAGATTCCAGCCAGCTGGTGGACTGGTCGGGCAAGGCGGATAAACAATATTTTGTGGATATCACAAAAAAGAGCGGTGCCATGATCATGGGGTCTAAAACATTTGATACTATTGGCCGGGCACTGCCGGGAAGACTCAGTATCGTGATGACCCGGGACAAAAAAAGAGCCAGCCATGACAGGAACCTTGTCTTCACCGGTCAGCCGCCAAAGCAGGTGTTAGAGGACCTGGCAGCCCGGGGATATTCATCTGTTGCCCTGATTGGCGGTGCCATGATCAACTCATTATTCATGAACGCCAATCTGGTGGATGAGGTCCATCTGGCCGTTGTGCCCACCTTTTTCGGTCAGGGGTTGTCCCTGTTTACAGATCCGCTGGATGTACCGCTTGAACTGGTTGATATTTCAAAAATCGGCCGGGCACATGTGCTGTTGCGGTACAGGATTATAAAATAGTTTGTTGAAAGCGTTGCTTTTAAAAAAAGGGGTGATACCACCCCATGATTTTTCTGGCAATCGGCCAAACTCCTTAAAATACTTAAGTTTTTTGAATGTTTTTAAAATTTTCACCTTGCAATTGATTTAAATTGGTGGCATTTTGAACGCATTTGACGGTAAATGATAAAGGTGGAAAGCAGACATCAGACATCAGACATCAGACATCAGACAGCGGACAGCAGACAGGATGAAATATTTTTCAAAGACTATTATCTTATGTGTCATACTGGCAGGGATTGTCATGCCCTTCTCGGGCTCTGCCACACAGTTAAAACTGGTTACTGAAAACTGGCATCCGTTTAATTTTGAAAAAGACGGCAAACCCGCCGGAATTTCAATTGATATCATTAAGGCGGCACTCAAAGAGGCTGAAATTGAATATTCCATCCGGGTACTGCCCTGGGCCAGGGCATACGATATGGCACAGGTCCAGGAAAATATCGGGATATTTATCATTTTTAAACTGCCGGCAAGAGCGGATCTGTTCAAATGGGTGAAAATTGACGGGTTCTCTTCCAAAATGTATCTATTCAGCCCCTCTTTTAGACGGGATATCAACATTCAAACACTTGAAGATGCAAAAAAATACAGGATTGGCGTTACCCGGGAATCTTCCACGCATCATTTTTTGCTTTCCAAAGGATTTGTTGAGGGCCGCAATCTTTTCCCGGTAACCAATGAAATCCAGAATGCCTTTAAGGCGGAGCCGAAGATTGGCAGGCTTGATTTAACCACCGGTGACACCCATTCGCTGGCGAACTGGCTTAAAACCTATAATTTTCCACCGGACTACTGGAAAAAAGAGCTTTTACTTTTTGAAGAAGAATTCTATATTGCGTTTAGTAAAAAAACAGATGACAGGATTTTGGAAAAAGTGCGATACGGGCTGCACCGGATCAGGGCAAATGGAGCACTTGACCGGATTTTAAAACATCATGAAAAGGCACTGAGTGAAAGATAAAAACAGGAAAAAGAACTTTATAATCAGATTTCTTGACTGGATTTCCAAAGGCGGTAAAAAGGCGGCCTTAAAAGGGGCGTTGTGCCGGTCCTGAGATCCCAAAAGATAACCAATGCCGGTTCGGCAAAAAAAGATAAGAGAAGTAAAAATGAGCGACCAGGTAAAACCGTTACTGCAAAAAATAAATTTTATTGAAGCCGACATGGATCTGCACAAGCAGATCCTTGTTTCCATCCCTTCTGATAATAAAGCTGAGATGGAAAAAGTGATAAAAAAAATTGCCGATCAGAAAAAACAGATCGATGCGTTGCGAAACAGGATTAAACTGATCGATGAAGATGAATATAACAGGATCATCGCCATTGAGCAGGCAGCGCAAAAATTTAAAAAGCTTGCCAGCACCAAAAAGTTTGTCCTTGTAAATACCTTGAATGAGACCGGGGAGTGTTATATCACCCTGACGGACGGCACACGGCTGGACTGCCTGGTGGCTGCCAAGGAAGAGAACGGCAACTGGACGATTATGACACTGGATGGAGAAACAAAAGAGTACCCGGCAGGAATCGTCAGGTAAGATATCCGGCCAGAGCCGGATATCTATAATTTGGGCTAAATGATTAAAACGGCCAGAAATTGTTATCCTGCCAGACGTTTTCGATCAGGGATTCTTCCAGTGCCACCAGCTTTTTAAGATGGGTCTGCTCCCAGACGGCCAGCCAGTGGTACATCTTTTTCTCTTCAGGGTCAGTTGCCTCTTCTGCCCTCTGGGTGTACATTTTTACCGCTTTTTCTTCAAAGCTGATGGCGGCGGTAATGGCGGTTGCTTCAAAATCGGCTGCATTGATTTTATCTTTTAAGGCATCATCCAAAATATCCGGAGCCTCCACTTTTGATGCATCATTCTCAAATCCGCCGGCCATGAATTTGCCGCTTTTCATGTAAGCTTTGAACTGTTTTTCAAGAATGTTCATATGTTCGGTTTCATCGTCAACAAGGTCTTTGAAAAATGATTTAACCATATCATCCTGAGCATGCTCCATGGCTTTTTCATAAAGACTTTTGCCTTTTCGCTCGATGAGGAATGCATTTTTCAAAATGGTCAGTGTGTTTGATTTTTCCATCTTTGTCTCCTGTTCCATGGTGAAGGGTTGAATCTGGTTTGCATTATGACATAATTTTAGATAAGTTGCAGTATTTTTGTATGCCATATTATCAAAGGGAAGATGGACACATTTGAAATTATACTGATTGCTGTGGGCCTTGCCATGGATGCCAGTGCTGTTTCTCTTGGGGCAGCCGCAGCTGGATATGCCAAAGACGGGCGGGCGGTTTTCCGCCTGGCGTTTCATTTCGGGCTGTTCCAGTTTTTCATGCCGGTGATTGGCTGGTTCATGGGAATCAGTTTCGTAAGCTACTTTAAGTTTATAGACCACTGGATTGCGTTTGCACTACTGGCAATTGTCGGTGGGCGCATGATCCGGGAAGGATTTCAAACTCAGACACCGGTTGAAAAGAACGATCCGTCCCGCGGTATGACCATGGTCCTGTTGAGTGTTGCCACAAGTATCGATGCTCTGGCAGTGGGATTGAGCCTGGCAGTGCTGGATGTGTCGATCTTATACCCCGCAGCAATGATCGGTGTGATCACCTGTGGTATGTCAGTGATGGCTATCTTTATTGGTAAACGTCTGGGGACACTGTTTGGAAAACGCATGGAAATTTTTGGCGGAATTGTTCTGATCGTTATCGGCGTTCGGATTTTATTGTCCCATCTGATGGCATAAGTTCGTTGATATTGTTTATGCAATGATTGTCCTTTGCCGGCTAAATGTGATATTACAATAGAAAGCTTCCAACAGGAGGCAATTCGAAAAATTATTGGTAGTGTTCAAAAAAAGTATGGGAACAACAAAAATCATTATAGTCGAAGACGAGTGGATCATTGCCGCAGATCTTGAAGACCGTCTGTCACAGATGGGGTATACAGTCCAGGGGAAAGCCGCATCCGGGAATAAGGCCCTGGCACTGGTGGCTCAGCACCATCCGGATCTGGTCTTAATGGATATTCGTCTCAAGGGATCCATGGACGGTATTCAAACGGCAAATATTATCAGAAAAAAGCATCACATCCCCATTGTCTTTCTGACGGCTTTTTCAGATACACAATTGTTGGAGCGAGCAAAAAAAACAGAGCCCATGGGCTATCTTTTAAAGCCGGTCAGGTCCCGGGAGTTAAGCACGACCATAGAAGTCGCCCTTCATAAATCCAAAATGAAGCAACAGGCTGAACAGAACCGGAATATGCTGGAAGACAGGGTGAGTGAACAAACCAAAGATCTTGAACAGGTGAATACGGCATTAAAATCCATATTAGATAATCGGGAGATAGAAAAAAGAGCAATAGAACAGCATATCTATTTGAACGTAAAAAAGCATGTGTTCCCTTACCTTGATGAACTGGAACACGGTCCATTGAATGATGGTCAGCAAAATTTGATTCAAATGATCCGTTCCAATCTGGAAAAATCAGTACTGCCGGTATCCAACACCCTGTTTGCCAGATATTCAGAGCTGACGCCCGCAGAGATAAAAGTGGCCGATTTTATCCGGTTTGGAAGAAGTACCAAGGAGATAGCAGCGCTGATGAATATCGCCCCTTCCACGGTGTCGTCATACCGGAACATCATCCGCAAAAAGCTGGGCCTGGTAAATTCAAGCACCAACCTTCAAACATATCTCCATTCGCTAGAAGAGTAGGCCGGCACCTTTGGCGATTGCCACGATGATTCTTTAAAATAAGGTTGTTTCCCCCGGCAAAAGAGAATCAATACCATCCCAAACATCAGACCCCAAACGCTAAAATAGCGTATCGATATTTATTATACGATTGTTAAACCGAATATATTTTTGGCAGGTACATTAGATTTTTTCCTATTAGCGTTCTCCTTTTTGTGGGGTTTTCACCCTCATTTACACCATGTTTTTATCGTATTTCATTTGGTGCTGTGATTTTTTATAATCCCGACACTGGATTATTACTTTAGGGGGCTGTAATCCTCAAAAGGCGATCCCAATGACGAGTGCATCGGAGACATATGAAAGCTGAAATTATTAACTCTTTTATCCTGGCCGCCCATCGGGTGCTGGATAAAAAATTAAATGTAGCTTTTGAAGTTGGTAAAGTTCGTTTAAAAGAGCCGGAAACACAATTTCCCGATATCAACTACAGGGTTGATCTTTCAGGGGGTATAAGAGGGTCTGTTATGTTCGGTCTGCCCTTTAAACTGACGGATCTATTGTCAGCCTTACCCGCACATAACACCAAAAATAATAATACAGCATCGAACCGCACAAAATCAGGCGTTAGAATTGTCAGTTTGATCACCGGGACAGCGAAAAAAGAATTGGAAAGTAAAGATATCATCCTTTCACCACCCCAAATTATCCCGAATATGGGGAGCCCAAAATTCCCGGACGCTGCCCCGGTGATCACTATCCCCATTAACACCGGAAAGGGAAATATGATAATTGACATATCATATGAAGAGCATCGCCAGGATCAAGGTATTATTGATGAATGCCTGTGATCTGCCTGCCTGTAAAAAAATATGCAGGCAGACAGAGGGGTTCTCTTGTTAGGATAAAAGACGGTTCGTGATGGTCCCGCGTAAAATTTAGACTTTAAACTTATTCATCATATCAGATAAAAGGCCGGCCATTCCGGACAGATCTTCGGCTTTTAATTTTACCTTGCTGCTGCCATCCGTCATCGTTTCCGACGCCTGTGTCACCTGGGCGATTTCCCGGGCCACATCCTGGGACGCAATAGAACTTTGCGCCACATTTTCATTAACCTCACTTATCCCCAGGGATGCCTGGGAGACATTTCGGGCAATTTCCTGTGTGGTCACCGACTGCTCTTCTACAGCAGTGGCAATGGTGGCGACGATATCGTTGATCTCTTTGACCACATTCGAGATGTCGCCGATCAACTTTACCGTGCCATCCGTTGATGTCTGGATACCGGTTACTTTCTCTTTAATATCATTGGATGCCATGGCGGTCTGATTTGCCAGGTCCTTGATTTCATTGGCCACCACGGCAAATCCTTTACCGGCTTCTCCGGCGCGGGCAGCCTCAATGGTGGCATTGAGTGCTAAAAGATTAACCTGCTCTGAAATATCGGTAATGGTTCCAACGACATTGAAAATGTCTTTGGCAGAGCTGCCCAGTTCATTCACCTGGGAGGAAGCGTCACGGGTTTGATTGACGGCATCTTCGGTGATGCTCCGGGCCTTTTCAGCGTTTTGGGCGATTTCATTGATGGTCGAAGACATTTCATCGGCAGAGGCACTGACCATGTTTATATTCGAAGACGCCTGCTCCATGGCAGCGGCCATGGATGTCAGGTTGGTTGACATCTCTTCGGAGGCGGCCGCCACGGTGTTTGTCCTGTCACAAGTGTTCATGGCTGTGTCGTTCATTTGATCGGAGATTCCGGCAAGCTGTTGTGACGCCGTTGTCAGATCGCCTGCGCTGCTTTTGATATTTTTAATCATGGACTGGATGTTCTCAATAAACCGGTTGAACCATTGGGCCAACTCCTGGGTTTCATCCCCGGAGTTGTCGACAATTCTTTTTGTCAGATCTCCTTTCCCCTGTGCAATATCCTTGAGCATATCAATCACTCTTTTTATTGGGCCGACAACACCTTTACCAACCAGAAAGTATGATACAACAAGCGCCGCCAGCGTCAGCACGGCGATTATTCCGGTCACACGGGCGATTTGAGAGGAACTCTCTTTTTTAATCAGCAATGCCTTTTGGGATACAGCCTTTTCAATGTCATCGGTATAAACGCCGGTGCCGATAATCCAGTCCCATTGGTCAAGTTTTAGGGCAAAGGACAGTTTGGGTTCCGGTTTTTGTGAGCCGGGTTTGGGCCACAGGTAGTCAACAAACCCGCCGTCCTTGTCCTGCGAGGCAGCCTTGATGATTTCCTTGAATAAAAATTTCCCGGAGGGATCTTTGTTTTCCAATAAATTTTTCCCCTCAAGTTCAGGCTTTACCGGATGAAGGATCAGGTCTCCTTTGGAGTTCATGATGAAAAAGTATCCGCCGTTATCTTTGCCGTACCGGATCGCCCCAATGCTCTGCAGTGCGCTTTGCTTAAGAAGTTCCTCGGTGGTTTCAAGATATTCCCCGCTGCCGATAATCCATCCCCAGGGCTCGAATAATTTGATGTACGAGATTTTGTCCACAGGCTCATCAAACCCAGGTTTGGGCCATTTATAATCAACAAACCCCTGACCCTGGTGTTGGGCTTTTTCATCCATTTCTTTGAAGAAAAGTTTGCCATCCGGGTCTTTTAAGTCCAATAATTGTTTGCCATTCAGGGATGGTTTTATCGGATGCATAATCATAAGTCCCTGGGTATCCTGAATCCAGAAATACCCTTTTTGATCACGGCCCCATCTCATTTTTTCAATAATTTTTGCCGCCATGGCTTTTTGACGGGTTTCATCCAGATCCAAAGAGTTTTTGGCCGTTGATTCAAAAACGGATATAGCCTGTTCCACCACTGCTTTAAGCTGGTTTCCGTATTCATTTCTCAGTTTGGCTTTGTCCTGGGAGTCCACAAGCCTTTCCTGTGCGATGGAGTGGGCCGATGTGACAAGATCCCGGATCTGGTTCCGTTTTTCATTTAAAATACCGTCGCTGTATTCATTTATAGCTCTTTTTCCGGACTGGTTGAGGCTGCTGATAGAAAAATAGACAGCGGTTCCGCCTACTATAATCAGGGTTGTAATAATAAGAATATTCACTTTGGCGCTGATATTTATTTTCATTGAAGCTCCTTTTTTAGTTCGCAGATATAGTAACGGCTATCATAAATTGAAAACCGGTTTATCTCTATAAGGGAAAAGTATGGTGAAAATGTGGGGATAAACCCTATGTTTTTAAAAAAAGGAAGCAAATTTCGGTATGGTAGTGATTACATATCCACGCGCTGTGATTCGATGTGATCGGCGTAGGGGAAGGCAATGGCAATATTGGTCCCTGGGGGCGGCAAAAGATTGATATCTCCTTCAAGCTGGTGAGTGACCAGGTTATAGACCAGTTTGAGTCCCAGAGACCTGGTTTCTGAAATGTCAAAATCAGCGGGCAGCCCTCTACCGGTGTCGTTTACGGTAATCTGAATTTCGTTTTCTTCGAAAAGATGAAAGGCAATATGAATTTCACCGTGTCGGTCAGGTGTAAAGGCATATTTGAAACTGTTTGTGACCAGTTCATTAATGATCAGGCCGCATGGAATGGCGGTATCAATACCAATAAAAATCGGGGGACAGTCAATTTGGGTTTCGATGACACGGGTGTCGATGCCGTAGGAGACCTGTAGGCTCTGGATAAGTCCCCGAAGATAACTGCCGAAATTGATTCGGGCCAGGTTTTTAGAATTATAAAGTTGCTCATGGACCAGGGCCATGGAAAGGATCTGCCCCTGGCCATCTTTGAAAATGCCAAGTGTTTTAGGATCGTCAGTCTTCGAGGCCTGCATTTTTAGCAGGCCGGATACCACCTGCAGGTTGTTTTTCACCCTGTGATGGATTTCCTGGAGCAGGATCTCTTTTTCTTTTAAAGAAGCGGTCACCTGCTTTTCAAGCTGTTTCCGCTCATAGATATCATCCAAAAGGATCATCAGGTGCGATTTACCGTTCAGATTAAATCGTGTCAGGCGGATATCAAGCCAGACGGGTTTGTCAAATGAAGAAACGGTTTTCATTTCAAAATTTTGGGGAACACCGTCTTGAATCACCTTGTAGGCCACATCCGTTAAGCCGGCATTGATCCAGGAGGGTATTTTATTGAAATTCTGGGCCAGAACCTGATTTATATCGGCACCGATAATTTTAGCCGAAGCCTCGTTGGCGAGCACACAGCTGCCGTCCTGTTTATAGGCCAGGATACCCAGTGAGGATGCGGAAATGATGTTTTGGTTCAGGTCCAGCGCTTCGGAGATCTGCTGTTCCATCTGTTTGCGGCCGGAAACATCCCTGTACACGACCCCAACGGCAAAAATAGTTCCGTCCGGATCAAGTATGGGGGATACCACTGATTCCGAATGGACCGGTTGGTCTTCAATCATCATTTCATCTTCAACCCTGAAGGATTCTCCAATTTCAAATGCCCTGTCAACCCTGTCCATCCATAATTTCATAAATTCCGGAACATGCCCGAGACCTTCCTGGATATTTTTGCCGATCACTTTATCCCGGGTAGTGCCGACATGGTCAATGGCAGCCTGGTTGGCATATAGATAATTGTAAGATTTGTCCCATACCAGGATGCAGTCGGTGGTGGATTCAAATATGGCTTTAAAGCGTTCTTCGCTTTTTCGAAGGACCCGTTCAGCCCCTTTTCGGTGTTTTATCTCCCGGGTAAGCGCGGTGTTGACTTCATTGAGGTTCCGGGTGTTTCGATGGATTTCCGATTCAAGGAATTGCTGCCAGTTCTGCTGTTTGTCCCGGTAGTCTTTTATGGAAGCTGCCATGCTCTCCATGCTTCGGGCCAGTGCGTCCAGTTCGTCTTTGGAGTGAATGTCAATTTTGGGGGTGTCTTCAAATCGGGCGATTTTGGCGGCTGTTTCTGTCAGGTAGGTGATGGGTACAACAAAAAAGGCGCGGAATATAAAGATGATGATAAGAGAAATGATAATACTGCATCCGCCGGCGATCATGACGGCGGTTTTAATCAGTCTGTCCTGGGCCTTATGAACCGAATCATGGGAGATGGTATATACCAGTGTCCATTGCCAGGGTTTGAAAAATGAAAACGCGAAAATCGTGTGTTTGTCTTTCTCTTCAAAGTGCCCGAAACTGTACTTTTCCCCTTGATTGGTAAACTTATTCAAAGCTTTTGATATGAGAGCCTTGTCAACGGGTTCGGCCGCAGTCTGTTTTAAAATATTTCCGGATTGGTGAATGATGAAAAAATTGCCTGATTCAAGCAGATGGAATCCATCTGCCTGTTCAAAGACCTCTTTCTGGTATGCGTTTACAAAGGATTCAACATTGGTCAGACCGTTTTTTTCAAGAATGTTATAGTTTCGGGTAATCGTATGCGCAACAAAATCTTCAATTTCCTGGACCATCAAATGCCGCAGGTTTTTTTCCATGGATTGTTTGATCGTTGAAACAGACCAGAACCCCATGGCAAAAATGGACAGTGCGGTTAAGGGAAGAATGGTTAAAACAATTTTGGTTTGAAGACGCATGCAATCACACTACTTGAAAATTTGATCCCCCGCAAGCTCAAGAAGATCCGGGGGAATGACAATCTGGTTGTCCACGGCACTGGTAATGTTGATTCCCAGGTCAAACGCTGAGGGTGGTGTTACCGGAATCGATCCCGGATCACTGCCCTTTAAGATGGCGTCCGCCATGAGCGCGGCCTCCCTTCCCGTGGCTTCCGGATGCGGGGTTAAATGCAGCAATGCCCCCAGTTTGACACTGCCAAGTTTTGTCCCCATGACAATGGGCTTTGATGATTCTTCAAGCAGCAGGGATGTATATTCATTGATTTCGCCCAAAGGCCCGGATGGTTCCCACCAGTAATCTATTTTGTTTTTCATCGTGCGAATAGCAGCACGGACATCCGTGAGCATCCTTTTTTTTCCTGCGGGCATTTTTATGTAAGTGATCTGGTAAGGGATAAAATTGATATCTGGCCGATTTTCTGCTGCCTGTTGCAACTCCCGGATATCGCCCATGGACGAAGGGTATGTGGAGTGGATAAATCCGATATTGATGGGTCTTTTATCGGTTACAGGCTTGATAAGCCCTGCCACCATGTTGATCCGGGTCTCTCTTTTGATCATGTGGACGATACCGGTGATGTGCGAGCGACTGGGGCTGCCGATGGCTTTAACCAGGCCGGATCCGATTGGATCCGAAACCGTGAAAAAAACCTGGGGGATATTTTTTTTTTCAATCATTTCATGGGTCATCTGAGATGCCAGTGTGGCGCTGGTTGCCACCAGTGCCGGCCGGCCTTTGGCAAGTTCTGCCTGTAACAGTTTTGCCCCGTATTCCCTGTCCCCCTTGATTTGAAGCGTGACAAGGCGAACACCGTTTTCTTTGGTGTGCCCTAAATTTTCCAGGTGCTGCACAAACCATCGGCTGTGAGTCAGAACGGTTTGTACCGGCATGGTTTCAATCAGGATGATTTTTTGCTTATTGCCATCGGACAAACCCGTCTGGGGCAAAAGTATTGCAACAATGACCAGTATAGAGAAAATGATGATTCTAATCGGGTGTTTTCTCATTTTTAACAGCTCCTGATAAATCGTCATCAAACCACTCTTCATTGCCATATAGATCTGTGATGCACTCAGGACAGATCCCATGGGAGAATTTGGCAGTTGAGTGTGTCTGGATGTATTCTTCCAGGCGGTTCCAATACCCCTTATCATCCCGGATTTTTTTGCAATGGGAGCAAATGGGCAGAAGTCCGCTTAATATTTTAACGCTTTCCAGTGCTGCTTCAAGTTCTTTTATCAGCCGGGCTTTCTCTTTTTCCATTTTTTCCCGGTAAAGTGCCATGTCAATAGCCGCTTTTAATTCCCTGTCCTTGAACGGTTTTATTAAATAACCATAGGGCAGTGAGACTTTGGCTCTTTTCAGGATGGCATCATCGGAATAGGCAGACAGAAAAATAACGCTGATATCCAGCTCTTTTTTAATGGTTTGGGCCGCCTGGATACCGTCCATATCTCCTTTGAGCATAATATCCATAAGAATCATGTCCGGTTTTTTTTCTTTTGCCAGACGGATGGCTTTTTCACCGGAGGCTGCCAAACCGCAGACGTGATACCCCATCTTTTCAAGGCTGGTTCGAATATCGTCGGCAATGATAAATTCGTCTTCAACAATCATGATGCGCGGGGTACTGTCTTCAAGGGGAACTTTTTTTTGTGTCACGTTGTTTCTATCCATAGTAATTGTAAATATCTTAAATTTAAGTATAATACGAAATCGTCAAACAAACCACGCTGAATTTTTGGGGGGGGAATGTGGGTAAAAACCCCACAATCCTGTTGCCATGTCCCTTCAGAAGAATAGCAATAGTCTATCATATAATATTAATATTATTCAAGTTCTTGACTTAAAATCAGGGGTTGGTTAAAACCGTGCCCATGAAATTAATCCAACAGATCAGCAAAACATTAAATCTGCAATTGCAAGATGTGGGAAGTGTCGTCAGCCTCCTTGACCAGGGGGCAACCATCCCTTTTATCGCCAGGTATCGAAAGGAGATGACCGGCTCCATGGATGAGGTTGCCATCCGGCAGATCCGTGATCTAAGGGAGCGGCATAAGGTATTATCCGACAGAAAGTCGGTGGTGCTAAAATCCTTGAAGGAAAGAGATCTTTATACCGAATCATTGGCGCAGAAAATAGATAAGGCCGCCACTCTGGCAGAACTGGAAGATATTTATGAAAAATATCGTCCGAAAAAAAAGACCCGGTCGGTTATGGCCAAAGAAAAGGGGCTGGAGAATCTGGCCCGGTTTTTAATGCAGCAATCCAACCAGGACCCAGTGGCCGAGGCTAAAAAGTACATATCATCTCCTAAAAAGGTGGACAGCCAGGAGGATGCCCTGGCAGGCGCCCGGGATATCATTGCCGAATGGATCAATGAGGATGCCCCTGTCAGAAAAGTGGTACGCCGGCTGTTTTATGATACCGCCATGATTATTTCCAGTGTGAAAAAATCAAAAAAGGAAGAGGGCGCCAAGTATAAAGATTATTTTGACTGGCAGGAAAAGGCGTTTGCGGCACCGTCCCACAGGATACTTGCCATGTTTCGGGGGAAAAAGGAGAAGATTCTTTCGGTTCGTGTCAGACCGGATGAAGCACGGGCATGCACCCTTATTGAAAAGCGGTACGTCAAAAACAGTTCAGCCTCGGCGCGGCAGGTTGCGGCCGCTGTCCAGGACAGCTATAAGCGGCTGCTGTCAAAATCCATTGAAACGGAATGTATTAAAAAACTTAAAGAAAAAGCAGATATAAAGGCCGTGGGAATTTTTGCGGAGAATTTAAAAGCACTGCTGCTGTCACCACCGTTGGGGGCAAAAAGGGTGCTGGCCATTGATCCGGGGTTTCGAACCGGCTGCAAAGTGGTCTGTTTAGACAACCAGGGCGCTCTGCTGGATCACGACGTGATTTTTCCCCATGGACAAAATAACGAGGCGGCCCAAAAAAAAATCTGTGGATTGGTGAAAAAATTTCGCATTCAAGCCATTGGTGTGGGTAACGGTACGGCAGGGCGGGAAACCCAGGGTTTTATACAGAAAATTCAATTTGACACCCCCATCCCGGTGGTGATGGTGGATGAAAGCGGCGCATCCATATATTCGGCCTCAAAAATAGCCAGGCAGGAATTCCCGGACCATGATATCACGGTTCGCGGGGCGGTTTCCATTGGTCGCCGGCTGATGGATCCTTTGGCCGAGCTGGTTAAACTGGACCCAAAATCAATTGGAGTGGGGCAGTACCAGCACGATGTGGACCCGAAGTTGCTGCAGAAATCTCTGGATGATGATGTGGTGTCCTGTGTGAACAAGGTTGGCGTAGCGGTCAACACGGCGAGCCCTGAACTGCTTGGGCGTGTGGCGGGTCTTAATGAGACCACGGCGCATAATATTGTTACCTATCGGGATGAGCATGGTCCGTTCAAGGATCGAAAATCCCTGTTGAAAGTACCTCGTTTAGGCCCGAAAGCCTTTGAGCAGGCGGCTGGGTTTTTAAGAATCGATAATGCCGGCTCTGCTTTGGACAACAGCGGGGTCCATCCGGAGTCCTATGGTATTGTCACAGCCATGGCAAAGGATGCGGGTCTCCCCATTGATGCTTTAATGAGAAACAAGCCGGCTATTGCCGGACTTGATTTGAAAAGATATGTCACCGACAGTGTGGGGATACCCACGCTGGAAGATATCGTTAAGGAGTTACAGAACCCGGGCAGGGACCCCAGAGACAGTTTTGAAAATGTGGCTTTTGACGATACTGTGCACAGCATTACCGATCTTGTACCCGGGATGAAACTTAACGGTGTGGTCACGAATGTCACGGCCTTTGGCGCCTTTGTGGATGTTGGCGTCCACCAGGACGGCCTGGTTCATATCAGCCAGATGGCAGACCGGTTTGTCAAAGATCCCAATGAAATCGTCACGGTCCGGCAGAATGTGAAAGTAACGGTCATGGAAGTGGATATCAAACGCAAACGGATTTCTCTGTCTATGAAGCAGCGCCCTTGACACAGGGTCGATGCATGTAACACATCTGTGTGATTGATTTCAGATGGTTGTTTTATAAAGGTTAATGCCGGAGAAAACACCTATTCTCACAAGTTTTTTTAATTTTAACGGAAAAATTTATCCCAAACCTGCATCCGTTTACCGTGGCCCTTGAAAAACGAAAACAAACGCTTATTTTTATTTGAAACATGATCGCATAAATCAAAGTCCAACGTTTAAACATGTTTTCATAATAAAAAGGAGATATCCACATGGCTGAAACAAAATTAGCAGGCAATCCTGTCGCACTATCCGGTAATTTTCCCGTCAAAGGGGCATCCATCGATAATTTTTGCGCAGTCCAGCAGGATCTGTCCCCCTTTTCCCTGGATGACCATAAAGGCAAACGCAAAGTTTTAAATATATTTCCCAGCATTGATACGGATGTTTGTGCCACCTCGGTGCGCACCTTCAATCAAAAAGCGGCTGAGCTTGATGACACGGTGGTGGTCTGCCTCTCCTTTGATCTTCCCTTTGCGCAAAAACGGTTTTGCGGTGCAGAGGGTATTGAAAATGTGGTAACAGGTTCCCTGTTTCGTGTAACAGAGGTTGCCAAAGATCTGGGCGTTTTTATTGAAGACGGCCCTTTGGCCGGGTTGACGGCAAGAGCTGTTATTGTGCTGGATGAAAACGATCAGGTAATCCATGCCGAGCTGGTTGATGATATTACCCATGAACCTGATTACGATACCGCCTTAAGCGCATTGGGATAACGTTTGCTCGTAAGATTAAGAGTGCAGACGTCATGAATGCCGGTTGGGATCGTGTATAAAGACTTCGGCTTTTTGCAATTTTAAAACCGATAAAGAGAGCAATCTGTATTTGTCGGGTCCTGTAGAAAATGGTATCATACATCTTATTACTATTTTTCTTACCGGCGTTTATTAGTGCCCATCCGGAAATAAAAAATTTCCAAATGGGGCAGTTGGCTGTTCGCAATCAGATTTTAGCTGACCGGTTGAAAATAAATTTCATTATCCTAAAAGCCAAGGGCTGATAGCTTCCATCCAAAATTCCATTTATGGATGGACACCAGGCACATATACTGATTATCGATTTTTCTAACCATCTAAAATATTTGGAGAGATCCCATGAAAAGCATTCTAAAATGGCTCCTTATCATTGGCGGTGTTTTTTTTGTACTCATTGTTGCCGCTATCATCATTGTCCCGCAATTTATTGATGTTAAAAAACATAAACCCGTTATTGAAGAAAAGGTCACCCAGGCAACGGGCCGTTCTTTTTCCATGGGAGAAGATATTGACCTGTCCCTGTTCCCCTGGGTGGGTGTGAAAATTACCGATGTCCTGTTCGGCAATCCTGAAGGGTTTAGCAACAAACAGATGATCTCCGTGAAAAAATTCGAAGTTCGGTTAAAGGTGATGCCGCTTTTGTCCCGGAAAATCGAGGTCAACACCTTTGTTCTGGAGGAACCGGTGATCCATCTTGAGAAATTAAAAAACGGGACAGCCAACTGGACCGGGATCGGGGGGGAGGATAAGGCGAAAAAGAAAGCCAAACCCAAAGCAGATCCGGCACCTTCAGGCCAGGGAATGCCCATCAGCGAATTGAGGGTGGATAATTTTGCCATCACAAACGGTCATCTGATCTATATTGACCAGACAACCGGAACAAAAAAGCAGATCACTGATTTAAATCTGGCGTTATCTGATATCAGCCTGGACCGGCCGGTGAATATCCGGTTTGATGCCAACCTGGACGGTAAACCGGTTTCAGTGACCGGGAAAGCCGGTCCCATCGGCAGCACCCCGGGCAAGGGAAGCATGGCATTTGATATGGCCGCAAATCTTCTTGATGAGCTTAAAATTACGGTGGCCGGCAGTGTCACGGATCCTGCAACAGCCCTCGCCTTGGATGTTTTAATTGATGTTGCGCCGTTCTCGCCCAAAAAGGTGATGGCTGCACTGGACCAGCCCTTTCCGGTGAAGACCCGGGATCCGGGGGTTCTTGAAAAAGTTGCTGTAAAAACAAAGGTGACGGGCAGTCCCACAAATATTGTTCTTTCTGACGGTGTTTTGATACTGGACGATTCCACACTTAAATTTTCTGCGGGTGCCAAGGCGTTTCAAAAGCCGGACCTTGCATTTGATCTTCAACTGGATGCCATTGATCTTGACCGGTATCTGCCGGAATCAGAATCAAAAAAGGGTCCGGAAAAAAAGGAGAAAGCATCAAAGTCCGGGGAGAAAAAAATAGATTACGGCCCGTTGCGACGGCTGGTCCTTGACGGTAAAATCAAAGTAGGTCAACTTCGTGCATCCGGGGCAACAGTCCAGGATATCGTTGTCCATATTCTTGCCAAAAACGGGATTATCACCGTTGATCCCATGGATGCAAAGCTCTATCAGGGCAGCGTGGATTCCACGCTTTTGGTAAACGTTCAGAAAAGTGAACCCAGGACAGCTGTTAAACTTTCGGCAGACAGTATCCAGGCCGGTCCCATGCTTGTTGATGTTACAAAAAAAGAGTTGATTGAGGGTACCTTGAACTCCAGCCTTGATATTGTTGTCAAAGGCGATACGCCGGATAGGATCAAACAATCTTTAACCGGCAAGGGACAGCTTTTGTTTAACGATGGGGCCATCATCGGGATTGATCTTGCCAACAGTGTCAGG
>CAZLTD010000076.1:21996-26508 GCA_964562385.1 uncultured Desulfobacula sp.
AATGTGAAATCCAAGCTTGGGATGGGAGAAACACCCACTGAAAAGCCCAGGACCGATTTTGCAGAGTTAAAGATTCCGTTCACCGCCAAATCCGGACTTGTGACCATTGATGGAACCAGCCTGTCATCTCCCCTGCTTCGTGTGCTCATGGACGGTAAGGTGGACCTGCCCAAAGAGGGTCTGGACATCCGCGTGGAACCCAAGTTTGTGGCGACCTTAAAAGGCCAGGGAGACACCAAACAGCGGTCCGGGCTGATGGTCCCGGTAATGATCACCGGTACGTTTGCATCACCGAAGATCCGTCCGGATCTCAAAGGGATGATCAGCGGTGGCGGCGGCGCAATTGATACAGAAAGCCTGAAAAAAAGCGTGCTGGGCTCCGATGGAGATCAGAAAATTCAGATTGAAACTCAGAAGGAAGATATTAAAAAACAGTTGAAAAGTTTTTTACCTGGCATAACCGATTAATGCCCGGTATAAAGACAATGTAGGGTTTCAGGCGCTCAAGGTGGACTGAAATTGAATCGCAAAAAAGGTGACACGCTGATATGGATGATTTTAACCGGATTATCGAAACCATCTCCATGACCATGGGCGCTGCCTGGGGCAGCGGAATTAACCTGTATGCGACCATTCTGGTGCTGGGACTTTTGGGCATCAGCGAAAATATTGTATTACCCGAAAGCCTTTCAATATTAATGAATCCCCTTGTTATCGGGGCTGCCGGCCTGATGTATTTTGTGGAATTTTTTGCAGACAAGGTGCCGGGTGTGGACACCGGGTGGGATACGCTGCATACCTTTGTCAGGATACCGGCCGGTGTACTTCTTGCCGCCGGAGCCGTCGGGGATGTCAATCCGGCTGTTGCCATTGCCGCAGGGATTTTAGGCGGTGGTATCGCCACAGGCGCCCATGCCACAAAATCAGGTACACGCATACTGATCAATGCATCGCCGGAGCCGGTCACCAACTGGACAGCCTCTGTTGTGGAGGATATCGCTGTGATCTCGGGGGTGTGGGCGGCATTGTTTCATCCGTGGGCCTTCCTTGTCGCCTTTGTAGTGTTCATTTTTTTAATGATACGGCTTTTGCCAAAAATATGGTCCGCCATCAAAGGTTTCTTCTCCTTTCTTGGCAGGCTTGCGGGTAGGAAAAATCAGATCTCTTCTGATATAAGTAATGAGAAAACATAAAGGACGTTATTATGAATAATTGCAGAGTATGGTACCGGGTTCTTCTGGGCTTGCTTGCCGCTGTTTTCACCATAGTGCTGTCATCCATCGCATTTGCCGGGAATTCATGGCTGGATAAAGGCGGTGATCTTTTAAAAACATTTGGCGGTGGTGAATCGGCATCCCAGTTGACAGTGGAGGAGATCGGTGCCGGTCTGAAAGAAGCCTTGAAAGTTGGTTCAGGCAACGTTGTAAACCAGTTGAGTCTCACGGACGGGTTTAATAAAGATCAGGATATCCACATCCCGCTGCCCGATTCTTTAAACACAGTGAAAACAATGCTGGAAAAGGTGGGGATGTCTTCGTTGTTTGAAACTCTTGAACTGAAACTGAACCGGGCTGCTGAAGTTGCGACTCCCAAAGCAAAACAATTGTTTTTGGATGCGATCTCCCAGATGTCGTTTGAGGATGTAAAAAAAATATATAACGGACCCGATGATGCCGCCACCCAGTATTTCAAGGGGAAAATGTCCCCGGAACTGGCCAGTGAGATGGAGCCTGTGATTGACAGCAGCCTTTCTGAAGTCGGGGCCATCAAGGCCTATGATACCATGATGAAAGAGTATAAGTCCCTGCCCTTTGTCCCGGATGTAAAGGCAAACCTGACCGATCATGTGATAGAAAAGGGTATGGACGGTATTTTTTACTACATGGCAAAAGAGGAGGCTGCCATCCGGAAGGATCCGGCCAAACGGACAACGGAGCTTTTAAAAAAAGTGTTTACGAAATGACATGAAATATGATGGGAAAAGGGCGGGACTAATCGGAAACAGATAAACACAGAACTTGATATGAATTACTATTATACTTGGAGATGAGGTGAATATGGATGTTACGTTCTATGGGGCAGCAGGTGAAGTGACAGGATCGATGCACATGTTGGATACCGGCTCAGATAAGATTTTGTTTGATTGCGGGATGTTTCAGGGCCGGCGAAAGGAGAGTGTCCAGAAAAACAAGGAGTTCCCCATAGATCCGACACAAATATCCAGCATGGTCCTGTCCCATGCCCATATTGATCACTCCGGGCGGATTCCGCTGTTGACATCCAAAGGGTTTCCCGGCCGTATTATCACGACCCGGCCAACATCAGATGCCCTGAATTACATGCTCATGGACAGCGGACACATACAGGAATCAGATGCCATGTATCTGAATTATAAGTCCCTGCGCTCATTTTTATACCAGCTTGAACAGAACAATATCAAAGATCATAAGGTCACCAACAAAGAGCGCAGTGAGATAAAAAAGAAATTAAAGAAAAACGCCCATGAACTGGATGCGGCTGCCATTCATAAACTGCAGAAACAGCACGGGCTTGAAATTGTTACCCCGCTGTACACCATGGATGACGCCAAGTGGTCCCTGGGATATATTGACGGATACCCGTTTGGCCATCCGGTTACCATAGGGGAAAACGCCACGGTAAAGTTCTATGTGGCCGGGCATATTCTGGGATCGGCCTTCTCTATTATCACGGTCAAAAAAGGGGGGGGGGAGACCAAACGGATCCTTTACACCGGTGATGTGGGCAGGTTTGGTAAACCCATTCTCAAAGATCCCACCTTAGACTTTGATCCCGAGGACAGGGAGATTGATCTTTTTATCACGGAAAGCACCTATGGCAACCGGGAGCACGAGCCGGTGGAGGACCTGGGAGCCAGCCTGAAAAGGGTACTGTGCGACACCTTTGACCGCGGCGGATCCGTGATCATCCCCTCATTTGCCTACGGCAGAACCCAGGAGTTGATTTACATCCTGCATGAGCTCTATGACAAGGGCGAGGTGCCCAGACGGCCCATTTATGTTGACAGTCCTCTGGCCTCCAATATCACAAAGGTGTTTGGAGAACACCCGGAAGTCTATGACAAGGAGACCCATGAGACCTTTCTGGAAAAAGGGAAAAATCCCTTTTCGTTTAAAAATATAAAATTTGTCCAGACTGTCCAGGAATCCATGCGCCTGACCGAAGATAAATCCTCCCATGTCGTGATATCTGCTTCGGGCATGTGTGAAGCAGGCCGTATCCTTCATCATCTGCGGTACAAGGTGCATGATGCCAAAAACACCATCCTGCTGGTGGGGTATATGGCCCAGCATACATTGGGACGCAGGATCCAGGAACTGGGAGAACAATACAACGGCACAAACAAAAAAGGACCTGCGCCCGAGATAAAGATCCTGGGGAAAAAATATCCTTTAAATGCCAAAGTGGAAAAGATCGGCGGTTTCAGTGCGCATGGGGACAAGCATGAATTGGAACGGATTATCACAGGATCCAACCTTGATATTAAAAAGATCGCTATTGTCCATGGTGAAAAAGAGCAGAGTGCGGCATTTGCATCGCGTCTGAATCAAAAAGGATATGAAACCATGATACCGAAACCCGGGGAAAAGATCAGCCTTTGAAACCCAGGGTTCCGATTGTTTGATTCTGGGTGCCTGAAACCGGGCTTATTCTATCAAACAAAGGATCGGCCTGCATATTGTCTAATCGAATACCCCTTAAATGGTCTTGAAAATTCATTCTCAGGAACAACCCGGATGTTGCGATATGTTGGTGTAGAAGGGATGGGCCTTGTGCCCATCCGCGGTAATGAAACATCAGATTGCCACATTCGGTTTTATGAAAAATAAACATTCTCGGCATATCTAAGCTTCGGGCCGGGCAATCCGTTCGCGTCTGAGCGCATTTTTCAACAGCTTTTAAATTTGCTTCGCTAAATGTCGTGAACTGCGGTCCAGTGGGTCCTCAAACAGCACGTCATTTGACGCTTCGCTTCATTAAAAATCTGTAAGAAAATGTGGCTCTGATGACGTCTCACAGATCACCCGGCCCTTTCGTAAACTTCTGAACATCCTGGGCGTTTCAAACAAAGGGAAAAAATAGCGATAGGGGCCAGTTTCGGTATAGACACCGTCAAATATTTGAAAAATGGGGTTGATTCCCTCCTGGTACTTTATTAACTTGATTAGCAATTATGCATTTCATAGTATTCTGACTATGGATCAAAAACTTAAACTAATAGTTTTTCACTTCTCGATTTTAATTGGAATCCTAATGCTTATTGCTTTTGTCTATATGTATTTAAAATTAATCAGTTTTTTAGCATCTGTTAAAAGCTTAGATGAGCAATTAAAGGATTCAAGCAATTATTCTGAATAATACTTATATGTTAAAAAATAGCTTGATCCTTTAATTTTTATTGTTTCGCCTGTATTCTGTATCTCCCGTTCGACAGTTGTGGGATCATTTTTGGCAAATTTCGTTAAAATCTGT
>CAZLTD010000077.1:0-26401 GCA_964562385.1 uncultured Desulfobacula sp.
ATCCATCGGGCAAAACAATATCAATATCAAGCCCAGAAATATACAGGCCCAGGGAAGGGGAGCCCCAGGGCGGGGAAGGTAGATTATGAGTGAAAAAGAACTATGGTATGGCAGACCGTCATTATGGAATATAAAAACTACAGTTATAAGACTTTTAAAAACTGTCATCTGGTGCAGCATCCTTTTTTACTGCACCCGGTATATACCTGAGAACCCGATTAAGGTTCCGGTTATACCCAAGGTAACGCTGCCGGATTTTTTAACCCGGCTTGACGGAGATCAGTTTTATATACTGGTATTTTTCTTGTGGCGGGTGCTCAGACGAGTATGGGACTTGATTGTTCATATTCTTGCAATACTATGCACTGAAATCCGGTTAACGGAAGATTTATTGAATTTTAGACGCGGCATCTTCAATAAGTTTGAGAAAGGCATAGAACTTCACCGAATAAAAGATATTTCTTTATACGAGCCGTTGTTATACCGGCTTTTGGGCCTGCAGAATATCTATATTGTTGCTTCTGATCAAACAATCCGGTTTCCTAAGCTGATTGGTGTTCCCAAAAGCGCGGGTTTGTATGAGCTGCTTAAAAATTATGTTGACACAGCCTGGGAAGCCAAGGGTGTCAGAGAATTTGATTCTTTTCACAGGTACCCCATGCAGAAGTTTTGCGTTAGCGGCTTTCAGCCGTTTTCATATGAGACTATTTTTTAGAATATCGTAACAAATATATCTATAAAATTCCAAATATCTTTGATTAGGAATTTAACTATGCAGCGGGACGCAGTAAAAGAAAAATCAGAAGCCTTTACGCTCTATGAAATGGATGACAGGTTTATTCCTGTAAGTCAATCCACGACTGACCAGGGTACGGCTATTTATGGTCAATTGGAAAAATGGGGCAAAGATACTACAGAATCAGGAAGCTTTGGCCTGCATCTGGATTTTGCCAGAGCCTTTGGAAATAAAATGGAAGCCATAGAAGCCGCGAAAAAGAAATGGGGATCTAAGATAAAGATAGATCCTGTGAAACTGGACCGGCAATACTCTATTGTTGAAGACGCTGCCGGGCCTGTTGCAGTGAAAGAAGCACTCGTCAGCCAGAAAGATAAAACTGCTGTTGAAGAAATAACCAGACCTTTAAGACAGGGGTCCCTTGGTGATCAAGACACACCCTATGCCATAGCCGCTATTGAAGGCAACCTTCAAAAGGGTGTTTACAGTCAAAAAACATGCAGCTACGCAGATTATAAAGGGTTATTAAAAGAGCAGATCATTCCTTTACCTACGGCGGTTAAATTTGATCTGATCCGGGAGAGGCAGAGCCGGTATAATGCAAAACCGCTATTGCCTGAAGCTGATCAAAATATTGTCGGCAAGGCCCAGATCAATAAAGACCTGATGAATTCTGACGATTGGCTGAAAGCCAAGGCAGGAGATATTGCCGCTGCCAGGCGGGTGGTTGATGCTCTATGGTCTGAAAAAAAGACGGCACAGTTAAAAGAATTGATCGGAGAACCGGGTGATAAAGTTTTTGTTACGATGCCGAGTACATCCAGGTTCAATGTTCTGCCAAAAGCGATGGCACAGAAACTTAAAAGGGAGTTTGACGGAAAAATCAAAGTTATCTCGGGGGATGAATATTTTAACCTGACTCATAATGCCGAGGTTAAAAACATATCCCGGTTTGACCGGGTGTTTTATGAAAGAAAGTACCGGACAGAAAAACCGTTTGATAAATCGCTTGAAGGTAAAAAGGCCATCCTCATTGATGATGTTTTTACCACCGGCGGCAGTGTTAAGGCGTTTTCACGGGAATTATCCGATAAAAAACTGAACGTCACCAACGTTGTCGGTCTCATGGGCGACAAACGGTTTAATGTGGACAAAAAAACAGAACAGAAATTAAAAGAAACATTGAAAGACACCGGCATTGCAGCTGACACCAGCCGGTTAAAAAGCCTGTTAACCCGGACAGAGGCCGGGATGCTCATTCAAAGATTAAACAGAGAAAAGGGACTGAAAAATGAAAAACATAGAGAGCTTACCAAACGAATACAAGGGTTTTACAAAGGAATATTTGTTAAAAATACTATCCGAAATCGGGACGGAGCAAGGGACAACAGCCCCGGAAGATCACATAGAAATAATGGGAAAGATGCTCAGAGAGTACAAAATCGGGGTGCACGCGGAGGACGGGGAAGATAGTCAATAGGGCGGCGTGATTTCATTAGCTGTTGTTACAGGTGTTTTTTATGATAGCGAAATCTATTTTTTATTTTCTTCTGGCAGGATTCTGCGAAATCGGCGGAGGGTATCTTGTCTGGTTGTGGTTGCGGGAAGGGAAACCTGTTCAATATGGTTTTTTAGGGGCTGTAATTTTAATTTTGTATGGCGCAATTCCAACTTTGCAGCCAGCAAACTTCGGACGCGTATATGCGGCTTATGGCGGAGTTTTTATTGTACCCTCTATTTTATGGGGATGGAAGGTGGATGGCATCCTTCCCGACAGGTTCGACATCCTCGGCGGTGGCATTGCGTTGGTTGGCGTTGCTATTATTATGTACTGGCCACGGGTTTAAAAAGTGATGAAGGTCCTGCTATCGGCCTTGATCGGTGTGACAGCACATGGCAATTCGGAATCATCAGGAACCTTGATCTGTGACGCTTTGTGGGAAAAACGATGAATAAAACCTTGTTTTATAGCCCAAAAACAAATATATTTTGGTCTATAAAACAAAGGGGTTTAGACCATGGAAATAAATAAATGGAACTGGCAGCAACGTGAATGGCCGGATTTTTCATATGACAAGACCCAGATTGAACCGCTGGAAACCGAATATATCAAACAGTCCGGTGTTTTTATCGGTGTCATGAAACACCTGTCCCCAGGCGACCGGGAAAACCTGAAAATTGAAATCATGTGTAATGAAGCGGTTGATACTTCCCGGATAGAGGGTGAAATTTTAGATAGAGACAGCGTTCAATCGTCCCTTTGTAAAGAATTCGGCATCAAAGAAAATTTTATCCATGGCGGAACCAAACCAAGTGAATCGGGGATCGCCATGATGATGAATGACCTGTATTCAAGCGTGCATCTGCCACTAACTCACGAAACTTTTTGTAAATGGAACGACCAATTACTTAACGGCAGGCTTGATGTCGAAAGAGGGCGTTACAGAACATCCAGTGAAGACATGCAGGTTGTGTCCGGCCCGATCGGAAAACGCAAAATTCATTTTGTGGCCCCGGCATCAGGAGATGTCCCGGGAGAAATGGATCGGTTCGTGGACTGGTTCAACAGAACCGCCCCCGGGGATCAACAGCCGCTGCCCGCTTTAACCCGAGCTGCGATAGCGCATCTTTATTTTGTTTCAATTCACCCCTTTGCAGATGGGAATGGTCGGATCGGCCGAGCCCTGGTTTCAAAAGCTTTGTCTCAAGCCATGGATAATACCCCCGTTCTAAATGCGATATCATCAACGATTAATGCGAATCGAAAGCTGTACTATAAAACGTTGGATATACAAAGCAGGACCAATGAGATAACTCCCTATCTTATGTATTTTTGCGGGACCATACTTGATGCCCAAAAGGAAACAATCAGGCAGGTTGATTTTATTATTACCAAAGCAAAATTTTTCAATACCTGGGACAAAGATCTCAACCAGAGGCAGAAAAAAGTCGTTTTGAGGATTTTTAGGGAGGGGCTGAAGGGTTTTGACGGCGAACTGAGTGCTAAAAATTATATGTCAATAACGAAATCCCCTTCTACCACGGCCACAAGGGATTTAAAGGACCTAGTGGAAAAAGGAGTTTTAACAAAAACCGGTAAATTAAAAAGTACACAATACCATTTAAATCTTTCTTCGATAAAATGAGAGCCCAATTTACCATAAGCATAATAAATGATCTGTTTGTCCTTTTGAATGATTCGGATAAGGGTCGTTCTGTAACCAATGATGCGGCCGGCGTTATTCAGGATTTGGAACGAGCCGTCCCAGGCGGTATCGGTTTTCGCCGGGTTTATTACAATGACACACCCGGCTGAATAGATGAATTGAAAGTATTAAATGGACATTTTACCGGTTTTGTTCCCTGCACTGAATCACAGCAGTAGACCGTCATGCAGATGGAAAAGGGGGGAAACTGTTTTATCATATTGTAAATATGATGAAAATTTTATCAACGGCATTTGCCGGGACTGCGGTCAGTATGCGGCAGATTTTATCAAGAATTATTAATTGCTAAAAAGCTATCATTTTTGATGCCGGCATCGGGATCCGGATCAAAGTTTTGATAGCATTTTTTGTTTTGGCCAGGGAGGTGCCGGTTTTATTTTGCTATCAATTTATATCACCGCCTGGCGGGCGCTGTGCAGATCCGGGCCAGGCTCTCTACCGGATTGATAGCAAAAAGCAGGTTTTGGGGATTTTTTATGTACTGTAAAATTATTTATTCAAGCTGCCGGTGAAATCGTACGGCCATAAAAAACCCCTGTTTCTCATCAGAAAAACAAGGGCCTTTTAAAAAAGCTGATTCTGCCTGAATCAATCCCAATATACAATAAATCTGTTTTGATTTACACCTCAGAATCAGGGACTGATTTTAGGTTTAACACTCTCATCTTTTTTATTAGAGTATTTCGGTGTATACCAATACGCTTGGCGGTCAATGACTGGTTCCATTCGTATTTTTCGAGCATTCTCAATAAATATCGCCGTTCAAAACTGTTTCTGGCCTCCACGAATGCCTGGTCTTGGGCAGATCCATTGCTAAACGCAGAACTTTTTAAAGGCTGGCTGTTCTTTTTGTTTGTTGAATGATTTGTTTTCTCTATAATCCGGCCTGACAGGTTCAAAATCTCTTCCGGTTCGAACGGTTTGGTTATGTAGTCGTAGGCCCCGAGTTTCACAGAAGTTATAGCTTCCTGTGCCCGGTCAACCGCAGAAATCATTATGACATTAATGTTTTTGTCATAATCCTTGATTAATTCTAAGGTTTCTATGCCGTCCATTTCCGGCATCATAACATCCAGGAGAACCAGATCGAAATCATGCCTGTAGATTTCTTTCACTGCTTCAAAACCGCTTTTCACACAAGTTATATTATAATCATCCTCAAGGACCTCTGATAAGCTTTCTCGGACAGCTATATCATCGTCAATGATCAGAATGTTTGGTAAGTTCATGTTTTTTTCCAAAAATTATTAAAGTTAATAAAATTTTCAGAACTTGCGTTATTACAATAACTGTGCCAGGTTGGAATAGTTTGATATTTGATGTGTCAGGAGCATCAATTATATAATTTATGTTATAAATTAAGAAAAAATTTTCCCAAAGAAGGGCTGTGAATATGGCCAAAGTACAGTGGCAGCCTATATCCTTTTTACCACAGATAACCACCATGATTACCGGGATGCTTGATGCTGCAAAAGAAACATATAAACCGCTAGTACAGATCAAAGTTCATGATGATTTTACAATCCAGAGGATTTTTGAAGTCACCGGTACCCAGGTTGAGGATGAATGGCTTTACGATGAGCAATTATCCAGGTGGTTGAAGCTTAAAAATTTAAAATCTGGACAACAGGCTGAGATAAAGAAACTGCAGGAGCAAATGTCTGAGTTAAAAGAGGTAAATAAAAAAATTCTTGCGATTGCTGAGAAGCACAAAAACAGGACTATAGAGAAGGTTTTATCTAAATCTGACGCTGAAGTGGCGATGGATTTTTTGATGGGAAAATTAAGTTGACTTTTTATCAAAAATCAGTGTTTTTTTTCTTGTAAAATTCAATAGTTGTTGATAAAATTCTTTTACCCGATGGGGGATAGGACCATCCTGAGGAGGAATCCGAGCACCAGAGGGTAACGAAGCATGAGGGCGGGGTAAAACCCGCCCTTTTTTTGAATAAATTAATCCTTTTAACTTAATAGCTTTCTATTAAAATTCCCGGCGTTTTCTATAGAACCAAAATAGGTAAGCCGATTACGAAAAAGTTAATTTTCTAAAGAAATTATTCTTGACGGGAGTTTTTCATTGTTTTATTTTGTAACTGAACGGGTTACAATGCTAATGATTTCATATAGGAGGTGTAAGAGGCAGTGTGATAAAATCGTTTAAGCATAAAGGGTTAAAAAATTTCTTCTATAAAGGCACGAAGAAAGGTATTAATCCTGATCATGAAGAAAAGTTAAGTGATATTTTAGATATGCTTAACGCAGCGTTAGAAGTTGAAGATATGAATTTTCCAGGTTCTGGTTTACATTTACTTGAACCTAAAAAAGACAAAATTTATGCAGTGTCGGTTTCAGGAGCATGGCGAATTACATTTAAAATTGAAGATGGGAATGCTTATATAGTCGATTATAAAAATTATCATTAAAAAGTTACAAAACTCTAAAATAGAATTAAAGATGTTAGGAGCAAAAAATGAAACAGTTAAGAAAACCAGCTCATCCGGGAAGGATCTTAAAGAACATGTATTTGAAACCTTTAAAATTAACTATTACCAAACTGGCTGACACACTCAATGTTTCTAGAAAGGCGATTTCTGCAATTACAAATGAACACAAAAGAATAACGCCTGAGATGGCCTTAAGGCTTGCCCAGGCGTTCAACACAACACCGGATTTATGGCTAAATTTACAGAAGAATTATGATTTATGGAGCGCAATGAATCAATCAACTGAGTGGCAGGAAGTGCCAAGGATTGATATGGCTTTAGAACCGGTTTAGGCAATAAGGAGGACGAATGAAGAGGAATATATTATTGCACGTAAATAAGGCGACTGTTAATAACAGTTACTCTCTTTGCTGAAAACTTGTAAAAAAGATATTGAAGAAAAAATAGAATTCTTAGAACTTCAAAAAGATCCAGATTTTGAAATCCGCCGAGCCTTTCTTAATTCGAAAATAGCAGATCCAGTATCCTTAGAAAACCATTGCAGCTCACAAAGAGCGTACAATATTCTAACTGAATTCAACAATGTCCGGTTAGGTTCTTGCAGGTAAGAACCTAACCGGACATTGTTGACTTGATATGAGCTATTGTTCATGTTCAAAAGAAGGAGAATCAGTCTTTGAAAAGTTAGAAGCCTATTTCGAATGAAGGCTTCAGGTTTAGTTTTGTGTCTTTGGATAAAATCGTTAGAAAATATGAGTTTTTTTAGAGACTCGATTAATCCTGGTACGGGAGTTGAAAATCAGATTTCGTGCCAACGGTATTAAAATTAATCATTTGTGCTCCTTTTTTTTGATATGTTTTTTATTTTAGTCATTGAAACTATTATATCATAACTGTCTAATATTTAAATGCTTTTTACTGTTTGATAATTCTTTTAAGGAAACGGCATTGATATCCGGGTTAGGAAAAACAACGGGAATATTGATGTTGAGGAAATAGCAAAAATACTTGAACAGCATTTAAAACAAAGCTTTTGGAAAAATAATTAACTCAGATTCGTCACTTTTGGGGGTTCTTCTGCAATACCCCATAAAGAAAATCTAACCTTCAGCAGCAAGGCCAACGCCATGATCAAGCTTTTGCTCCAGGTGATGGGAGCGTTTACAGAATTTGAACGGTCTTTGATTAAAGAAAGGCAGGTTGAGGGAATCGCAGCTGCAATGAAAAAAGGCAAACATCTGGGCCGGGAGTCGGCTTTAAATGAAGACCAGAAAAAAGAATTGATTAAGATGCTTGAATCAAGGATTCCGAAGACTGAGGTTGTGAAGCGCTTTGGGATTAGTCGGCAGACTTTGTACAATGTTTTAAAAATAAAAACTTGCATACATTATAATTTGTATTATAATTATCATTTAGGTTATAATTAAACAGTAAGGTGATATCATGACTACTCAGACAGCAAGAACAACGATTTTAAGCACTCCGGGGTTTAAGGCTTGGCTTTCCCAGGAAGCAGAAAAAGAGGGTATTAGTGTTTCCGAGCTGGTAAGGCAACGCTGCCAGCCAAAATCAGCAAACAAAGAGGAGCTTCTTTTGGCGACTCTCTTGGAGGAATTGAAAAAATCTACAGAAAGAGCGCACGATACTTTAGATAAGGGGCTTGCTAACCTTAATAGTGTTCTTGATGAACTTGCACATAAAAGAGCAGCGAGGGTTAAATAATGGGTGTTGTCAATGATGTTTTGGACGCAGTAAAACAAGCAATGATCTTGAATGAAAAAGTTGAAAATATCGGCAAAGCTCTGGATCTGGTTGCCGTAGAACTCCGGGATCATGACCGCAGAATGGTCAGATTAGAAACGATTGTGGTATTCGGGCAGAATCAAAAAAGACAGCAAAAACAATTGCCAGAGGAATAATCATGGATGCCCAGGACCGAGAAGAATACGAATTGGCATTAAAGATCGGCAAGCGGCGGTTTGGTTCCTCTTGTCCTCATGAGAAGGTTAAAAATGGGCGCAGCCAGGCGATACGCCTTCCTAAAGAATTTGGATTTGAAGGAAAAGAGATTTATATTCGTAAAGTTGGGCATAAAGTAATTTTATCGGCCAAACCCGAATCATGGAAGGACTTCTTTTTTTTCTGGTAACAAACCCACGCCTGATTTTATGAAAGAAAGAGATCAATTGTGTGTATGTGTATAATGTATCCATGAAAAAATGACTATAGGAGTAGTTATATGCAAACAGAAACCTTAGTAAGAAAACAGTTTTTTATTTCCCCTGAGAACGTTGCAAAACTTGAGCGTTTGGCAAAACAATTCAAAGGAAGCTCTGCTGCAAAAATAGTAAGAGATGCTATTGACGCTTATAATCCAAATGGCGACTTAGAAGATATTGAAAAAGATGAATTAATTGCTATTGCCCATGCAAACGTAAAAGAAGCTATTTCAAAAACGGAAAAAACAATAAAGACAGTTGATCATTGTCTGGAAAATCTTTCGGCAAGGAGGAACGAATAAATGCCAGGGTGGAAGGCTTTAGTGTTAGATATAATAAAATTGACTGATACTTTAAAAAATCTTGATAACAGAGTAGAAAAATTAACAACGTTAACAAACGATATTGACAAGCGCGTGGTTCGTTTAGAAACTCTTGTAGAGGTTGCAAAACTAAAACAAGTTTCAGTTGAGACGAAATGAAATGAATACACAAGAAAAGAAAGGATATGAACTTGCGATTAATACAAGCAAGCTGACCACCAAAAGCCAGGCTACTATACCCGAAAAAATTAGAAAAATTTTAGGACTTCGCCCTGGTGACTTGGTCTCCTTTGAGGCTGATGAGAATAAAAAGGTTGTGATCCGTAAAGCGACGGCAATCGATTTTGAATTTGCCAAAGCTCTTGAGGGTACTCTTTCTGAATGGTCTTCTAAAAACGATGAAAAGGCATATTGCGACTCATAAAGTTTTTGACGTTGTTGTGGTTCCGTTTCCATTTGTGGATCAAAATACAGATAATAATTAGAAGAATAGAGGCTAATTAAATGATGAGGTGTGATCCTAATAAATTTTCTTTGCTTTTTGTGGACGATGAAAAAAACATTCTTTCGTCCTTAAACAGAGTGTTTATAAATGAAGGATATTACTTGTATACAGCAAGTTCAGCCCAAAGGGCGCTTGATTTGATGTCAAAAACGCAAATTAATGCTGCATTAATTGATTTAAAAATGCCCGGGATGGATGGATTGTCTTTATTAGAAATAATGCAGGAGAAATATCCTGCCATAATGGTGGTTATGCTTACAGGACACGGCAGCATTGCGGATGCAATACAAGCGATCAGGCATGGTGCAGCTGATTTTGTTGAGAAACCGTTTGTGACGGAAAGCCTGATAGCAAAAGTGCATAGTCTTTTTGAACGATGGCTGCTAAAAACGGAGAACCAACTGTTGAAAGAGGAAATGGGGATCCGGTTTAAGTATGAAAAGTTGATAGGTAACGCCCCAAAAATGCTGTCGCTAAAAGAAATGATCAGCAAAGCCAGTCAATCTGATGCAACCGTTTTAATACAAGGTGAAACTGGCACAGGAAAAGAGCTTGTTGCCAAGGCGTTGCATCACCACAGCCCACGGTCGGATCATAGTTTTATTGTTGTAGACTGCGCAACTGTCAATGAAAGCATGCTGGAAAGTGAGCTGTTCGGTCATGTGAAAGGTGCATTTACTGGTGCACATCAAAATTCAAACGGCCTGGTTTTAGCTGCAGATAAAGGGACACTTTTTTTTGATGAAATCGGGGAACTCCCCTTAAGAATTCAAGCAAAATTGCTCAGGGTTATTCAAGAAAAAGAGATCCGTCCTGTGGGATCAAATAAATCACGAAAAGTTGACATTAGAATTATCGCAGCCACAAACAGGGATTTAAAACATGAGATCATGGAAAACAGGTTTCGAGAGGATCTTTACTATCGACTCGAAACTGTGAGCATAGAAGTGCCACCGCTGAGAGACCGAACTGGCGATATTTCATTGTTAATCAACTATTTTATCAATATGTATAAAACCGAGTTTTCGACAGTGACGGATGTATCCAATGATTCATTAACTTATATGGAAAAATACTCATGGCCGGGTAACGTAAGAGAGCTTGAAAACCTGATTCGTAGAGTGATGGCATTGAGCAGAGCGGCTAAGATTTTATTGACGGACTTGCCTGAACAAATTTCAGGACCCCATTATTCCAAGTCAATCCCTTCGGAGGATTCCCTGGCGGCGTATGAAAAAGCGGCAATAAAGAACGCGCTTCAAATAAGCAAAAATCATCGAAAAGATGCTGCGCGATTATTAAAAATAGGCGAAGCAACTCTTTATCGGAAGATAAAAACGTATTGGCCGAAACGCTGATTAATTTTTGTTGAGTTTTTCAGGCCGGTTTATTGTTGATTTAGTGCAGTAGTTCAGAGTAAAATAAATCAACGCTTGTAATAATTTGATTGCAATTTCCCAAGAGATTACAAAGTTTTTATAGTAATGTTCAGGGGCCACACTCTTAAGCATTAAATAAATTACAAACCATTATCAAACGAATATTCATCAAATTTTATACTTTTACTGTCGAAATATTTTCCATTGGACGGATGTTTTTATGACTCAAAGAAGAACAGAGTTTTATATTCAAAAAGAAAACCGTGCCATCCTGAACCTGGCCGTAAAATGCAGGTTTATCACGGTGGATCAGGAACGGGTTATTATAGCCAAACTTGCTTCCAATGATTCTGATCAGGAGCCTTCCGTTATCACCTTTCTAAAAGAACTTGACAGAATAACTAAGGATGAAATTGGTTTTCTGGTTTCTGTTAAAAAACATTTAAAAAATAAATTTCTCGATATTCGATTCGGGAAAATCGCAGTTGTCAATCAATTTACCACTCCTGAAGTTATAAACAGGGCACTTGAAAAACAAATCACACATTTTAGGAAAACACGAAAGCATCTGGAGATAGGAGATCTTCTGGTTAAAGACAAACAATTATCTGAAGCCGAGAAAACAGCTATTCTCTTGACCCAGGACCGGATCGCAGACGAATTTCTTGAACAGGCGATTAACCAACTGGCCTCGGATGAACTTGAAAGAATCGCGATCTGTAAACGGTTCGGTTCTATTGCAGTCAAAGAAGGGTATGTTTCCATCGAAACGGTGAACCAGGCGTTAAAAATTCAGCAAAAAGAAAAAAATAAAGGGATTACGGCAAGGTTTCTTGGGCAAATTTTGGAAGAGGAGTATAACCTGTCACATGATGATACGCTTAAAATTTTAAAAAAACAAAAAATCTATGAGAAAAAAAGGCTTAACCTGGAAAAAGCCCTGGGCAAATTTATCTCACGGGTTAAAATCAACCAGACCATTTCCAGGCATTATGAATGCGACATATCCAAAGATAAACTTAAAGCGTTCGTTCGTGTCACTTCCATTCCTTCAGTAGAGATACACGCTCCTGACATGATCAACTGGTTGAATTTAATGGGAATACGCTTTGGCATTATTGATGATAACGAAATGGAACAATTTTTACAGGAGGGTATGGAGGGCAGCGTGCTTGAAGTTGCCGAAGGGTTCCCGCCCCAAAAAGGAGAAGACGCACAAGTTAAATTTTTCTTTGACCATGAAACCGGAAAAACGCCGGACGGGGATATAAAGAGAATGGTCCAAACCGTAAAAAAAGGAACGGTTCTGGCTGAAAGGAAGCCCCATAAAGAAGGGAAACCAGGTAAAAATGTGTTCGGTCAGACTCTTTTACCACCGGAACCTGAGACGAGAGAACTGCAATGCGGTAAAGGGGTGTACAGTAAAGACAACTGTGTCTTTGTTGCAAAGCACGACGGCTCACCGGTCCTGTATAATGACCGGACCCTGTTTGTCACCTCTCGATCCGATCCCCAAAAAACGTTCGAAATATCAGACGATATTACACATAAAACAAAAAATGCTTATGGCATGATGAATCTGAAAATAACCTGTGAAATACATAAGGGTGCCGATATCAAGTGTCAGAATCTGGATCTGACCGGAAACGTATTCGGCTGCATTGATGCGGCAGGTGATATCGATGTTAAGGGCAAAGTTGCTTCCATAAATCCATCATTAGGTCCGGATGAAGAAGGACCGGTCATTCGGGCACAAGGCGCTATCCATGTGAGTCAATCCGTTGAAAATGCCAAGATCATATCCGGTAGGGTATTTTCGTCCCCCAATGCCGATATAGTATCATCTGAAATTTGTGCTCAATGCGGTATCTATTGCAAAAATGTTATTTCAAACGGTTCTCGTCCTTCCATACTGAAGTTCGGCATGACAACGAATCACAGGCTATTAGAGATAGAGTCGGCAATTAAAAAGAGAGGCAGTATACTGAGCCTTTTAAAAAAAAGCCGCAGTTGGAAGCAATTGATAAAAAATTATTTCACCAGATTCAGGTGCAGGATAATTACCGGGAAAGACAGCGGGTATTGTCGTATTTGATGAATACTCTGGGGAACATCCGTCTCGAAAATCTGAATACATCAAGAGAAACACTTGATTTTTGGGAAAGCCCAGTAGAAACCAATACCCCTGAAGGAATTTCAGAAAAGACAAAAGCATATGCATATTTACAGGAAATTATGGAAGAAATCGGGGATCTGGCATCTGAGGCTCAGATACGAAAACTGAGAAAATTTTCTGAAGACAATTACATGATGTATAGAGCCGCTGCTGATCTTGTCAAAGAACTTGAGAATGAATCCGCCTTTAAGCGGGATTTAATATTTAAAAAAATCGGTGAAATCGAATCAAAAATCAATAAAAAGGAAAAAGAACTAAATATATTGCATCTTGAAAAGGATTACCTGCTTATGCAGGAATCTATGCATGCACCGGGGAAAACGCCTGAAATAAAAATAAAAAATGAGATTTGCAAAGGCACGGTGATCATTGGAAAATATTCTGACATGAGATTAGAAAAGTCAATATATGGTGTCAGAATTTGTGAACAATTAGAAACCGGTAAAAATGCGTCAAAAATAACAATTTCAGGGTATTTTGAATAAAATCAAAAACTGTTTTGCCGCCTTGAAACAACTCACAGTTGCTGTCGTTGAAGGCGTTATATAAAAGCTGGCTGAATCCGTTCTCCGAAATGATTGGCAGTTGACGGACACCATTTACAGGAGAGTTCTCAAATGATGAAAAAAATGCTAACAAAAAATATATTCATCCCTTTGTTTGCTGTTCTGATATTCAGTGTTGTTCCGGTTCAGGCCACCGGCGATCAGGATACAATTACTATGGCCTTTTGGAATGATCCGGCTGATGATGTGAATTTTAAATATGCAGAATTGTTTTATTCGGAAGCCTTTAAGCGCCTGGGGTTGAGATTTAGATACAAGGTTTATGTGCCCATCCGCGCAAGTATTGAAGCCAATAGAGGGAATGTGGACGGGGAGCCGGCCAGAATCAGAGACCATAATACTATATACAAAAACTTAATCCGTGTGGAAGAGCCTGTGATTGTAATTCAGGTGAATGCCTATGCTATTGATCCGAACATAAAGATAAACACCTGGGAGGATTTACAGGGTAAGGCTTACAGGATTGAATACTACAGAGGCATTGCTATTGTTGAAAAACGGCTTATAAAATTAGTTGAACCGGAAAGACTGACAACTATTTCCAACCCGGTTCAGTCATTGAAAAAATTGATACTTAACCGAATTGATCTTTTTATCGATGTACATGGACGGGTTGGTCCGTTATTAAAAACCTCACAATTTAAGGAGTACAATATTCGGGTCTCAGGCCAACTTGAACAGATTGAAATTATCCTTTCCTACATAAGCGCCATATTGAACTTGCAGCCGGACTGGCGGAGATAATCAGACAGATGAGAGCCGAAAACCTTTTTGAAATGTACTGGGAGCAGGCCGTTCAATCTCAATCGAGAAAAGATAAAAAAGGAATCCCCGCTGATGTGCAGTGAACGCCTGGAGCACGGACCTATAAGAAAAATACGATTGTGCAAACATATAATGTGAGCCCTGATAAAATGATTTTTTATTATATGATTTGGGACATATTGATAGTCAACTGCCCCATCGATCAAATTGATAGAAATCTTTTTGTGTAATTTTACCTCAAATCATCCTCCCATCCTTTAAACAAGCCTAACTCCGTTATTCTTTTTATTGGCACCGAATTTGCTACATTCATAACTCTAAGTACTCTAAGTTGATATATTCATTGCGTAGACATCATTAATAATGTTGCACAACTAAGGAGCAAGATGATGAAATTTACCATAGGGAAAAAACTAACATCAAGTTTTTTAACGCTTGCAATTTTAGTGCTGTTGTCGGGAAGTATCGGTATTGTGATTCTGAATAAAGTATCACAATCTACTGACACCGTGGTCAGGGAAAAAGTTCCGGTTCAATATGCCGTAATGAAGGCCAGTCTGGCGGTTGAGCGTATACAAAAATCCATGGCGGATTATATAGTCTCATCTTCAGGTCTCAGGGAAAAGGAAGTGGTAATAGTAAGTAATCTTGACGAACTGGACATGTGGATTTTTATGCTTGAACACGGTACAGCGTCCACTAAATTTCAAGAAAGCAAATTCCAAACGGTTTATGAAGATTTGAACTTGAGCATTGAGGTGCCAAAAAGTTCACAAAAATTATCCAAAACCGTGGTTAAAGTAAAACAAGAGAGCATTCATTTGAGAAATAGCGCTCAGGATCTTGTAAATGCACACAATGAGTATTTAGTTTATTCTTATGATACAGGCGATAAAACTTATGATCTACCATCATATCTTCTGCTTTTAAGGCAATACCTTGTAGACTGGTATAATTCTCTTGAAAGTGTTGTGGTCAGTGTCACGAGGTTCGAAAAAAATACGAATTTTGATAAAGGTCCTTTCAGAACATGGATAAACAAGTATCGGCTCGATGATGAAAAGTTTAACAAACTGCGTAATAACGTGGATAAATATCATAGGAAGCTGCTGTCCTATGCTGTGGAAATTAACAGCCACAAAGAGTTTGAAGAGAAGAATAAATATCTGAAAAGGAACCGCGGAAATTTTGCCAGGGTCAATAAATACCTTGAAAAGATGGCAGAATATATAACGCCTTCTTTTCAAGCCCTTCAGGCCGTTCGGCTGGAAAAGTCTTCACAGGCGACCGTGTCTGGACAAAAAATTCATTCAGAGCTCGAAGCGCTTATAAAAGCGGCTGAGACAGAGATGTCGGTTGCTTTGAAAAATTCGGATGATGTAAAGACGCGCGGAACAATTTTTCTGATCGGACTGACTGTTTGTGCCGTGATTATCGCCCTGGCGCTTGGAATATATATAAGTCGATATCTTACCCAGACCATTACGGCATTGGCAGAGGTCACCAAACAAATTGCCGCAGGGAAGTTAAACAGTAAAGTAGATTTGACGTCCAAAGATGAACTAGGGGATCTAGCAGATGATATCAATACGATGTCTGAAAATTTAAAAGATATTATCAGCCAGATTTTAGAATCTACACATCGCCTGACCACTTCTTCAACCGATCTATCCGGACTTGCCGGATCAATGTCGGAGGGGTCTCAAATAATGACGCAAACATCTGAATCTGTAGCTGCAGCATCTGAACAGATGAGCACGAACATGAATTCTGTCGCAGCAGCTTCTGAACAGGCGGCCGCGAACATCAATACCGTTTCCATTGCTACGGACGAGATTAATTCTTCCATTCTCGAAATTGCTCAAAATTCGGAAAAGGGCAATACGATTGCAAAAAAAGCAGTAAAAAGAGCGTTTAGCGCTACAGAGCGTGTAGATAAACTGGGTGTGGCTGCAATGGAAATCAGCCGGGTGAATGAAGTGATATCTGAGATTTCGGAACAGACAAATCTTCTTGCCCTGAACGCAACAATAGAAGCTGCCCGTGCCGGGGAAGCCGGCAAGGGGTTTGCCGTTGTGGCATCTGAAATCAAGCAGTTGGCCATCCAGACGGCAGAGGCCACCAATGATATCAAAAACCGGATTGAAAAAATACAGGGATCCACGTCTAAAACCGTTGGAGAAATCAAGGGTGTCACTCAAATTATTGAAGACCTCAACGAGATAGTCGATGGTATTGCCGCGGCAGTTGAAGAGCAGTCCGTCACCACCAAAGAGATTTCTCAGAATATGGGCCAGGCATCCGGCGGATTGCAGGAGGTCAGTGAAAACGTAGCCCAGAGCACCACGGCGGCATCTGAAATTGCAAAGGACATCAATGATGTAAGTGTTCGAAGCAGCGATGTGCTAAGCAGCAGTCAGCTTGTCCGCAAGAACAGCGAGGAGCTTGAACGGCTTGCCGGTGATTTGCAGAAGCTTGTAAAACGGTTCAAGCTTTAATGAGAGCGTTTGAATATCCAAAAACCTTTTTAACAGGAGGACGATGATGACAAAAAAGACAGTTGCTATTTTGGCCGGGATTATACTTTCACTTTTCATGGTGACCTATGGATTTTGTGAGGCACTGACGCCGCAACTTGCCAAGGCAAAAGTGATTGAAGCCTGCAGGTTAATAGAAGCAGAAGGGGAGTCGGCATTTTCAAAAATCAAAGATCCGGAAGGTGAATTCAGGTTTGCGGGGGGCAGGGATATATCTGGATACAGGACCTTGACGCTGTTGTTCTGATGCACCCCATAAAACCCTCTCTTGACGGTAAGGACATGTCCGGTTTTGCCGATAAAGACGGCACCCTTCTGTTTTTGAATTTCAGCGAAATCTGCGAGGAGCATGGTGCCGGCTGGGTGCCATACGTATGGCCCAAACCGGGCCAGGAAAAGACCTCTCCTAAAATATCCTACGTAAAACTGGTTAAACATGGAGGAAAGGACTATGTGGCCGGTGCCGGGATGTATGACATTACGGCCGATGATATTAAAAAGCTGTTTCCAGGTGATGCTGTTTATCAGGAGGAGTGATGGAGAGTATTCTGCCCTGCACTCGGTCAACGGGTAATCGGCTTTGAAAGTAGTTACGATAGCCAGCGGAAAAGGTGGTACCGGTAAAACTACATTAAGTATTAACCTTGCGCTTGCTTTATCAGATGCGGGTCACAGACCATGTCTTTTAGATGCGGATTTCGGTATGTCAAATATACAGGCGCTGACCGGAATTGATACGGGAAAAAATGTATCTGAATTCATAAATAGAAGATCATGTATCAATGATATTCTGATCCGAAATTATCAAGGTGTTGACCTCATCCCGGGTACACAGGACCCGGGGGGTTCCGGTGAAATTTCAAGATCTCATTTGAAACGCGTGGTAACCGGACTTTTCGACCTTGATCCGTATGATTATCTTTTGATTGATGCATCTGCCGGGATCTCCTTTCAGGTACTGTCTCTGTGTATGGCATCTGATGGGGTCGTTCTGGTTACAGCGGCAGAACCAGCGGCCTTGTCAGATGCTTTTAATGTCATTGCCGCATTGGCACGTCATGGATTTAAAGGGCAGGCAGCACTGCTGTTGAATAAGGCGCCAACGCTGGATATTGCCAAAAAAGCATTTAGAAAACTGCAGGAAGCGGCAGCGCGCCGTTTTAGTATAAATCCCGTACTGCTTGGGATCGTCCCCTATGACAACAGGGTCAAACTTGCGGCTTTTAATCAAGTGCCTTGTTTGATGATGTATCCGGGGACCCCGGCTGTCCGCTGCATTACCAAAACAGCAGAAAGGCTTGTCAAGATATTTGAAAATGAATTGGGACGGACGGGACTGAAAGCGTTTATCGCCAGATGGAGATCCTTTGCGCAAGGTCTTGATCCATGCGCTTTTGCCGGTCAGGAAACCGGCAACTCCGACGGGCAATCAGTTCATATCACTCCCTGGATAGGTACACCAAGGGTTACCAGTGATCCGGAAGATGTAGCGTTAGGGCCGCCTCCTTTGTCAACCGAGGCATTTAAAGTAAACATCAAGGAAAAAACAAGACAGACAATCGCTCGCGGCAGGTTAAGGGAGCCAACCCCGGAAGAGCTGGACAACTGGGATAATGAGCCTGTCATAGCGCAGGTTAAAAAGTTCAGATAAACAAGGGAAGCTGTTACATCAGCATGATCGTCCCGGTAGGTGCCACATTGTCCGGCGGTTCTGTACCGGTCTCTTTAAGCTGTTTTTTACGTTCACACTTCTCCGATCTTCTTTTGTAGCTGCAAAAAGAGATGATCCAGCCCTGTTTCACGACCTCTGGGTTCTCATGAAAATTTGTGTAAAATTTGCATGTCTGAATCTGTTCGCATTTTATCACGGTAACAAAATCCTTTTACTAAAAGTTGATCATGGCCGCTGTGCCGGTGCGTGTTCGACATTGGTCAGGAGCATATCCATAGTTTCGGCATAGTCGAATTCAAACGGGCGGTGAATTTTAATGTGAAGAACAATTGATTTAAGCAGCAACAGTGCTTCATCGATCGGTTTTACGTCCTTTAAATCCTGTTTGGCCAATCGAAGCAAATAATCCCGGCACGCCTGTGCCACCTGCCGGAAATCCGGGGAATTCAACCGTTTTGCTGTGTTGACAAGGACACACAGCAGTTTGTACATTTTTTCAACATCTTTCTTTTCACCCAGGCAGAAGCGGCCCCTTAATCTGTCAAGGGCCTCAAGCGTTTCTTGGAGACGGACAATATCCGAAACCTGGTGAACTTCGATGCCGGTCTCCTGTTCCTTTCTTCTATCCCAAAAATCCATGGCCATGACATCTCCCCCCTTTGAGCGGCATCGGAAAATATAGGTTACCGTTCCTTGAAAATTTCATCGATCATTGCATAACTTCCCAGAAGGCCGGCAAGATCAAAACAGTTGTCAACCCTGCGGATAATATCATCAAATTCTGCTTGAAAGGTTTTAAGTTCATCAGATGCCGCCATCTGTGACAGCATTTTTTGTTTCATGGATGATAAAAGTACGCAGATTTCCGAGGCCACTCCAAAGTTAAGGGCGTTCTCAGTCTCCCACTCCCCGAATTTTTCCATCTTCGTTTCCATAGAGGCTCCTTTTTCAATAAGAAGAGGTTTTATTGTTTATGGAAGTCCGGTTTGTTTTGAGCTGGTCACCAGAGATACCAGCGCTATCCCTCTTTCCAGGCAGTCGGCCAGTTCGGCCAGGTGCCGGTCCTGCTTCCCGAGCCGGTATTCCAGGCTGAATATTTTTTCTCTGGTTGCCCCCAAAAGCGTTTCGATCTCAACAGCAATATTCAGGGTCATTTCTTTGGATGCCTTTCCTTCAGCATCGTGGTTTTGGTTGTTTTTCATGATTGTGCCTCCAAAGATGTTACAAAACGGTTAAACGGTTCAGGGCGGGCCGAAAATCATTGTTGACATGATTCCAGAACAGCATTTGCGCCAGAACGAGCCTGTTGTGGGCTGACGCTGCATGCTGCAGGACATGGTCCCACTTTTTCTGCATATCCGTTAATATGGCCCTTAGCTCCTGGTTCCCTGCCGATTGGACCGCCGCTTCGAGCTTTTGTCTTTTCTCCAGTTCGAACGCGAAGCGGTTTTCCCTGAACAACCGTGACAGGCGCTGATGCTCTTTAAGGGCTTTATCAGCATTCCTGCAGACGTAGTTCCCGATCAGATAAGTCATTGGTCCCCCATTATCGCGCGGTGTTTAAAAAACAGTTTTCATTTTACCGCCAATGCCGGGAGGGTCAGTATTACACGGGCACCGAGCCCCTCCCCATGGCTTTCAATGTGCAATATTCCGTTGTTGCTTTCGAGAAAATGGCGGCAGTAGTGCAGGCCGAAACCGGATGATTTTTTGCCGGGTGTTTGTATGGAGAAAATCGTTTTCATCCTTTCAGGGGTGATGCCGCATCCGTTGTCGGTTATTTCCAGAGTGACAAAATTGTCGGTGCTGGTCGTGCGAAGCCGGATGACCGGGGTTTGCAAATTTCTGTTTTGATCGATTGCACTGATGCTGTTCTGGATCAGATTGGCGATTACCTGCATGAAACGGTTCTTTTCAACGAGTATGTCCGGCAGATCCGCGGTAAAATCCCGTTCAATGGTGATTTCCCGTTTTGAAAAAGAAGACCTCCGCATCTTCAGAAGGTCGGTCAGAAGTGTATTCAGTTTGACCGGTTCTTTGGAATCATTCCATTTGGGAGAATATATCTGCTGAAACGTTAACGTCTGGACAATATTGTCGGCCTGGCCTTTGAGTCTTTTCGTTATATCATCAGACAGACTGATCCGGGTATCAAGTTCCTTAAGCAGCTCGCCCATGAAGGTCTCCACCTGCCGGGTCATGGAGCTTTTGTCCACAGCACTTTTTTCAGCGTCCTGCAGGCCGGTCAGTTCCCTGCGGCACCGCTCTAAATATTGACTGATTTTTTTAAAGTCCAGCTTTTGTAATTTATCAAGGTAAATAAGGATGGGTGTGACGGCATTGCCGATGGTATGAAGGGCCATGGCGCTGCATTGGGATCTTCCCGCCTCCAGCGCCAGGATGACGGCCTCATCCTGCCCCTCTTTCAGATCAAGCTCAAACTGTTTTCTTTTGCTGATATCCCTGACAATGCCGACAGCATACCATTGATTGTCAAACCGAACCGATGCAAGGGAAACTTCCACCGGTACATTGGTTTTATCTTTTGTCAGAACACTGCCCTCGATGATTTGTCCGATACATTTTCCCCGGCCGGTTTCTTGAAACTTTGCAAGCGCTTCCCTGTGGAGCGACCGCTTGTCTTCAGGAATAATAATGCCGGCAATGTTTTTTTGATGCACCTCATCGGCCGGGTACCCTGTCAGCAATTCCGCTGCGCGGTTCCGATAGACGATGTCCCCATGGTCATCCACCTTGATGACGGCATCTCGCGCTGATTCTGCGATTAATCTGAAGCGGGCTTCACTGTGGGACAGGTCGCGGGTCAACTGTGCCTTTTCAATCCGGTCCCTGCGCTGGTGGCACAGCGTTCGTGCAAACATGAGAATCTCGTTGGCTGTAAACGGTTTGTTCAAAAAATAGAAGTATCTGCCGTATGTCATCTGCGTCACTTGATCCGGGGAATATGATCCGCCGGTGATCAAAACGATTTCAATGTCAGGGTCCAGTTCATGAAGTTTAACAGCGGTTTCCGTACCGGACACTTCATGCATCTGAATATCGATAAAGGCCAGGGAAAAGGATTCACCCTCACTAAGACAGTCTTCTGCCATATCGATACCTTTTTGGCCGCTGTCCGCATAGTACAGCAGGTATTTCTTCTGCGGTTCTCTGCTGATGTCGTCTGATGCGTCCGGATCGCCGAAAAGGCCGCCGTAACGCTTGAACAATTCCTTTGCGCTGTTCAGTGAGAAAATGGTTTCAAATACACCCTGCATATCGGGTTCATCATCGATTACGAGGATTCTGTCCGGTTCCATTATTGTGTTATACTCCCTGCTTTAAAATATGCCTGGTCTGCATAAGCTGTTTCGATAAAATTTTCTATATTGCAGAGCTTGCCGATCCCCATGACATCATGCAGATACCGCTGGATTTCATCCAGACCGTCCGCTTCCGGAAACAGCCGGTCCCAGCGGATGGCACTGGGCTGTAAAAACACCTGCATCATGAGTTCGGAAATGAGTCCAAGCCCCCCATCCGGATCCAGGAATTTGAGTGCTGCCCGGGCGGCAAATTCGTTATCAGAACCAAGTAATTGCCCTGTGTCGACAAGCAGTGTAACGAATTCCTGTACCACCTCCGGGTAGTGCTGGATAAAATCTTCCTGGAACACGACAATGCAGCAGGGGTGGTCCTCCCATTGCTCTCCCGAGTAAAATTGGACACGGCCGCTGCCCTCGTGGACGGCTTTGGCTGCCAAGGGTTCGGCCACGATAAAGCCGGCGCAGTTTTCATTGGCCTTTATGTTATCCGGCATCAGGACCGGGGGCACGACCTCAAACCGGACATCATGCGCTTTTTTCCCGGGAACGCCGGGCTTGAGCCCCAGGGTTTTCAAATACTTGTGTGCCAGCATGTGGTGGACCGACAGCTGGTGGGGGATGTTGACAACCTTAAAACGGTAGAAGCTTTGCATGGAGTCGAACCGGGGGTCGTACAGTGCTGACCGGATAAAGGAAGATCCGTTTCTGTGGGCCAAAAGCACGCTGCGGATCGGTGTGCCGTGGCCGAAAAGATCCATGGCAATAGGGGCCAGCACGAACGCACAGTCGGTTTCGCCGGTCTTAAGTCCCTCCTGTATGGGATTCCAGTTGGTGAAAAGCCGGGTCTCAAGATGAAAATGTTCAGGGATTACCTCACCTTTTTCAATCCGATGCCTCAAGGTCCCCAGGACAAGGTGGTCCGTGATCTGGATATGTGAAACAGTCAATGTAACTTTGCCGTTCACTCTCTTTTCAGGTGTTGATGCGGATGGGGTATCTTGTGTTTTTACCCCAAAAGCGGTTTGTATGGCGCTCTTCAGTTCGCCGGCGTCAAAGGGTTTGGCTATGTGAGCGCTCCCGCCCGCCGCAGTGACCAGTTCCTTGTGTTCCATGTCGGCCTGGGCCGTAACCATGATAAAAGGCAGTTTTTTATAGGCCGGCATGCTGCGCAGGACTTTAAGGAACTCAATGCCGTCCATTACCGGCATGTTCCAGTCGCTGATGACCAGATCCGGGTCTTCCACCCCGATCCTGTTCAGTGCGTCCGCCCCGTTTCTGGCTGTAACTATAGCGTGAAAACCAATCTGGTTGAGTATTTTTGAAAAGATTGCCTGCATGGTGGCGGAATCGTCTACTACCAGAATCTTGATATCAGGGTTTAATTTCATGGTACCTCTTTGTTCTGTTCTGTTATAGGGGCCGGGAAGGATACGGTCACAGCTGAGCCGCGTCCGCTGCCCCGGGATTTCATATGAATGGTTCCGCCTACACTTTCCACATAGAGCCGGTTGTAATAAAGTCCAAGGCCGGGTTGTCCCTTGGTGGATATACCGGAAAAGAAGATCCGGTCCAGGTCCCTGGAACGGATACCGCACCCGGTGTCGATGATTTCACACCACACGGCATCCAGGTGGAAAAAAGTCCGGATGCTGATTTTTCTTTCATTTTTACAGGATATCATGGCCTCACAGGCGTTCTCCAGCAGATGGACGATCACCTGCAAGGCTTTTTCCCTGTGAAGCTTTGCAGGGGGCATCTGAAACGTGTAGCGGATATCCCGGTCAATTTCATACGCCTCCAGCCGGTGATGGATATGTTCCAAAGCCGTTGAAATCAGAAAGTTAAGATCAAGCAAGGCCGGTTTTTCCTTGTTATTGCCAAACTGCCTGCCGTGCTCCATAAGCAGACAGGCGATTTTTTTGCAGCCGGACTTCAGCGGGGAGAGACGGCACTTGAATTGTGCTTCTATCTTCTGAATGATTCTGGAAATTTCTATGGCATGATTGAACATCGCCATGCCGGTCTGATTGTAGTTGATATAATTGTCAATTCTACCGGAATGGGATTCGATCTGATGTAAGCAGGTATCGAGGTTTGTCAATGCCTCGGCGTACAGCAGGTCCATCTGTTTTGAAGACAGCTTTTTTTGAAGCAGCGGGTCAGACGTTTTTTTCTGTGCCTGATCAATCAGGTCCTGCAGTCTTTTTTCTGCCCCCTTGCGCTTTTGCTTTTCTTTAATGAGCGCTTTTTCAAGTCTGCAGGAGTGGACAAGCCTCTGAACTTTCGGTAAAAGTTCGTCCATGCTGCCTGCATCTTTTTCAATATAGTCATCCGCCCCGGATCGAAACGCCTGTTTTTTGTCTGCAATATCCGGCGATCCTGTCAGCAGGATAACGGGAAGGCTTTGCGTGCCGGCATCTTTTCTGATTTTGGTCAGGATATCCATCCCGCTGACGGCTCCAAGATTCAGGTCCAGGAGCAGAAGATCCGGTGTTTTTACCGCCAGCATTTCCAGGGCCTGCTCTCCGCTCTGCGCTTCCAGTACGGTAAACCAGCCGTCCAGTTTTTTTTTCAACAGCCTGCGGATCAGCGGGCTGTCGTCCGCCACCATGACCGTGCCCGACGCTTTCTTGCCCAAGGTGGTCCCCTGGATAGCCGTATCAGTCATTTCCATCATGATATCTGATTTCCCTGGGATTTGAATGTTATTGTCACACAGGACCCCGTCCCGATCCCTTTGCTTTCAAATAAAAGAGTTCCGCTGTTCTCCTCGACAAATTGCTTGCAGAAAAACAGCCCCAGCCCGGAAGAGCCTTTCCCTGATCTGCCGTATTCAAACATCCCGGCAATATCGGCAGGTTCTGCCCCGATGCCGGTGTCCGTGATGGACAAGGAGGCCGCCCCCTTGTCCGAACGTGTTTCAAGAGTGATGGTATGTTTATCTGCACTGTTTTCCCTCAGGTCTATGGCCTCGCATGCGTTTTTCAGTAAATTGACAAGAACCTGCCACAATTTGTTTTTGTTTATCAAAATGAGAGGGTTCTTTTTTGACAGCTTTCTGCGGATTTCTATGCCCCTTGTTTTAAATGTGTGGTCCTGCATCAGTGCAGCCTGTTCAACCAGATGATTCAGGCTGGTTTTTTCCCTGAAATGCTTTTCAGAACTGCGATAGCTTTGAGACAGGCTGATAATCTGGGAGATGTAGGACACGGCCTCTGCGGTCTGTATCCGCAGATTTTTTCTTGTCTGCTCTATCTTGTGGAAGGATTCGGCCAGTTCAGGCAGAAATGAAAATATCTGCCGGCCCCGCTTGTCTTCATTGACAAACCAGGACAGGTTTTCACGGTTCTCATAAAGCGCGTCCACACATTTTTTGTAATACTCGACAGCCTGGGGAAACTCATCGTGGTTGATTTTTTTAATAATCTGGATGACCGGCGTGACGGCATTGCTGATATTATGCAGCACGGATGCTGCGATCTGCACCTGCCCTGCCAGGAATGCCTTATCGGTGAGATCGGTCTTTGCTTTTTCCAGCAATGCTGTCGTCATGCTCAGTTCATCCGTCTGAGAATCCATCAGTTTCCGGGTTTCGATTTTTTCAAGGGCAAGACCGAAACACTGCCGGATAACTTCCTTGGAGGTGCCGTCCCCGGACAATGCCCAGAGCCCAGAAGACAGCCCGATGCGTTCAAGGTTCCTTACCATGTCCTGGATTTGGTGCCGCGACGCTGCAGCAAGGTGTCGTGCAACGGTGTTTATTTTTTTAAATTCCGCTGCAGCGTCGCCGGCACTGTTATTGACGCGGGTATAATGGCGGCTGAATTGTGAAACCATTTCTTCCAGCCATGCCGCCTGCCCGGCTGTTTCCCTTGCCGGACGGGTGACCTGATTAAAAACAATGTCACCCGGAAGCGGTGCCCCGGCCGGTTCTTCCTCTGGTTCATGCGGATCCCAGGGAGAGGTAAATACCGGCAGGTTTAAAGAGATCAGATATTTGAAATCCAAGGCGGATTGAACGAGTTTTCTGAATGGTTTTTCAGGGCAGGGCCATTTTACAAAATAGAAGATCTCCCCGTTTTGAACGGCATGAATACTTTTTTCATAATCCAGGTCACGGGAAACCGCCATCCAAAGCGCTCCGGGAGGGACGGCGGCGGGAGCTGAAAGAGGGTCATCTGAATTCTTTTGGCAGCCCTGATCGAAAATGATCAGATCAGCAGGTATCGGGGGCATGCTTTCAGAGAACGCATCCAGGGATTTAAAACCGACCGTTTCAAAAGGGCCACCTGCCAGGCCGGCGGCAATCGATTTCAAATCATCAGCCCGTGTGTTCACGATCGCAATGCAGGCTTTTGACCGTTCCTTCCGGCGGTTCTTCCCGGGCATTGGTATGATATTTTTATTTGAAGTCATAATTACTCAAGGTGTAGCAAATTTTGGACCAAAGAGGGGACAGGGGTAAATTTATTAATATGGCTCTAAACAATTTTCAGTTAATTGACTGGCGAATGAGTCAAACAAGC
>CAZLTD010000078.1:0-26083 GCA_964562385.1 uncultured Desulfobacula sp.
TCTATCTTGGATCTGATCGGGTTTGCCTGCTTCACCCCGTGAATGGATACAAAATGGCAGTGTGTTCACTATGTGTGAACACACTGCCATTTGCTTTCAGATTAATCGACTTCTATGCTTTGTCGGTTTCCTCGTCCCTTAGAATGCGGCGCAGGACCTTGCCGACATTGGATACCGGGATTTCATCCCTGAACTCGATGAGTTTGGGACGTTTGTACCCGGCCATGTTTTCCTTGCAGAATTCGCGCATGGCATCTTCGGTGGCGTCTTCACCGTCTTTAAGCTTGATAAAGGCTTTGACCTTTTCACCGCTTTTGTCATCCGGGACCCCGACCACGGCGCACAGCTCCACCTTGGGATGGGTGTAGAGGATATCCTCGACATCGCGCGGGTAGACATTGAAACCGCCCACGATGATCATATCCTTTTTCCGGTCGGTGATGGTGATATATCCGTCGGTATCGATATTCCCGATATCACCGGTGAGAAAATACCGGTCTCCCTCTATGTCGACAAAGACTTCGTCATTGGCGTCATCCCGGTTCCAATAACCTTTCATGACCTGGGGGCCGCAGATGGCCACTTCGCCGTCCTCGCCCTGGGGCATTTCTATTGAAGCATCATTGATATCCAGGATCCTGATGTGGGTGCCGGGCAGAGGGAACCCGATGGAGCCGATTTTCCGGGTCTCCGTGAACGTCGGGTTGACACTGGCGGCCGGTGCGGTTTCGGTCAGGCCGTAGCCTTCAAAAATAATGGAACCGGTTTTCTCTTCAAACTGCTTGCACACTTCCGGCGGCAGGGGAGCCCCGCCTGAGAAACATCCCATCAGAGAGGAGAGATCATAGTCATTGATATGGGCATGGTTGGTAAAGGCCACAAAAATTGTGGGAACCGCCGGCATGAATGTGGGTCTGTATTTCTGGACCGCCTTGAGCACCTCGGTAAAGGGCGGGTTGCCGGCTCTGGGATCCGGAATGCAGATCAGCCGGCCTGCAAGTTTGGCCGCTGCCAGAAGGGCAATGGTGATGCCGAAACTGTGGTACCACGGCAGCACACCCAGAAAACTGTGGAATCCGCCGCCGTACATTTTTTCAGGCACATCGCTGTCACCATGTTTAAACCTGGCAAACTCGACAATGGATTCAACATCATAGGTGAAATTTGTGTGAACCAGTTCCGCGCCCTTGGGAAGGCCTGTGGTGCCGCCGGTGTAAAGCATCACGGCCGTATCGTTTTCAGGATCAATGGTAACGTTGGGTGGCTGGGGGCTGGCTTGTGCCACGATATCGTCAAACATGAAGTGGTTCGATGCAATATTGTCGGCCTTGGGGATCTTGCCCAAAAGGCCGCCTAAAAATCCTTTGATCCAGGGCAGGTAGGATTTGATGTTGCAGACGATTACGTTTTCGACATCCGTGCCTTCAATGGCCTTGACAGTGCTGGGGTAGAACACGGGGTGGTCCATGCAAAAGACCATCTTTGACTGGGAGTCCTTGAGCTGGTGGTTCAGCTCCGGGGCGGTATAGACCGGGTTGCAGTTGACCGCCACGGCCCCTGCCTTGAGGATGCCGAATAAAATTTCAGGGAAATGGGGCAGGTTGGGGAGGAATATGGCCACTTTATCCCCTTTTTGAATCCCTTTGGATGCCAGGAAATTGGCAATCCTGTCTGCGGTGTCTTTTACCTGGGCAAATGATTTTGTCGCGTCGTTGAAAACCGTAAAGGGCAGGTCCGGGAAGTCCCGGGCAGCGTCATCTAAAAATTTGAACACGGGGAATTTATAATTTTCACACGTATGTGCCACGCCTTCCGGCCAATAGGGGGTTTTCCATACTTGCTCAGCCATTTTTTGATGTCTCCTTTTTTTGATGTTCACTGCCACGGATCGAAGCGATCCAAACCTTGAGATTAAAAAATCTGCCTATAAAAAATTTTGAAAATCCCGGCAAAAAGATGGGGACCTTCATCTGCTGATTGACGCAGACTTTATGATGAAATATTTTGCCTGCCCTTGGCAGTTATACCTAACTTGATCCGGGGTTGAAAGGGATTTTTTCTATTTGACATTAATGTATAACCGCTATATATTAAATCATGATTAATGGTTAATTAATAGACAATAAGGCTTTAAAAATCGATATAGAGGTTGAATTATGAAGATCAGCAAAAAACAAAAAGAGATTAACCGGCAAAAAATTATTGCAGCGGCTGTGGATCTGATTACCGCCAAAGACCTGAAATCGGCCACCATGCGTGAAATTGCCAGAGCTGCCGGGCTTGGGGATGCCACCATCTATAATTATTTCCCCACCAAGGAAGCCATTATCTACGGGTATTACGAGGACAGGTTTGACCGTGTGATCGACAAGCTCAAGGCTGTTTCCGATTTCCATGAATACAGCTTCCAGGAGCAGCTGCAGACTTTTTTTGAAACCAAGCTGGACCTGTTTGTAGCTGACCGGGAATTTTTGGAAAAAACCTTTAAAATGACCTTTTTCGCATTAAGCCAGCATTACAGCCGCATCCGCCCGATCAAGGACAAGTTCATGGCCATTATCGAGGATATCTTCAATAATGCCACACAGGCCGGGGAGATACCGGACCAGGTGTTCAGGGAGCTGACCATGCAGATTTTCTGGGAATATTATATCGGGATCGTCATTTACTGGCTCAAGGATGATTCCGACCGGTTTGAAAGCACCAGCGTGCTGATCGACAAGAGTATCGATCTTACCTGCAGCGCCATTAAGGCCGGTATCGGCAATAAGATTTTTGACATGGGGATCTTTCTGTTTAAAAATCATGTGCTCTCCCGCATGGACATGGTCAAGGATCACGTTGAAACCCTGCACGGTATCAAAAAGAAATTCATGGAGCAAAGCAATGGATGATGCCATTCCAAAAGGCAAGTTGAAACGAACGCTCTCTTCGGGGAAAATACTCACCCGGCTGGGGACAAATCAACTGGGCTATTATTTGAAAAAACCTTTTTTGTCAGGCAAAAGAAAGGCTGATTTACAAAAGGAAAAAGATGTTGAAAATGCAAAGATTGTATTCAACGGGCTGTCACTTTTGCGGGGGACCGCACTCAAGGCTGCCCAGATGCTCAGTTTTGAAAGTGATGTGATCCCGCAAGAGCTGAGAAAAGAGCTGGAAAAATCCTATAACCAGGTACCCCCGATCAACCGGGCCCTGGCCAGAAAGATTATCACCAACAATCTTGAGGCTGCCCCGGAAGAGGTTTTTAAAAAATTTGAATCCACAGCCTTTGCCGCAGCCAGCCTGGGCCAGGTCCATCATGCAACAACATATGACAATGAGCAGCTGGCCGTAAAAATCCAGTACCCGGATATCGCGGCCACCATCTCAAATGACATCCGCATGCTTAAAGGGATCCTGCGTCCCATGTCCCAGTATGAGGTGATCAAAACAGCCCTTAACGAGATTGAGACCGTGCTGTTAAATGAGACCGATTATGAAAAAGAAGCGGAAAATATTAATTTTTTCAAAAAAAATCTCAACCATGACCAGGTCCGGGTGCCGCAGGTTTATGAACAGTATACCACAGGCCAGGTCCTTGCCATGTCGCATATGGACGGTATCATTCTAAACAGGTGGCTTGAGACCGAGCCTGACCAGGATGCAAAAAACCGGGTTGCCCAGACCCTGCATGATATTTTTGTCCGGGGGTTCTATGAATTGAAAACCATCCATGCCGATCCCAACCCCGGCAATTTCCTGGTGACCAATGATAACAGGATATGCCTGCTGGATTTCGGGTGTGTCAGGACTTTTGACGATGGTTTTGTCGCGCTGTACCAGGAGCTGATCCGGACCAGCCCCGCCAGGGACAAGGATGCCTGCCGGGACCTTCTTCAGCGCATCCGGCTCATTACCCCGGACCTTGCCCCGGACATCAAAGACCGGCTTGTGGACCTTTTCATGGATATGGGGGACTGGTTCAGCCGCCTTTTTTGGAACAGACATTTGACTTTGGCGCCAATCCTGATTTTATGGAGCAGGGCAGGCAGATTGGGAAAAATATGCATCAGTTTCGAAAACATATCCACAGTATTACCCCGGAATTTATTTTTCTCGACAGAACCCGGTACGGGCTGATGCGGCTGTTTGAAAAAATGAAAGTGAAAATAAAGATACAGAGCCAATATGAAAACTGCGACACCTAAAACCTGATACCTAACCCTAACAGCTATACCCCGAAAAACTTTCCTCCATATCTTTGGCTGTTTTCATCAGGTGGCGGCTGTCCACGCAGAGTTTAAAAAAGGCGTTGGAAGGTTTTCTGCCCGGGTAAGTTTCATCAAATTTGAGGATGTTCAATTGTTCCAGGCGCTGGAATATGGTTTCAATCTGTGCGGCATTCAATCCGCTGACAGCGCAGGCCCGTTTGCAAAAAAGGTGATATTCAATTCCCTTATCGTCGTCATAGTGCCCCATGAGGTCTAAAAGGGAGCAGATCGTGACATAGTGCCGCGGCAGCACCCGGTCTTCATCATGTTTTTCCAAAAGCTGCAGGGTGTGGGCCAGCCGCTTCATCAGCAGCATGGTAATGGACTGGATCATCTTGGGACTCTGCCTGAGAAGCTTGTCCAGTGTTGGTTTGTCTATCACCACAAGGTCACAGAATTCACCGGCCTGGGCAAATGCGGTCCTCGGGGACTCTGTGATGATGCCCATCTCCCCGAATACTTCCCCCGGTCCCAGGGTATCAAGAATTTTTTTCTCATCCCCGATCATTTTATAGATCGTGACTTCGCCGGTTCTGACAAGATAACCGACATTTCCGACCTGTCCCTCCTTGAAGATTATCTGATCTTTATAAAATGATTTGATCGTTCCGAATTTGGGGCCTAACATAGTGGTCTCCTTATCCCGGATATCGCATAAAGTGATGTAAAATAAACGTGTTGGGGCGTGATTACGATACCTAAAAAGTAAGCTTTTCAGGTCAATAAAGTCAAGAATAAATCAACATCAGCAAAATTGGTGATTAAATATTGAGTGAACCCTAAGCGCAAGGCAAAACAAAGGTTGCCCTGGTGGCCGGTTCGCCGATATAATGATTTGTCTTCATCATGGAGAAAAGGATGATATTTTTCGTTGATATACCAAGGATGCAATGATAAGGGAAGTATACATAAAAATCGAATAATCGGGCAAAAGAATCAATTGCTTAAAAGGAGATTATACTTAGAATGAAAAAAACAGCCCTGCTTTTTATAATACTGTCGGTCTTGCTGATGCCGGCCAAATTTTTATATGCACAAGATATTTATGTCACCGGAATTACCAATATCACCATGCGTACCGGCCCCGGTGTCAGCCATAAAATTGTGGCCATGCTTAAATCGGGTACCAAACTGGCGATCATCCAGTATGATAAGGACTGGTCCCAGGTGAAGACAGCCGGTGGAAAAGACGGCTGGGTTCTCTCCCGGTTTCTGACCGAAAAAGTACCGGATGCACTGATGGTGGAAAAGCTGCAGAACCTTAATACAGATCTTCAAGCGCAGTTGAAAAGCCTTGAGGAGGAGAACAAGGATTTGACCGTCAAGAACGCCACCCTGGTCCAGATTGAGGAAAAATATAAAAAGCTGAAAAAAGAGTCCTCTGATTTTTTAAAGCTGGATAAAAAATATAAAGAGCTGGCAGCACTCTATGAAGCACAGAAGACCAAAATGGAAAGCATTGAATTTGACTCCAAAAAGGAGATTAAGTTCTGGCTTTTAATTGGTTCGGGGGTTTTTATTGTTGGATTGTTTTTTGGGCTGAGTACACGCAAAAAGAAGAGAAGCAGTCTGCTATGATTAAACGGACGGATTTTTTAATAATTGGAAGCGGTATTGCCGGTTTAAGCTATGCGTTAAAGGTGGCCGAGTTCGGAACGGTGACCATTATCACCAAAAAGCAGATTGAAAAAACCAATACCGCCCTGGCACAAGGGGGCGTGGCAGGGGTGTTCAGCGAGGATGATTCCTTTGATCTCCATCTAAAAGACACACTGGATGCAGGGGATGGTCTGTGTAACAGGGACGTGGTTAAAATGGTGGTTGAAAACGGTCCGGACCGCATTAAAGAGCTGGTGCAGCAGGGGGCTGAATTTAACAGAACCGGTGACGGAGAATATGATTTCGCGCTTGGTCAGGAGGGCGGCCACTCGGCAAAACGAATTGTCTACGCCCATGATTTGACCGGGAAAGAAATTGAAGATACGCTTGTGGATAATGTACGGAAGAACAAGAATATCCAGATTTTTGAAGATCATATTGCCATCAACCTGATTACCTTTCAAAGCAGTATCAGAAGCGGTATCGTGGTCACCCAGAAGGAAAATATCTGCTGTGGTGCCTATGTACTGAACAATTCATCGGGTCAGGTGGAAACTTTCTACTCCGGAATTACCCTGCTGGCCACAGGCGGTGCCTGCAAAGTTTATCTGTATACCTCAAATCCCGATATCGCCACAGGTGACGGGATTGCCATGGCATACCGGGCCGGCGCATCCATTGCCAACATGGAATTTGTCCAGTTCCATCCCACCTGTCTGTATCATCCCGAAGCCAAAAATTTTTTAATATCAGAAGCGGTCCGGGGCGAAGGGGCCATCCTTATCGATGAAAACGGCCGCAGATTCATGGGGGACTATACAGATGACATGGAGCTTGCCTGCCGGGATGTTGTGGCAAGGGCCATTGACAATGAACTGAAAAAAACAGGCGCGGATTCGGTATTTCTGGACATCTCCCACAAGGATGCGGCATTTTTAAAGAAAAGATTCCCCAATATTTACGCAAGATGCCTCGAATATGGCATCGACCTGACAAAAGAACCGATTCCGGTTGTGCCGGCAGCCCACTACATGTGCGGTGGTGTGGCCACGGATCTGAACGGAAAAACAGATGTGCAGCGGCTTTATGCTGTCGGGGAAGCCTCATGTACCGGACTTCACGGTGCGAACCGGCTGGCATCCAACTCTCTTTTGGAGGCACTGGTCTACTCTCACAGGGCCTATAAGGCGTCGGTGGAAGAATACAAATCCATCGGTAATAAAATTACCGTCACCCTGGAACCCTGGGATGAAACCGATGCCATGGACAGCGATGAAGCCATTGTGGTATCCCATAACTGGGATGAGATACGCCGGTTGATGTGGAATTATGTCGGTATTGTACGGTCGGATAAACGGCTTGAAAGAGCGCTTCGCCGTATTCAGAACATAAAAGAAGAGATCAATGAGTATTACTGGGATTTCAAAGTGACCGCCGATCTGATCGAATTGAGAAACCTGGCAACCGTTGCCGAGCTTATTATTCAATCGGCACTGTCCAGGAAGGAAAGCCGTGGACTTCATTATAATATCGGATATCCTGAAAAAGATGATATCAATTGTCTGACGCAGACATTGCTGAAGAGAAACTTTTAGACCTGAAAACGATTGCTTTTTTGACCCCGTATATGCCCTGGCATATACGGGGTCTTATTTTTTCCCGACAAACAGGGTCACAATTCCAAAGGTCATTCTCTTAAACCGGATATCTTTAAACCCGGCCCGGGTCATGAGTTTTGCAAATTCAACCGATGTGGGGAAGTTTAAAACAGACTGGGGCAGGTATGAGTAAGCATTGCTGTGTTTTGAAAAAAACGATCCGATCAGTGGCAGGATTTTTTTAAAATAGAACAGGTAGAGTGACCTGAAAAAGCCTTTGTCCGGTGTGGTCAGTTCCAGGACCACCAGGCGCCCGCTTTTTTTTAAAACCCAGTGAAAAGAGTCAATGGCACGCTGCCGGTCCATGATGTTGCGGATACCAAAGGCAATAAACACCGCGTCAAACAGGTTTCGTTCAAACGGCAGTGACAGGGCGTCCGCATTTAAAAGCTCAATGGTCTCATTTTTTTTGGTAAGTAATTTTTTTTTTCCAAGATCCAGCATGCCGAAAGAAAAATCAAGGCCGACTATTTTGGCCCCAGCTTTAAGCTGGGCACTTGCCTCAAGCGCCACATCGCAGGTGCCGCAGGCAACATCGAGAATTCTGCTGCCTTTTTTTAATGCTGCGGCCTGAACCATCCGGGTTCGCCAGACCGTATCCTGGCGGAAACTGAGCAGACGGTTTAAGAAATCATACTTCGGGGCAATGCGGTCAAACATCTCTTTTACAAAGTCAAGTTCCGTATTCATCGTTGACAACCTGAAAATTTGAGTTATTTTAAGTTATTTTCCAAGGCAGGTTGTGAAGTACCATAATAAGGGGAAGATTACAATTTAAAACGAGCCCGGAAATACGGGAACGAATGGAAACCAAATGACAGAGAAACGTGACTATTATGAAATCCTGGGCGTGGGCAAGGATGCACAAAAACCGGAGTTGAAAAAGGCCTACCGCAAACTGGCAATTAAATATCATCCGGATAAAAATCCGGACAACAAGGAAGCTGAAGACAAATTCAAGGAAGCCTCTGAGGCCTATGAGGTCCTGAATGATGACAGTAAAAGACAGATATACGACCAGTTCGGTCATCGGGGTCTTGAGGGTGCCGGACACCAGGGGCCCAGTGGTTTTGAAGATATCTTTTCCAGCTTTGGAGATATTTTTGAGGATTTTTTCGGGTTTGGCGGCGGTGGACGCGGCCAGCGTGCCAGAAGGGGATCTGATCTTCGGTACAACCTGACCATTGATTTTATGGAAGCGGCTTTCGGGACCCAGAAAACCATCTCCATTCCCAAACTGGATACCTGTACCGAGTGCGACGGTTCCGGCTGCCAGGCAGGTACATCCTCTGAAACATGTTCCCACTGCCACGGCAGCGGCCAGTTTATCCAGAGCCAGGGTTTCTTTAAAGTGAAAACCACATGTCCGTATTGCAAGGGACAGGGTACCATTATCTCCAATCCGTGCAGGAAGTGCCGGGGCAACGGCAGGGTGGAGGTAACCCGCAAGGTCCAGGTTAAGATTCCCGCGGGTGTGGATGCAGGCTCCAAGCTGCGTTTAACAGGAGAAGGGGAAGGCCCGCCCACCTCAGACGGTGTGGCCGGTGATCTGTATGTGGTTATCAATGTCAAACCCCACAAGTTTTTCCAGCGGGACAATGTTGATGTTATCTGTGCCATTGATATTTCATTTATTCAGGCGGCATTAGGGGATGAAATTAAGATTCCCACCCTGGTGGGAGAAGAGATGTTTAAGGTCCCGAAAGCCACCCAGTACGGAGATGTGTTCCGCCTGCGGGGGCAGGGGATCGCTTCGTTGAGAACCGGCAGACGCGGTGACCAGATTATTAAGGTCATTATTAAAACACCCACCAAGCTGAGTCAAAAACAGATGGACCTGCTTAAAGAATTTGACAGGCTTGATTCAAATAAAATATCAAACAAGTTGAAAAATCTTTTTAAAAACCTTTAGCCCGGACAGTTCAGTAAAGGACGAACCTAAATGAAAACTCCGGGTTATGTCGCCTAAAGGAAATAGTTATGTTTGAACTCAAGGTGAAATCTCGATTTGCAGGGGCCCATCAATTGACCATGGTCGGCCAGAAATGTGAAAACCTGCATGGCCACAACTGGCATATTGAAGTCTGCGTAACAGGGGAAAGTTTAAATTCAGCCGGGGTGCTGGCTGATTTTGGAGATATTAAAAAGGCGGTCCGCCAGGTGGTTGAACAGGAACTGGATCATAAATTTTTAAATGAGCTGGAGATGTTTGAAGGCAAACAGCCGACATCCGAGCGCATTGCCGTTTATATTGCCAGAAGTGTTCAAAATCTGCTGGACAAGGATCTGGATGATCCTGTTAAAGTATCAAAAGTGATGGCATGGGAGTCTGATGACGCCTGCGCCACCTATTTTCCATAAAGTGTCATCCTGAATTTAAAAAGCCATCAGGTCACCGTTTATCGGTGATCTGATGGCTTGATGTCAACACTTAGCTTCCTGCCTTCTCCTGCTTGCCTTACAAGTATGGGTGTAAACTTTATTGCTTCTCAATAATTCTTTTGGCCGGGATGATACCCGTGGCTGCCGCGGAAACAATATTACCGGCCACGCCAGGCCCGTCTCCTGCCACATACATGCCTTTGATAGCCGTTTCCAGATGATTGTTGGTCTGAATCTGGGTGGCAAAAAATTTAATTTCCGGCGCGTAGAGCAACGTCTCGTCATTGGACACGCCCGGAACCACGCAGTTCAAAGATTCCAGCCCTTCAATCAGGTTGGTCAGGATCCTTTCCGGCAGTGCCATGGCAATATCCCCGCACACCACATTGGTCATGGTGGGCTCAATATAGCCCTTGTGGATCCTGTTCCAGGTGGAGCGGCGACCTCGTTTTAAATCACCGAACCGCTGCAGGATGGGTTTGCCGCCGCCGATAATGGTGGACAGTTTTCCAATAGATTCCCCATAGGCCTGGTTGTCGGTCACAGGCTCGGTCAGCACCACTTTTGACAGAAATGCAAAGTTGGTGTTGTTCGATTTTTTGTCTGAATAGGCATGGCCGTTTACACAGACAAAATCCTTATAGTTTTCAAGGGAGATAAACCCGCCCTGGTTGGTGCAGAACGTCCGGGTCTGGTCATCATAGGTCGGGGTCTGGATAAAAAATGTCGGGTCATAAATGATATTGCACAGATCATCCATGATATCATTGTGGACTTCCACCCGGACACCGACTTCAATGCCCCGCTGGCTTAGCTCAATCCCGTGTTTCTGGGCAACACCGGAGACCCAGTTTGCCCCGATCCGGCCCGGTGCCAGGATGACATTTTTGGCCGCGTATTTGGCTTTGTCCGTAACAACGCCCTGGATCTGGCCCTTGTCTTCGATAATATCAAGAACCTCTTCGCCTGTTTTTATTTCAAGCCCTTTATCCTTGATATAGTCTGCCATTCCGGCGATATACCGGGGCAGGTTATCCGAACCCAGGTGCTTTTGTTTGATCAGCAGAAGATCAATGCCAAACCGTTTGGCCTCTTTTCTGATCTGCCTGGCTTCGTCGAGATTGGTGGGAAATACCGGCCCGTCCATTTTAAAGCGGGTAAATATCTCTTCACTGTCATCAATCAGATTCTGGGCGGCATTAAGCGGCATGAACTGGGTAAGGTCCGTTTTCCCCAGCCGGGGAATGAAATTGAGTTTGCCGTCGGAATAGAGCCCGGCCCCGCCCACACCTGCCAATATATTGCACGGATCACACTGGATGCATTTTTGCACCTTGTGATTCGGGCATTTTCGTTTCAGGGGCGCCTTCCCCTTTTCGATCATCAGTACTTTTAAGTTTGAGTTCTCAACCAGTTGATAGGCCGCAAAAAGCCCTGCGGGCCCACCGCCCACAATAATTACATCGTACGTCATAATTCACCTTAAATTGTTATTAGTATCATCTGTTAATAAACTGGATTTTAAAGGATATCAAGTATCTTTTTATAACCAATGGCCTTTGTAATTCCCTTTGCCCCTATCTGCTTTGCCTGGCCAGTCGATTAAGAAGACATTATTTTTAAAGAACAGCCACAGGAGAACTTTTTTATGACTGGAAGCTCAGAAGAGGGATTTCTTTTGGTTGAGATACCACGCAGGCTTTAAGAAAAAAAGGTTGGAAAACCATAAGGCTTAGGGCCCACTCAAAAATAACTTTATATTTTGAGAGCCGATTCATCCTGCTCACCAGCGTTGTGAAAACACAACATATCTTGATATGTTTTAGTTTCCACGCCTTGCTGGGCAGGCGACTCAACTCCCAAAATTGGTAATTAATTATTGAGAGAACCCTTACGGCGTTGAAATGGGGGTGGGAAAGCCCATCATATACAACGTATTCTCATCGATTTGTTTCACCGGTATATAAAGGTGAAGAGGGTAATATAAATATCCAAAAAGCGTTCTGTCCGATCCCAGAATGGAGGCTACCTCTGCCTGGGGATATAGAGTGTTTATCTGATCAAGCGCTTTTAAAAGAACATCACGACTTTCAATTTTTTGCCAGGTTTTACCTGTCAGCCGGGTGCTGTTTTCTTTTGGATCAAACATCAAGGCGGTGGCGCTTGGGCCATCTCTGGTCCCGGAGTACACATGGTACTCTTCCCGGTTTTTTATTAAGGTATCAATACTGGTCTTATGGATATCGTCCGCCTGTTTGACGATTTTGCCGTAGGAGCCGCCACACCCTGTCATTAATAGCAAAAGCAGGCATATCCAGGAAAAGTGTTTCATCTGTAATCTCCCTTTAAAACATGTAGGAACGTCGTGTAAAACCGGAATGATTTAAAATATCATGGCAAAAAAGATAACTCAAGTATCTGAACTTAAGGGGCCGTGAAGCAATATCTTGTTTTTGAAATGGCTTCTTGGTATACAACAGGTCTTGATGACAGATGAGCCGGAAAGTGCTGTGCCGGAAACGACAGGACCATTATTGACAGGAAAAGATAAAATCCGTGGGCAACGAAAAAAAAGGCAGGTTTATTGTTTTTGAAGGTATTGACGGGTCCGGTAAAAGTACCCAGATAAAGATGCTGGCCAAACGCCTGAAAGATGAGGGGATTGATGCCTATTCAACGTTCGAGCCCACAGACGGGCCCATTGGGCGGCTGATCCGCAAAATGCTGACAGGGCATGTGAAAACCGATCAGCGGACCATTGCCAGTCTTTTTGCCGCCGACAGAACCGACCATCTGGTCAATGAGACCAACGGGGTCTGCAAAAAGGTGGCACAGGGCGGGATTGTCCTGTGCGATAGGTACTATTTTTCCTCCTATGCCTACCATGCCCAGTTTATCGATATGGACTGGGTGATTCATGCCAATGCTCTGAATGCACAGATGCTCAGGCCCGATGTGACGCTTTTTATTGATGTGGAACCGGACAATTGCTTTGAGAGGATAAAACAACGGGGCGGGCCGCTTGAAATGTATGAGAAAATAGATATTATGAAGAACGTACGCGCTAATTACCTAACGGCCTTTGACACATTAAAGCAAAGTGAAACCGTGGCCGTGATTGATGGTAACCGTACCATGGAAGCGGTGGCCCAAAAGGTGTGGGAACAGGTAGCAAAGTTTATTTAAATAATATGATATTCCAGGTTATAATAGAGTGAAGGACGGCGTTTAAAAATCAGGAAACCGGAAATAAAAATATGGAACATGTGAACCGAAAAAAAGTCTGCGTGATTGACGGCCAGGGAGGCGGTATCGGGGCGACCATTATTAAACGCCTCAAGGAGCGGTTTGAAGAAAAGATCGAGGTGCTGGCCCTTGGTACCAATGCCATTGCCACCGCCCAGATGTTAAAGGCAAGGGCCAATAAAGGGGCATCCGGCAGCAATGCCATTGTCCAGACATGCAAAAGGGCGGATGTGATAATAGGGCCTGTGGGCATCATCATGCCCAATGCCATGATGGGAGAAGTCACCCCGGTTATGGCAGAGGCGGTCAGCAGCGCAGATGCTGTTAAAATTCTGTTGCCGCTGAGCCAGGATAATCTTGAAATCGTCGGGGTGAGCGGTTTGCCCATGCCCCAGTTGATTGATGAACTTTTAGATAAACATTTATCGTTTTTATAAAAGATACAAGGAGCGAAGAGATCCATGTGTGAAGCAAATGCATATTTACTTGAAGAGGATAAAGAAACCCTGCTGATGGAATCCGTGGATAAGGTTGAACCCGATGAAAACGGTATCCGGCTGGTATCGATTTTCGGAGAGCAAAAATTTATCAAAGGATCGGTCCATTCACTTTCCCTGGTGGACCATAAGGTGTTTATCAAGCAGTAAGGCTCACTCAAAAAAAACTTTAGATTTTGAGAGGCGATTCATCCTGCTCACCAGCGTTATGGAAATACGACATATCTTGATACTCTTTTGTTTCCACGCCTTGCTGGGCAGGCGACTCAACTCGCAAAATTGGTAATTAATTATTGAGTGAACCCTAAATGGGTGGTCTTAAAATAAATTAAGATAAAAGCATCCGGCCGGGATAAGAATAGATTTTATGTGGGTTTGTTTGAGGCGGGATGTTTTTAGTATAAAGACTGTGGAGAATAAAAAAAAGGTTAACCTGTAACGATGAGAAACAGGTTAACCTTTTTGTGTTTAAAAAATCGGGGTGTTAATTACCATCCCAGGGTCAGGTAGTCGTGCATGGAGTTGGCAGCGGCACGTCCGGCACCCATGGCAAGGATAACGGTGGCAGCGCCGGTCACGATGTCACCACCGGCCCAGACGCCTTTTTTGCTTGTTTTGCCGGTTGCTTCATCGGCTTCAATATTGCCCCAGCGGTTCAGATTGATATCCGGTGTGGAGTTTGTCAAAAGCGGATTGGCATTGGAACCGACGGAGACAACCACGAGATCGCAGTCGAATTGGTATTCAGAGCCTTCAATGGGTACAGGGCGTCTTCTTCCGGATGCATCCGGTTCTCCCAGTTCCATTTTCAGGCATTCCATGCCGGTGAGTCTTCCGTTTTCATCACCAAAGAACTGGGTCGGGTTGGTCAGAAGAACAAATTCGATCTTCTCTTCTTCAGCATGGTGCAGCTCTTCCTCTCTTGCCGGCATTTCATCACGGGAACGACGGTAAACCACTTTGACCGAATCCGCACCCAGACGCATGGCGGTTCTGGCGGAGTCCATGGCCACGTTGCCGGCTCCCAGGACAACCACGTTTTTGCCCCTGGCGATGGGGGTGTCGTATTCGGGGAACAGATACCCTTTCATCAGGTTGGTTCGGGTTAGGTATTCATTGGCGGAGTAGATACCGATCATGTTTTCTCCGGGCAGGTTCATGAATCTTGGAAGGCCTGCGCCCACGCCGATATAAGCCGCATCAAAGCCCTCTTCTTCAAAAAGCTCGTCAATGGTAACGGATGCGCCTACAACAGAGTTGCATTCGATTTTGGCACCCATTTTTTCAAGGGCGGCCACTTCTTTGGCAACTATTTCCTTGGGCAGCCTGAATTCAGGGATACCGTAGACAAGAACGCCGCCGGCCTTATGAAAGGCTTCAAAAATTGTGACATCATGGCCTTTGAGCAGCAGGTCGCCTGCAACAGTCAGTCCGGAAGGACCGGAGCCGATAACAGCGACTTTTTTGCCTGTTTTTTCACCGACCGTTGGTACGGATCCGGTGCCGTTTTTACGTTCATAATCAGCCGCAAACCGCTCCAGGTATCCAATGGCCACAGGTTCGCCTTTTTTGCCGACAATACATCTGCCTTCGCATTGCTCTTCCTGGGGACAGACACGTCCACATACAGCCGGAAGGGCGTTTCTTTCCCATAATTTGCCGATGGCGCCGGCAAAGTCATTTTCAGCAATTTTGCCGACAAATGCAGGGATATCTATTGATACGGGGCAACCGTCAACGCACTTGGGATTTTTGCATTGCAGGCACCGTTTTGCTTCGGTCATTGCCATCTCGGGTGTCAGGCCTGTCGGAACTTCTTGAAAATTTCTTCTTCGTACATCAGGATCCTGTTCAGGCATCTTCGCCCGTGGCACTTTTTTCTTTTTGTCTGCCATTTATTCCTCCATATATCTTAAACCAGATAGGTGTTATGTTTATGCATTGGATTTTTCATAGGCTTCAAGGCTCTGTTTCTCATCTTCAAGATAAGATGCCAGGCGCTTGGCCAGTTCATCAAAATCGACTTTATGGGCGTCGAACTCCGGACCGTCCACACAGGCGAACCGTGTATCGGTGCCGACGGTGACACGGCAGCATCCGCACATGCCGGTACCGTCCACCATGATCGGGTTCAGGCTGACCAGGGTGTGGACATTGTACTCTTTGGTGATCAGGCTGCAGAATTTCATCATGGGGATGGGGCCGATGGCTACAACCATATCGATATCATTGTTTTCAAGGACATCTTTTAATACGTCTGTGACAAAACCGTGATGGCCTTTTGAGCCGTCATCCGTGCAGAGGTGAAGGGTGTCGGACGCAGCTTTCATCTGTTCTTCCATGATTAGAAGATCATAGCTTCTTGAACCTAATATTGTGGTCACCTCATTGCCGGCTTCCTTAAGGGCGCGGGTGATGGGGTGGAGTACGGCAATGCCGGTCCCGCCGCCAACACAGATAACTTTACCGACTTTTTCAACATGGGTGGGTTTGCCTAAAGGGCCGATAAGGGCGTAATATTCATCACCAACCTGAAGGTCTTTGAACCGGGCGGTGGATTTGCCAACTACCATATAAATGATGGTGATAGTGCCCTTTTCAGGGTCAGTATCAGCCATGGTCAACGGGATTCGTTCTCCGGTCTCATCGGCCTGAAGAATTACAAACTGGCCGGGTTTTGCTTTCCGCGATATGCGCGGTGCTTCGATCTCGTTAAGAATAATGGTCCCTTGGGCCATCTCTTCACGATTTACAATTTTTGCCATTCCTTCCTCCTGTTAAAATGTGGATCTATATCATTATCAGCATTCGGCTGAAAAACGTTCATTCCGTGTATGCCTAAAATATAAAACTTCATATTACCCAGAAAAGTTTAATAAAATCAAGATGAAAAGAACCAACTTGAGATCTATAATTAAATTTCAGTGTCAAAAGCCATCCATGGCAAGAGTTTATGCTAACCTGTCAAAATTGTTGTGTTTCCACGCGGTTGATGCGCCCTGGGGCAAAACTGCCACCCACCGGATGACCATCTGGTAAGCCTTCCAGTTATGATGCACTGGATTTTTTAGAGGATGAGAATGGCTTAAAAAACGTTTCCGGCATATGGTTTCCAAAAATATAAATAGTCTTGAATGAGTGTTGAAAAATAATTTTTGAATCAGGAATAAAAAAATGATGAAAGATATTCGAATTTCCATATCAACTATTAAGATTGTCTGGATAACACTCTTGCAGCAGGTGATTTGAAAGACGGTATGTAGGATGATGACAATCCGGCAGTGTTGTCGAATATGGCGTGAATATTAAAATCAGAGTCTTGGACTATGGGAATATGGATAAAAAGGGTTGGAATTTAAGATATTTTCATTTATGCAGCCGGGATATTGCATGGGGGCTTTGATTTATTGTCTTGTAATCATAGATCTTTTTATATTTTTGTGGGGTGATAAAATTTTATTGACTTATTCCTATGGAAATAGTAGGAAATGGTCTCAAGAATACATTTCCTATTAAATTAGTAGGAATTGAGTTGGGTATGTTGTTGGTATATATTGGAATTGAGTTTTTTAAGCAATCAGGGGATTGAACCATGTCAAAAGTTAAATCATTTGGGCTGATAATTCTTGCGATGATTGTTTTGTTCGCTTTGTTTCCCATTGTTGGTCAAAGCAGTATCAAACAAATGGGTAAGAAAAGCGGACCGGATCGCATTGTCATTCAGCTTGAAAACGCGTTGGAAAAAGATGAAATGCCACCTGTGGGGTTTTTACATGATTTTCACACACAGGCAGTTGGCGACAAGTGTACGGTATGCCACACAGAAGAAAAAGGTGTGGTACTCTTTAAATTTAAACGGACACAGGCAGCGGCAACAAAGGAATTCTACCATGATGAATGCGTTGCCTGCCATGTCGACAAAAAGGAAGCGGGGCAGGCCTATGGACCGCTGACGGCTGAATGCCGGACCTGCCATATTGATAAGCAGCCACAAGGATCAGCATGGAAGCAGATTGAATTTGACAAGTCTCTGCATTTTATCCATGAAAGCGCCGCTCAAATTAAGGGATTGACGGCCGGTGAAAAAGACAATTGCAGCCAGTGCCACCATCAGTACAATGAAAAAAGCAAAGAGACATTTTTCACCAGGGGCCAGGAAGAGGCGTGCATATACTGCCATAAGGATAAGAAAGAAAATGATATCCGGTCCATTCGAAACGCCTCCCATGACGCCTGTGTAAAATGTCACCAGTCTTTAAAAACAAAAAATTTGTCAGCCGGTCCCGTACTTTGTGCCGGATGTCATGATGCCACAGAACAGTCCCAGATTAAAAACATTGCAGATACTCCCCGCCTGAAACGCAATCAGCCGGATGTGGTTGCCATTACCCAATGGAAGAAAGGTGGGAAAGAGCAGGCAAGCTTTATGAACGGCGTTGCCTTTGATCATCAATTCCATGAATTAAATACTGCAAGCTGTAAAACCTGCCATCATGAAACCCTTAAAAAGTGCAGCGACTGTCACAGCATTGACGGCGGCGATATCAAGGGCGGATTTGTCAGCCTGGAGCAGGCCATGCATAAAACAGGCAGTAACCGAAGCTGCGTGGGGTGTCATAAAGAGACCACCACATCAAAAGACTGCGCCGGTTGTCATGCCATCATGCCACCGGTATCCAAGAATACGGATTCGTGCAAAACCTGTCACAGCCTGACGGCAGGAGAGCTTAAAACAATGGCACCGGAGTCTGTAGCCAAAACAGCACTGGCGTCTCTTGATACACGCTACAGGGCGGTTGCATCGGACAAAATCCCGGAAGAGGTCACCATCGGTATTTTGTCAAAAGATTATAAGCCAAGCGTTTTTCCACATAAGAAAGTGGTTCAGACAATCATAGACAAGGTTGAAGTTAATGAAATGGCCAAATCATTTCACGGTGATCAGGCAGGGCTTTGCATGGGATGCCATCACAACAGCCCCAAGACTCTCGAACCACCGAAATGCGCCTCCTGCCACAGCAAGAACGGCCCGGGACCGGACGGAAGACCGGGGCTCAAAGGGGCGTATCACGGCCAGTGCATTACCTGTCATCAGAAAATGGCAGTAGAAACCGTGTTGGCTACCGACTGTGTCAAATGCCACGAAGAAAAGAAATAGAGTATTCAAAGGAAAAAATTAAAGGGTATAATTATGGCTATTTCTCGTAGAAAATTTTTGGGCTCGCTCACTGCGGCTGTCGGTGCCACCACATCCGGTGTCGTGACAAAAGCTGTGGCTGCCTCGAATAAACATTTTGAAGGTTACCCGGACAGTTATGGCGTGCTGCACGATACCACCAAGTGTATTGGATGCAGAAAATGTGAACAGGCCTGCAATGAGGTCAATAAACTGGATCAGCCGGATCAACCATTTGATGATCTAAAGGTTCTGGATGAAAAACGCAGAACTGAAGAATCCAAGTATACGGTTGTTAATAAATTTGAAGGCGCTCACGATATCTTTGTGAAAAAACAGTGCAACCACTGTCAGGAACCTGCCTGTGCTTCTGTCTGTTTTGTAAAAGCCTTTAAAAAAGATGCATCAGGGGCGGTAACCTATGACGGTTCCCTGTGCGTGGGGTGCCGGTACTGCATGGTTGCATGCCCGTTCAACATCCCGGCATATGAATATGATGATGCATTCTCCCCGCTTGTTACCAAATGCACCATGTGCCTGCCAAGAATTAAAGAGGGCAAGCTTCCCGGGTGTGTGGATATCTGCCCCAAAGAGGCATTGACATTCGGAAGGCGTGAAGATTTGATCAAGATCGCCTGGAAAAGAATATACAAAAGACCGGGCCAATATGTAGATCATGTATACGGTGAACATGAGATGGGCGGAACCAGCTGGTTGTACCTGTCTTCAGTGCCGTTTGAGCAGATCGGAATGAGAGAAGATTTAGGGGTTACACCTGCACCGCAGTTAACAGCAGGTGCACTTGCTTCTGTCCCCATTGTTGTGGGCCTTTGGCCGGTGCTGCTGACCGGTGTCTATGCCATCTCAAAACGCAAGGAAAAAATAGCGCTCCAGGAAAAACAGGATGCTGTTCTCTCGGCTACAAATGAAAAAACCGATGAGATGAACACAAAACTGGCGCAGCTTAGAGATAAAATGACCAAGGAAAAAGAGAACGCTGTTGCCAGTGAAGTGAAAAAGGCACTGGAAGAAGCCGCTAAAAAGGCTGAAGAAGAGGCAAAAGCGGCCCAGGCGGCTGAAGCTGATGATGATGATGCACCGGATGATGCGCCTGCAACAGATGCAGACAGCGCGGATAAGGAGGAATAATGTCACAAGACAATACCATTGCACAAAAAAATTATTTTACACCGTTCAATGTGGTTGCCGGTATTATCATTGTTGTGGGGCTGGTTCTGACTGTTCTGCGGTTTACCAAAGGCCTCGGTGCGGTAACCAATCTGGATAACAATAATCCGTGGGGAATGTGGATCGGTTTTGATCTGCTCTGCGGTGTGGCCCTGGCTGCCGGCGGGTATGTGACATCTTCCGCCTGCTACATATTCGGACTTAAAAAATATCACTCAGCGGTTCGCCCGGCAATTTTAACCGCCTTTTTGGGCTACGCTCTGGTTGTGTTTGCGCTTCACTACGATGTGGGGCAGCCGTTGCGGCTTACCTATCCGTTTGCCCTGTCCCGTGGTACATCATCCCTGCTGTTTGAAGTAGGTTTGTGCGTATTCCTGTACCTGACTGTATTATTTATTGAATTCACACCTGCCGCCTTTGAATGGCTGGGCTTTAAAAAACTGCGGCACTGGGTGGTCAGACTGACCCTGGTACTCACCATATTCGGTGTTGTGCTTTCCACGCTTCACCAGTCTTCTTTGGGAGCGCTGTTCATGATCGCCCCGTCTAAACTGCATCCATTGTGGTACTCCCAATATCTTCATGTATACTTCTTTATCTCCAGTATGTTTGCCGGGATGTCCATGGTGATTTTCGAAGGCACCCTGGCGCATCGGTGGCTGCACGACAAGATGGATGATACCCATCTGGCCGAAGCCGACGGTGTTGTCCTGGGATTCGGAAAAGCCGCCTCCTTTATCATGATGGGATATGCGGGTATTAAAATTATCGGTATTGCCGTGGATAATAACTGGCACTACCTGGGCACCGGCTGGGGCGCCTGGTATCTTGTCGAGCTGATCGGATTTGTTCTGCTGCCGGCTATTTTGTACAGCGTGGGGGCCCGTGAGAAGAAGACATTGCCCATCCGCATCGCTGCGGTCTGGACGGTTTTGGGTATCGTTTTAAACCGGTTCAATGTGTCACTGGTTGCCTTTAACTGGAACCTGCCTGCAGCAGACCGGTATTTCCCAAGTCTTTCTGAAGTCGGTATCACCATTTTTATCGTTACCATCGGTGTGGTAGTATACAGGTTTATCGCCACACGGATGCCCATACTTCATGAACATCCAGATTATAAAGATGCGCATTAATTATAAAGGAGAATTGAAATGGAATTTTTTACACTCCAGGATTTTATGACATATTCCAAAGGGATCACCTATCTGATCATGGGGGCTATCCTGATTTTCATGCCCCTTTACTGGATGTATCTGACCGACAGGGATGACTGATTAAATAGGAACAACCAATTGAAAAAATACTTATATAATATATGGAGGCAGCAATGCATGCATTATTAACAGGGCCCTTGTTCTATATCAGTCTCGGGGTCTGCATTATCGGAATGATTGTCAGATTTTATCTGTACTTTAAAGGGCTTTCCTGGCAGCTGGACCGGGTTGCCTATAAAAAATATCCCAGCATGGGGTTTAAAGGGGCATTGCGCTCTATTTACAAATGGCTAATTCCATACGGTACCTACAGCTGGAGACAGCAGCCGGTGATGGCCGCAGCATTTTTCGGATTCCATATCGGAGCAGTCTGCGTACCGTTATTTCTGGTTGCCCATAACGTGTTTTTAAAAGAAAAATTGGGGTTTTCCTTTTTTACCATCAGCAATCCAACTGCCGATATCCTGACCTGGGTGGCAGTGGTGAGCCTGCTGGTACTAACCCTAAGACGACTGGTTCTTCCTGAAGTCAGAATTATGACCGACAGGAAGGATTGGGGTATACTTGTAATTTCCCTGCTGCCTTTTGTGACAGGCCTTCTGGCCCGGTATCAGGTGGGCGATTATTCTTTCTGGCTCAACGCCCATATCCTGACAGGCGAGATTGTTCTGTTGGCTATCCCGTTTACCAAATTGTCCCATGTGTTCCTGTTTTTTGCATCCAGGGCTCAGATCGGTATGGACTGGGGAATCAAACGCGGCGGGCTTAAAGGGACACCCATGTCCTGGTAAGGGTCACAAACTTATTTAGCAATCTGATTGAAGGAGAAAACCGATGCCAGAAGGAACATTATGTAACAAAATACCAGTTGATACACCGGAGGGGGTAACCACCCTGCTGGCTGATACAAACGGGAAAAAATATTACGAAGAGATGAAAAGCCTGGAGGTTGATTCCGATCTTTTATGGAAAACCATCCAGAACACCTGCAAGTCCAGAATTAGAACCTGGCTTGAAATTTGTGCCCATTGCGGCATGTGTGCGGACTCTTGTTTTCTTTATCTGACCAATGAGAGAAAACCCGAACAGGTGCCTGCCTATAAAATTCAGTCTACACTGGGTGAGATAATTAAGAAGAAGGGAAAGGTCAGCAATGCCTTCATGCTTCATACCATGGAGGTGGCCTGGTCCCAGTGTACCTGCTGTAACCGCTGCGCCATGTACTGCCCGCACGGCATTGATACCGGGATCATGTTCGGGTATCTTCGCGGACTTTGCTATCAGCAGGGATTTGTGCCCTGGGAGATGAAAATCGGAGCAGGCATGCACAGGGCTTACCGCGCCCAGATGGATGTGACGGACGAGGATTTTGTCGATACATTTGAGTGGATGGTGGAGGAGTATGAAGATGAGTATATCGGATTGAAAGTCCCCGTGGATGTTGAAGATGCCGATATTATGTACACCATCAATGCCAGAGAAGTAAAACATTACCCCGAGGACCTGGCAGAAGCTGCGATTTTATTCCAGGCAGCCGGTGAAAACTGGACAGTCCCGTCAAAAGGGTGGGAGCAGACCAGCCTTGCCATGTTCGCCGGCGACTGGGTCGCCTGCAAAATGCAGGTGGAAAGTGTCTACGATGCCATGGAACGCCTTAAACCCAAACGGATGATCGGCACCGAATGCGGCCATGCCCATCGCGCCACGGTTGTTGAAGGACCTTATTGGGCCGGCAGGGAAGACGGCAGACCGCCGGTTGAATCCATCCATTATATCGAATGGCTGGCCGAAGCATTGCGGGAAGGCAAGCTGAAAATCGATCCGGCCAAGCGGATTAAGGAACCGGTGACGCTCCAGGATTCATGCAACTATGTCAGAAATCACGGGCTCCGGGATACTGCGAGGGAGATTCTTACCTATATTGTAGAACCCGGCTATTTTATTGATATGGCGCCTAACCGGCAGCACAATTTCTGTTGCGGCGGCGGTGGCGGTTTTAACGGTATCGGCAAGTTCAGGGAACAACGTAATGTGGGGCTGAAAACGAAACGCGATCAGATCCTGGCAACAGGAGCTAAATTGGTGATTGCACCCTGCCACAACTGCTGGGATGCCATCAGGGATCTTGAGGAAGAGTTTGAAATTGGTATTAAATGGTCTTTTTTAAAGCCCCTGGTTATTAAGATGCTGGACCTTCCGGACCATATGCGTCCCGAAGAAGAATAAACGGCCCGAATTTGGGTGAACCAAACGGTATTATCAAAGAGATAGCGGCATCTGATGCCCTGAACTAAAAGTTTTTTGGCTTTAAGATGCCGCCCTTGATAACGTCCGTATCCCGCCGGAAGTATGATCTTATCATTCCACGCAGACCCGGTCACAGGCAGGAAGGAAGTTGTGAAAAAGAAAATTCTGGTAGTAGACGATGATGCAAATGTCAGGGGGTATTTGATTTCCCTGTTTGAAGATAATGGATATGAAGTTCATGCGGCAGGGGATACTGCCCAGGGATTTGAAAAGGTAAAAAAAGTTCTTCCAGATGTGATCACCCTGGACATTGAGATGCCCGGTGAATGGGGGCCCAGATTCTACCAGAAACTGACAATGGACGATTCTCTCAAGAACATTCCCGTAATTATCATCAGCGGTCTTGAGGGGCACCAGTGTGCTGTGAAGAATGCAGCGGCAACAATATCAAAACCGTTTGATCCGGACCGGTTAATCAAAATCGTCACCAAAGTGCTGTCGTAAAACAGCACAGGATTTACAAAGGGAGGGGATAATGCGACTGACAACCAAAAGCAGGTATGGTACACGGCTCATACTCGACATTTCCGTTTATGGAAAAGATAAACCCGTTCCTTTAAGTGAAATTTCAAAACGCCAGAACATCTCCATGAAATACCTGGAGCAGATAACGGCTAAATTGAAAAAAGCAGGGTTGATCAACAGCCAGAGAGGGCCGACCGGCGGTCAGATGCTGGCCAAGCCGCCGGAACAGATTACCATTGGCCAGATCGTTCGGGTCCTGGAGGAAAGTGTTGTTATCTCCGACTGTGCTGAACAGGAAAAACAGGTGTGCGGTATCTGCAACAGGGCCGGCGACTGTCTGTCCAGGTGGGTATGGGCTGAGGCCAGCCGGGCCATGTTTGAGAGATTGGACGAGATCACCATCGCAGGGCTTTTAGACACCCGGAAAGATATCATTGAAAAATAATAAAGCTGTATTGTGATACCTTGAACCGGCAGGTTTGACTTGCAAACAAGATTCTTTATGTGATTTTTTAAGACAACAAGATTTGAAAAATAAAAAGGTGCCAACAGCGTATCGGGCTGTCGGCACCTTTTTATTTTTAACAACGGATGTTACGCAACCATAACATCATCCACATTTGCCAGATCCAGAGAGATCTGACCATTGCCGCCGCCATCATCAAGTGCGGTAATCGCTGCCTGGTTCAAATCAATTTCAATATCACCGGTAGAGGAGAGACCGTCGCCGTTTCTGTCAAGAACAAGGGTTTCAACAGCCGTGTCGCCGCCAACTTCATCAAAGAAGTCACTGATGACAACCTGGTTGTTATTGTCGAAATACAGCACCAGGTCATTGCTGCCGCCGTTGTTCACATGTGCCAGGGAATAAGCGGCTTCACTGTTGAATCCACCCATTCCGGTAAGAAGAAGGAGATCATCGCCGATTCCGGATCCTGCGGCATCCGTGCTGCTCTTAATGATATCTGAACCGAAAAGTCCGTGAATTAAACCAAAACCATCATTGTCAGCACCGCCAAACAGAATGTCATCCCCCAGGCCACCGGCCATCAGATCATCGCCTGCTCCGCCGTGAAGTTCATCATTGCCCTGACCGCCTTCGAAAACATCATTGCCGTCATCACCATACAAGACATCATCACCCATACCGCCTGTAAAGATATCGTCGCCTGCACCACCGTGGAGTTCATCGTTTCCAATACCGCCGCCAAGTACATCGTTCCCGCCATCGCCATAGAGAATGTCATCTCCGGGATCACCGGTAATCATATCGGCACCGGCACCGCCGTGAAGCTCATCATTGCCGCCGTCACCCTCAATCATATCATTGCCGTCGCCACCATAGAGCGTGTCTGCGCCGTAGTTCCCCACGAGCATATCATTGCCGCCGTTACCGTACATGGTAATACCGTTTAGTGTATAGGCCATATAACCGTCATATCCGATAGCGTCAGCACCGGCACCGCCTCTTACAGTCAGCGTTCCGAAGTTTTGAATGTCAGGGGTCTCGAAGATTCCAATGGCATTTGAGTTGTCTGACAAGGTAAGATCTGCGTTACCTCCGGTATAAGTGAAGCTGTCACCCGGCTCCGCATTTCCGGTAAAAGAAACCGTATCATTCCCGGATCCGATGAATTTATCAATGACACCATTCTGGAATTCCAGATCCGGGTTGTTACCTCCCGGGTCGAGCTGGACAGTGTGGATTTCAGCAGGTTCCGGAGCATTAGGGTCATTGGGATCCGGTGCAAAAGGATCTGCTATCCAGGGATCATTGTACGGATCATGATAGGGGTCCTGGTATGGATCATGATAAGGATCAGGTCCCATCATGGGGTCGTAGTGGGGATCAGGTCCCATCATGGGATCGTAGTGGGGATCAGGTCCATAGGGTCCCATCGCATATGGATCTGGGCCGAACATGGGGTCTCCCGGTCCAGGACCATAAGGGCCAGGGCCCATCATGGGTCCCATCATCGGATCCGGACCAAAATGTACAGGGCCAAACGGATCACCCGGGCCAGGTCCGAATTTCGGGCCGTCAAATGCGGGTCCAAAAGGATTAGGACCATGAGGTCCGCCAAAAGGGTCGCCGGGA
>CAZLTD010000079.1:0-18850 GCA_964562385.1 uncultured Desulfobacula sp.
GCCTTCCTCACTATAACCACAAAAACCAAAATCACAAGCTGCATACTGACCGCCTGCTCATTAGCAAAATTAATAACAGGTGAAATAAATTAATTTTACTCCGGACAATAAACCCCATATGATGCACATCAGAAAGCAACCATTAAAGGCAATAGTTATGGCAATAAAAAAACTGAAATTTCGGAACCTTGAGGGTGAGTTCACCATTCACCGGTTAAAACCGCATCACAAAGTACCGCCCCATATCTATGACAGCCCCATGGTTTGCATCACCAGAACAGAAGACGAGCTTTGCATTGTCTTAAGTTCATCCATCCCGGTTCAGTCAGATGTTTCTGAAGACGGGTGGTCATGCATGAAAATCATCGGCCCGCTGGACTTCTCCCTAACGGGTATTTTGGCCGGCATTTCAGCGGTTTTGGCGGAATCAGGCATCAGCATATTTGCCATTTCAACCTATGACACCGATTATATTCTGGTTAAAACCCGGCAGCTTGGGCAGACGCAAAAAGCCCTTGTTGCAGCAGGACATCACTTTACAGATTAAGGACACTTCATGCCGCTTATATTTCTAAAAGGATTTGCCACCGGAGGCGGATTGATCATTGCCATTGGCGCCCAGAATGCATTTGTATTAAGCCAGGGCGTAAAACGAAACCACACGATTATTATTCCGCTGATCTGCGCTTTGTGTGACGCCCTTCTCATTGCCATCGGTGTGGCCGGTGTGGGGACCTTGATTGCCGCTAACAGCTACCTCTCCTTTTTTGCCGGTATCGGCGGGGCCTTGTTTCTGTTTTTTTACGGCCTTGGCGCCTTTAAATCCGCATTTAAGTCAGAAAGCCTGACCACCGGGGACGCCTTTTTTGAAACCTCTTTGAAAAAAGCGGTATCCACAACCCTGGCCGTTACCCTTCTCAACCCCCATGTCTATATCGACACGATCATTCTTTTAGGCAGCATTGCCGGTCAATTTCAAGGCCATGGCCCGGTTTATTTCGGTGCCGGGGCAATTCTTGCCTCCTTTATCTGGTTTTTCAGCCTGAGCCTTGGCGGAAAACTATTGTCGCCTTTGTTTGCCAGGCCGGTTGCCTGGCGAATCCTGGACACACTGGTGGGCATTATCATGTGGGCCATTGCGCTGTCCATAGTGGCAGGCTTGCCCGGGTTATAGGCTGCACCCTGTTATTCAAATATTTTTTCATCCGCAGCATAGGCTTCTGCAGCATCTTTTTCCAAATCCCTGATCTTCCCTCTATCTTTGTTTAAAAAATATTCTTTGTACCACTCATTGGCAATGACCATGGACATGATCTCATTGGTACCGGTCCAGATGGATGCCAGACGCAGATCCCTGACAATCCGCTCCACCGGATAAATATTGGTGTACCCGATACCGCCCATTACCTGCATGGCGTTGTGAGCGGCCTCCTGGCAGGATTCGGTGACAAATTTTTTAGTCTGGGAAACCAGGCGCCGGACCTGCTTGTCATTGACCCCGGCATCCACTGCCCGGGCTGTGGCATAAATCATGGCCCGTGACGCATCCAGCAGGGTCACGGCCTGGGCCACCTGGAACGATACTCCCTGAAAACCTGCCACGGGCTGACCAAATGCCTTTCGCTTTGCGGTATAGCCTGTGGCGACATCCACTGCCGGCATGGCCGCACCAATGGTCATGGCAGCGGTGCCCAGACGCTCCGGGATCATCATGGTGTTAAACACCGCAACACCCTGGTTGAGTTCGCCTAAAAGATTCTGTTTTGGCACTTTGACATCCTTGAACACCATCCTTGCCGCCCCGCCGCCCCGGCACCCCATAAGGCCGTACAGATATTCACTGGTCACCCCGTCTGTCCGGTCCACGATAAAGCAGGAAATCCCTTTGTGAGGTTCTGCATCCGGGTCCGTCCTTGCATAGACCAGAAAATAGTCCGCCCCCTCTCCGCCGACAATGAATCGCTTCTGGCCGTTAAGAAGATAATGGTCCCCCTTGTCCACTGCCGTGGTGGTGGTCCCGAAAAAATCCGATCCCCCCCTGGGTTCGGTCAGACACTCTGCTGCAAACAACTCTCCTTTGAGCAGGGGTGTGACATATTTTTCCTTTTGTCCATCTGTTCCGTGCAGGATAATGGCATCACAGACAAGCTCTGCCCCCACACCAAAAGTACAGGCAAAAATATATCCCAGCACCCCAACCTCTTCCATGACCATGCAGGTGGTGACCCAGTCCATATCCCGACCGCCCCATTTTTCAGGATACCGGCACCCCAGAAGGTTCAGGTGTCCGGCCTCCTGCAAAAACTCTTTGGGAAATTGGATCTTGTCCGCATCCATGTCCAGGATTACCTGGCGGGGAATTGATTTCACAAAAGCCCGGACCTTGTCTCTGATATTTTTTTGTTTCTCATTTAAAAGATATTCAAACATTGTCTTCCGGCTCCTTTTTGAGTGCATTGTAACGCCTGAGCAATTTTTCCCTGGTGGCAAGGATATCCTGCTCCAACAGCGTGAGTTCCTTTTTTCGTTCACGGATTTGAGTCAATTTTGAGTCACCGAATTTCAGGCTCTTTTCGATCTGGTCAATTTCATTGAGATTCGTATCCGCCATCCCGATCATTTCTGCAATCTCGTCAAGTGTGAAACCAAACCGCTTCCCCCTGAGAATCAATTTGAGTCTTGCTTTATTCCGGGGGGTATAGATACGCTGGTTGCCAGCGGTCCGCTCAGGACAGATCAAGCCCCTTTCTTCATAAAAGCGGATGGTCCTCGTGCTCACATCCAATTCATCTGCAATCTTGGAAATCGTATACGTTTCATCGCCACTTTTACGGCTCATATTCATAACCCTTTCTAATTAATCATCAGAATAATTAACGTTTACGTAAACTATAAGTTTTGTTTTGTCAATAACTTGCTTTCTTTCTCCTGCGGCCGGGCCATAAAAAACAGACTCCGGACAATAGTGAGAAAACTAAAACCAAGAAATAAATGGAGTGGTCTGGCACGCGATATTCAATGATTTTCAGCGTGGAGACAGGATATTACGGGTCAGACAACCTCGCCCATCAGCAGCCTGTTTTTGGGGGTAATGGTATCGGGGATTTTGGCGGTGATGATTTTGTAGCCTGCGGCCTGAAGTTTAAGGGCCCTGACCGCATCAATGGCCAAAGGTTTGTCCATCCAGGCGTCCAGCCCGGCCATATTCGATAATCCGGCATTGTGGCAGCAGGGCAGTACAGCCAACCTTGCTTTTTTCCGGGTGGCTTTTTCAATTACGAGATCCGTCAGCACACCGCAGGCATGCGCCGAAACCACGAGATCCCCCGGCGAAACTTTTATATCCGCGATATCCATCTGCCAGAATTCGATCCTGCCTTTCAGCCGCGGCCAGGCTTCGGTCAGCATCCGGGACAGGCGTGGCGCATTCTCAGGTATTGCCAGATCCACAGCAACGGCCCTTTGTGACGTATTGTCCAGGATCATCAGGATATGCGCTAAAAGACCGTGCCCGCAGGCCATATCCAGTACCCGGCCGCCCCGGTAATGCCGCCGGACACGTTTGGCCATCTCCCAGGCCTCAAAAAGTTCTTTTCGCGGCAGGGTGCCCGCCCGGCATACCGTGCGTGCAATTTTATCGAACAGAGAGTCTGAGGAGAACAGTTTTTCCTGATTGGGGGTCAATCGATTTTTTGAAGATTTTTTCATCCTGGGATCAATACCCTATCCTCCATTGTTTTACAAGACCGCGTCCCCTCCCTGATCCACCATCAAAGTACCACCTGCTTCGTTGCAGGTCGTTTGCGGTAGCGGACTACAGCTGCACGCCCTGCGTCTTGCATCTGGCACCTTGCTGGTGGCCAGGGAAGAAAGCGAAAAACACCAATTTAGTGGCCAGAGAAGAAAACGAAAGCCCCAATTTAGTGGGCTGGCTAAAAATAGGTGGTGGATTTGGGCCCCACCCTCATGCCATTTGACCGCCGATTACAAGTATCTGAAATAATATAAAACTTACTCTACAGGAACAATTTATCTTTCTTGAACATTTCTTCATTTCATGCGATGAATATGAAACGCCAATTTAAACAAGGATTATCCATGAGTTTTAAATCAGGCAATACCACACTTTCTTTTTCCGACCTTGAACTCTCCCAGGGTAAGATAAAAAACAGAACCCTGGAGACCCTGACAAATCTTGACGATTTGATCCAGTGGAAACCCATTGAAACCCTCCTGTTCAAAAGCTATCCTGTGGGCAAAAAGAAAAAAGGTCCCCAGGCCTATTCACCGCTCATGCTGTTCAAGTGCCTGTTACTTCGCAACTGGTTTCAGATAACATCGGATACTGAACTTGCAAACCTTCTCAATGACCGGTTTTCTTTTAAAAAATTCACCGGACTGCCCATGACGGACACGGCACCGGACATCTCGACCTTTTCGCGATTCAGAAACCGCCTGACATCAGATGTTTACAACACCATTCTGGATACTATTTCCGACCAGCTGTCCAATCAGAATATTATTGTCAATATGGGACATGCCTCTGACATCCGTCTCACCCGGTCCAGGAAAGCAGCATCTGGCTGACCAGGCATTATGGCGCAAATCATATCCTGACCGCAGAAGTATTTCCCGGTTCCGGCGGCAGGGTTATTTCAACACGAAATCACATCAGATAAATTTATATTTTCACATTTCCCTGATTCTTTGATATTCTGATGGTGATCTTGGAACCAAACTCACTGGAAACAAAATGAAAAGAAACCCACTTTTCTTATTACTGTTTACCCTGACTATACTTTGGTCAGGCGTTCTCCATGCCCAGGAAAAAAAAATGATTGCTGTTTTTCCGACCTGGGAACCCTATGGGTATGTTGAGAACGGGGAGGCCAAAGGATTTGAAATTGAAATATTCAAGGCTGTCATGACGATGCTTAATATTCCGGTGGAATTTGTCCATCAGCCCTGGAAAAGATGTCTCTACTCCGTGAAAAACGGGTATGCTGATGTGGTCATCTCCGCATTAAAGGTAGAAGAAAGAACGCTTTATCTTTATTACCCCGAAGAGCCCATCAGCAAAAGTGAAACCGCCTTTTTCACAACCGCTGACAGCAACATTGTTTTTAACGGATCCTTTGAGGCACTGCGCCATTATACGATCGGGGTGACCAGCGGATTCAGCTATGGACCGTCATTTGATTCATGCGATTTTTTAAAAACAGATCCCAGCACCGAGACCCATGCAGTTATTGAAAAAGTATTACTCTCCAGGATTGAGCTTGGGGTTGGCAATATAGCTGTGATCCAGTCCATTGCCAGAAAAAAAAAGGCATTGTCAAAAATCAAATTTCTGACCCCGCTGCTCCATTCCCAGAACCTGTATGCAGGTTTCTCCAGGGCCGGGGGACATGAACAGCTGACCATTGCATTTTCAAAAGCCCTGTCCGAGTTTAAAAAAACCGTCGAGCACCGGCGAATCATGGAAACTTATTTGATGAACTGACCGTTCATCCGACAACGCACAAAAAAGAGCTGTCAATTGCCGCTATTTCACACCATGCCGAGGATTTTGAAAAGACAATCCCTTGCCACCCGGGTTTTGATGTTGATCCTTGTGTGCGGTATTTTCTTTGCCGTTGCCGAAACATCTGTCCAATTGTACCTGGATTATAAAAACGGGCTGGAAGACGTTAAAGAGCAAATAGAGCTGGTCCGTAAAAGCTATCTGAAAAGCATAACGAAAAGTACATGGAACCTGGAAGCCGATGAAGTCCTACTCCAGCTTGAGGGGGCCTTGCAGCAAAAAAACATTTCCTATTTAAAAGTTGTCATGGAAAACAAAGAGGTTCTTGCCGCAGCCGGTGTCATTCCTGTTGGCAAATTTTTTTCAGCAGAATATCCCCTGGCGTATCAGCAGTATAGGAAAAAGCACTTTATCGGAACGTTTCATATTATGGCCAACCTTGAAGACCTCTACCGGCGCCTGTATGACAAAATTCTGGTGATCATGTTCTCCCGGATATTGATTACGCTGTTTCTGTCGGGAATTTTTCTTTTTATTTTCCAGCATTATATTTCACGGCACCTGACAAAGATGGCTCTTTATACGCAGGGCCTGGATTTTTCCAGCCTGGGCGCCCCGCTTGTGCTGGACAGGCCTGTTAGTCAAAACCGTGAGCCGGACGAACTGGAAAAAGTGGTACAGGCGCTCAATAACATGCAGGCACACCTCCAGGAAAACATTACCGAGATCAAGGATGCGCAGCAAGCATTGAAAGAAAGCGAAGCAAAGTACAGGAACCTGTTTGAATCTTCCATGGATGCCATTCTTCTGCTTGATCCGGAACAGGGATATATCGATTGCAATCGTGCAGCGCTTAAGTTGTTCAGGGCAAAAGATAAAAGCATGTTCCTGGAACTGACACCTGCGAATTTGTCACCAGAGTATCAGCCGGGGCAGGTTCCCTCATCAGAAAAAGCACAGCAGATGATTGCAATGGCTTTAGAACATGGCTCCAATTTCTTTGAATGGACCCACAAACGACTGGATGGAGAAAATTTTCTTGCAAGTGTACTTGCCACTCGGGTGACCATCGGAGGACGCACCGTTCTCCAGGGAACGATCCGGGATATCACCGATTTTAAACGATCCCAGGAGGCACTGATCCAGTCTGAAAAAATGATGTCTGTCGGTGGTCTGGCTGCCGGGATGGCCCATGAGATTAACAACCCGCTTGCCGGGATGCTGCAGAATGCCGAAGTTTTATTCAACCGTTTAACCCAGCCCAATCTCCCCGGCAACCAACAAGCCGCAAAAAAAGTCGGTATCCCCATGGACCGGGTCATCACCTACGCCAAAGAAAGAAAGGTCTCAGATATGGTGCAGGCTATCAGAGATTCAGGTATTCGGATGGCCAGGCTGATCGAAAACATGCTGGGATTTGCCCGGAAAAGCGGTGATACTTTCACATTTCATGATCTCCGTCAAATCCTGGACAAATCGCTGGCGCTGGCCGAAACAGACTTTGATCTGAAAAAACATCATGATTTCAAAGCCATTAAGATACAAAGATCCTATGATGAGTCCGTACCGAAGATCTCCTGTGAAATATCAAAAATCCAGCAGGTATTTCTCAATATTTTCCGCAACGGCGCCCAGGAAATGAACAGGGCCGGGACGCCGTCCCCCACCTTTTTTGTTACAACCCGGTTTGATGAAAAGAGCAGCACGGTGGAGATAAAAATAGCCGACAACGGACCCGGAATGAGCAATGAACAGCAAAAAAGGGTATTTGAGCCTTTCTATACAACCAAACCGGTTGGTGTTGGAACCGGTCTTGGCCTTTCCATTTCATACTTTATCATCACTGAGAATCACGGGGGTGAAATGCATGTGGAATCCGGGCCCAATAAAGGTGCATGTTTTATTATCACCCTGCCTGTTGCCCAAAAAGAAATCACGTCCTCAGATGCTTGAACACAGGGCCTTTAAGCTTCCTTGACCCGCATCATCAAGTATATAATTATTTATTTGCAAAATTAACAAAACCCCCATATTTTATCCCAATGGATGTTTTAAATGCTATATTCCCGATCATGGTCATGCTGGGACTGGGGGCTCTTTTAAAAAAGACACAGCTGACCAATGATCTGTTTTTAAAAACTGCGGATCAGCTTGTCTATTATATATTTTTCCCGGCCATGCTGTTCTGGAAAATCGGCAGTGCTCCGGCAAAAATAGAGATGGCTGTCGAACTGTGTCTTTCCGGTATTGCTTCAGTGGGCCTTCTCTATCTTTTGACCCTGGGACTCATACGGTTGCTGGCAGTTGAGCGGTTTCAGGCCGGGACGTTCTCCCAGGCAAGTTACCGGTTCAACACCTATATCGGCATGGCAGTGGTCATGAACACCCTTGGCGAAGAAGGTGTTCGTTATTTTGGGGTGCTCATCGGATTTGCCATTCCCATCATCAACGTGATGGCTGTCTCAACCCTGATCTGGCATTCCGGAAAAAAGGAGCGTATGGGCAAAACCATGGCACGGCTGTTCCATGCCCTACTGGTCAACCCGTTGATACTTGCCTGTATTGCCGGCCTTCTATTTTCCAGAACCACGCTTTCTTTTCCCAGTTTCATCAACAGCACATTCAGTCTGATGACAGCGGTGACCATGCCCCTGGCCCTGATTTCCATCGGTGGTTCCCTGACCGCAACCGGCATCCAAAAGCATTTCAGGCTGGCGCTATTATCAACTCTTTTAAAAAACCTCATTCTTCCGGTAACAGGATATTTCATCCTGATCGCCTTTAATGTCAGCGGAATGGCGTTCAAAGCCGGCATACTGTTTTTTACCCTGCCCACCTCCACAGCCATCTATGTGCTCTCTTCACAGTTGAACAGCGACACACAACTGGCCTCTGCCAGTATTATGATCTCCACACTGGTTTCATTTATATCGCTGTCCTTGGCTATTTTATTGTTTCTATAACAAGACCAAATTTTCTTTTAAAATATCCGGAATAAAAACATACCCTTACTATTCATAATTTGGCATTCCCGTCTGATTCATGTATACTCCTAAAACGTGCTGCCTGTAATAGGCTTTTGGTGAAAACCTTTAAATGGTGGATGCCTTTTTATGAAATTTCAATACCGTTTTCTCCTTGTTTTTTCATTATGTTTTTGTATCGTTTTGACCATTACAACCGGCAGTTTCAGCAATGAATCACAGGTTCTGAGATTAGGGCTTCATGTCAGCGGCATGGGTCGTCTCGACCCCCATTTCGCCGCTGGTTCACAGGATCGGGCAGTGGCTGATATGATCTTCAATGGCCTTTTGCGGTTCGTTCCCGGGGATGCGCCCCGTATTGAACCGGATCTGGCCCGGGAAATGCCCCAATTCAAGATCATTGATGGCAAACAGGTCTGGCAGATCCTAATCCGATCCGGTGTCATGTTCCATGCCGGCCCCAAAACAGACGCTTATGAGCTCACGGCTGATGATGTTGTTTTTTCCCTTACCAAATCCCGTGACAGGAAAAGATGTGCATATGCCGGTGAATACAGCGGCATGTCCGTTAAAAAAACCGGCCGCTATGAAATAAGTATCACACTGGACACTCCCCTTTCACCCATTCTCTTTTTCCCGAAGATATCCAATTACAGCGGCGGATTCATCATCAGCAAAAAAGCGATTGAAGCCATGGGGTATGATGCATTTAAAAAACACCCTGTGGGAACTGGACCCTTTGTCTTTGACAGGTATGAAAAAGGTACGCCATTGCACCTGGTAGCACACGAAAAATATTTCAGAGGCCGCCCTGAACTTGACGGCGTCCAGATTCACTTTATCCCGGACATCGCTGAACGGCAGGCTGCCTTTGAAAACGGTGAACTCGACATCTATATCGGACATGGCAAAAAAGAGTGGCTGGAGGGCATCGAAAACAACAAAGATCTCATTATCGATATTCACGGGGTGGGAGAGGTGACAACACTGCACTTTAACATAAACATAAAACCCCTGGATGATATCCGGGTCCGCAAAGCCATTGCATACGGCTTAAGCCGCAAAGCGTTCCTGGACACATCTATCCCAAAACTGGCCGGCCCTGTCTATGCCCCGGTACCGAACCAGTTTCTGCCCGGTGGTTTATCCCAAAAAGATGCCGTCCTTTTCAAGCTTGATTATGATCAGGATATTGAAAAAGCCCGGCGATTGCTGGCACAGGCCGGATATCCCGATGGTTTCACCCTTGACCTTGTTTCCTCGGAAAAAAGGGTTTACACAGCTTATTATGCCGTGTTGAAACAACAGCTGGCAAAGATTAATATCCACTGCAATATCAAGACTGTCAGTCATCGGGAAATGCACTCCCAAATCCGAAAATCCCCGAAACCGCTGGTAATCTATCCGGCATGGAGACCCAATGCAGATGTTTACCTGACCCGTTTTTTCCATTCCGATTCCATTGTCGTGTCAGGGAAAAAACCAGACACCAACTTTTCAGGATTTCATCAGATAGACACGCTGATTGAATCCGCCCGAACACAGACCGACCCCAAAACCCAGATCCATCTCTGGGAACAGGCCCAGATAAAAATACTCAATGACATGATCGCATACCCATTGATGTATACCAAACAATTGTTTATCCGCCGCCCATATGTGAATTATGGCCATACCCTGGTTTCCACCATGGCACTTTACCCCCAGTTCACGGAAAAAACAGCAATCCGGGATAAAGATGCACAATAGGTCTGAAATGGTATATAGGGATTTGCCATGAAATTGCAGGTAAAAATCATACTTGCCTGCCTGCTCCCGGTTCTCTTCAGTATCGTGGCTGCCTGTGGCATCTCTTTTTATTACGCAAAAAAAAATCTGGCAGATCGTTCCGGCCAATGGCTCGACATACGGCTGGCAGAGGCGATGTCCATTGTAAAAAAGCATGAAAACATCCTGCATAAATACGGTCTTGAAAATATTCCGGCCAGTATTGCCAAGGCCAAACTGGACGCCCTGAGTGAGTTGTCCCAAATACGGATCGCCAAACAGGGATATATATTTGTCGTGGACTATATGGGTGTCATTGTTTCCCATCCGGATAAATACGTCACAGGTATGGACGCCGCGCAAACCGGCTGGTTCCAGACCATGAAAAACAAGAATCGATCTCCCGTGACTATTGGTAAAGAGCAGTTGCTGACAAAACATGGTATGTACCCCCCCTGGGAATGGTTCGTTATTGCTGTGGAACCTGAGAACAGTGTCTTTGAAACCATTCGGAAACATTTCTTGACCCTGATGGTATTCAGTGCAATTGCTGTCATTGCAATTGCAGCCCTACTGATCCCGTTTGTCCGGCATCTTCTTGCGCCCATTGAATCACTGTCCCAATCACTTGACCTCATTGAGGTCAACGGCTTTCAGCAGAGAATACCAAAATTGTCTTCACACGACTTCCACGCCATTACCCGGCCGATTAACCGAATCCTCAATCAGTTCACCAGCCGGATAAACAGTCTGGAAAACAGGCGTAATTACTATAGCGCCCTGGTTGAACACACACCGGACCTGATTACCATCACCAACCGTAAAGGCCACTTTACATCTGTCAGCCCGTCGGCCAAGCGAATCATGGGATACGAACCCAATGAACTGGTAAACCAAAAAGTCGCTGACTTTATTCATCCGTCGGAAAAAAACATCCTGGATGAACACTTCAGGCTGGCAAGGATGTCACATATCGCCTCTCCACCTGCAGAAATCCGAATGAAACATAAAGACGGTTTCTGGTGCACGATTGAGGCAATCAGTATTAATCTATTGTCGCACCCCGACGTGCAGGGCTTTGTGACAACTGCCAGAAACATCAACCGGCGAAAATCCGTTCAGAACTCTTTGCAGAAATCCTATGAAACTCTTGGAATCAATTATGAGAAAAGTGCTTCCAGGATTGACCGGCTTCAGCAGGAACTGGATGCGGTCAATCAGGACCGGGACAAATTATGGTCGGATTTTGAAGACCGCCACAGGTCACTGGAAAATTACATGCGTTTTGTCAATCAAAAAATCCGAGATGACCTTAACACGGTCTCCGGGCTGAGCCGCTTACTGCCGGACATAATACCTGACAAACAGGTTCAGGTCTGTCTAAGCGCGATTGCACAGGCCGGCAGCAATATCCTTTTGATCATCCGGAATATGGCCACACTTTCCAACCTGAAAGAGAGGTCTTTAGCCGTTACCCCAAAAACTGCAAATATCCATTTCCTGCTTGATGCTCTTTACCAGCAAAATAAAAACCGGTTTATTGACAAACCGGTTCTCTTTCTAAAAGATCTTGATCCGCTGCTTCCCAATGGTCTGTTGATGGATGCAACGATTATTGAGCAGGTGATTTCCAATCTGATAGACCTTGCGATGGATTTGACGCCATCAGGCAGCATAAAACTGGTTTCCAGGCAAACGGGTATGTCCGGGGATGGTCACTGCATAGATCTTTGTGTCCGTATTGAAATATCCGATGCTGATCTGGACGACAGGGTTCTAAAAACAGTTTCATCTGCCGGTGATCCGGCAGTGCAAGATCCTTTTGCCCAGGATTTTTCATCGGCCGGACTCTCCTGGTTTATCTGCCACCATTTAATTCATTTGATGGGAGGCTGTCTTGAGTTTAAAAACTGTGATTCAAAAACTGTGGCCCTGAGTATCAGGCTGACAGATATAAAAATGTGCCAGGATACGTCACCGGAGTCACAGGCGGCGGATACAATCGATGTCACATCTGTGGGCCTTCAAGAGGCCTGTGTCCTGATAGCCGACGAATCCAGCGATATTGCATTCACACTTTCAAAAATGCTGGAGTTCATCAAGGTTACGCCGATTTGTTGTACCACCGGTGGTCAGGCCATTCGTCTGGCCCAGGAACAATCACCGGATCTGATTTTGATGAGCAGCCGCCTGTTGAATGCAGACGGCATTAACACCCTGACACTGATTAAACAACAGACCGTGACCCGTTCCATCCCGGTCATTCTGATGATGTCCCAGGACAATCCTTCATCCGGCTTACATCAGACTGATTGTGATGCCTGCCTTACAAAACCGGTGGATCCAAGAGTGCTCTATTATCACCTTCAAAAACTGATACGACCGGCAGACAGACAAACTGACAAAAAAGCGGCGCCGGTATTAACGCTTGCCATGGAACCGATTCTTGCCTGCAGTCAGAAAAACCCAGTGTTTAAGAAAAAACTGAAAAAAGAGATCCTTCATAATATTCCCCCATCCGGAGAAGGGGTCAACATTGCTCAAATCAACAATTTTGCCGCCCGGATCACTGGATTGGGAGAGGCCTTTGATCTGCCGGAAATGAGGCAGCTTGGAGATACCCTTGCAGGCTATGCCCACTCTTTTGATATCGAAAAAATTGATGCCAGCCTGGCACATCTGCCCGGATTACTGGGTGTGCTGGATACCGAAGAAGCCGAATATCAAGGTTAATGTACCGGGGGAAACAACATTGACTTGATCCAGCCGAAAAAGGTGTTACCGTCCAGTTGTGCCTGCTCCGCCATTTCCAGTTGCCGGGTCATTTGCGCGGTGTTCGAAAACCGGTCTTTTCTCGTGATAATCGGCTGATCCGAATCAAGCGGTTTAATCACCCTGGCAGGATTACCGGCGGCGATCACATTGGCCGGGATATCACAGGTCACCACGGATCCGGCACCAATGATACTGTTTTTCCCAATCGTGACCCCTTTACAGATGATGGCACTGTCCCCGATCCAGACATTTTCTTCAAGCATGACCCGGCCTGTTTCACCACAGGGCAGGGATCGGTCATATATACCATGCCAGTCTGAATCTGTGATATAGACATGACTTGCCAGCATGCACGAGTCTGAAATAAAAACACTGTCGGCCGCACTGATCCTCACCCCCGGGGATATCAGAACATGGTCACCAATATTAATTCCGTCTATGTTCTTTTGATCCGACCAGACCGTCAACCGGGTTTTTTTATCTGAACATCCCAGAAGCGTGATATGGTCACCGATCCGCACAGGCCCGCCAAACACTTCAATATGCCAGGGTTTTACGATGAATGGATGATTCCCTAAAGATGAGAACTGCGGTGCCAGCTTGTGGCGGATATAATAGTGCTGGAGACGATACCAGGCCTTTTTGATATAATATGGCCGAAAATCCTTTATCAATTCACCAGATCCTTATACACGACACCGTCCCAGACATCATGATTAAACATGGAAGCCGCCGGAGTCAGTTTGTACAGGGCATCTGCCGCCATCAGGACCACGGCATTGGTCCAGGATATTTTCTCTTCCGGCCAGATCACCATATCCGGATAGGTATACCCGCACCAGAATGTTTTATCGTCATACAATTTATCCTGTATCCAGGAAAAGACAATACCCGCCTTTTCTCTTTGACCCATGGCGTTGAGTGCCAGGACCAGTTCGCAGGTTTCCGCAATGGTCACCCAGGGCTGGTCCGAAACACACCGGGCGCCCTGACCCTCGATCACATATTTCTTCCACTGTTTTTCAATCCGAAAGGCAGCCTGCTTTCCCGTGATCGCACCACTCAACACAGGGTAGAACCAATACATGGAAAACCGCGATTTGCTGACATTGTACTGGTGGGTATTCTCACTGATGGATCTGCCAAGCGCGTGAAACGATGTCTCCCAATGGTGCCGCACCTTCCCTAAAATCCCGGCCACGGCCACCGCACACCGCAGGCTCATAAAAATAGAGCTTGCGCCTGTCAGCAGCGACATGGGGTCCACCTCTCCTTTGGGACTCTTTGCCCAGTATATTTCTCCGGTGTCAACCTGGAGACTGATGGCATATTCAATGGCTTTTTCCATGACCGGCCACATGGTCTCAAGCAGTTGTGTGTCTCTGTTCACCAGCCAGGAATGGAACAGCCCTACGGCAATATAAGCGGCCATATGGGTTTCACAGGTACGGTCTTCGGGTCTGCCATTTATATAAGAGGAATACCAGGATCCGTCCGGGTTCTGCTTTTTCTTTAACCATTCAAATGCCCGGACCGATTCAACCGCTTCCCGACCCACGTTCAGCCCCATAATGGTTTCCACCAGATCCCAGGGGTCTGTCTTACCGTTGTCATGCCAGGGGATATCCCCGGATTTTTTCTGTAAAGATAAAATAAGGCGAATAACTGAGTCAATGTTCAGAACATTCGATGGTATAACTTGTGGCCCTTCAAGTGCCATTAATTCTCTCCGATTGCAAAATATCCATAAAAAATAGAAGCCTCAACATACCAGACGTGATACTATATGGCAAGAAGGGCCGCTATTTTAATTCATGAATGACTATTCATTATATACATTTTTTTGCCCAACACAGTTACCAATCGGGTTTTACAGCAAACAGTAAGATTGTAACACACTGAAATTGAATACCATTTTCAACCCACCATTCAGTGGGGATTCAAAATTTTTTCTCTTGACAACCCCGAAATATTCCGGTAAATCAAAAATGAATACTCATTCATATTTTGTTTACAACCTTGAATTAGGAGGAACCCATGATAAGAAAAGTCAGAAAGGCGGCCGTAATCGGATCCGGAATTATGGGAGGCGGCATTGCTGCCCTTCTTGCCGGTGCTGGTGTTAAAGTGCAGCTGCTGGATATTGTTCCATTTGATTTAACCGATGAAGAGAAAAAAGATCCCGCAAACCGTAACCGTATGGTTAAAGCCGGGTTGGATGCCGCACTGGCATCTGCTCCCTCACTGTTTTTCAACAAAAAAGATGCCGGGCTCATCTCCATCGGTAATCTGGACGATGACATTAATACTCTTGAAGATTGCGACTGGATCATTGAGGTTGTTGTTGAAAACCTGAAAATCAAACAGGATTTATTTGCGAAGATTGAAAAGGTTCGAAAACCCGGTTCTATTGTTTCCTCGAATACCTCTGGGATTCCTTTAAAGGATATCAGTGAAAACTTTTCCCAGGAATTTAAAGAGCATTTCATGGGAACCCATTTCTTCAACCCGGTTCGTTACATGCACCTTCTCGAGCTTATTCCCGGTGCTGACACACTGCCTGAAATCCTGGACTTCATTGCCGGTTTTGGTGAGAAGAACCTGGGCAAGGGGATTGTCTGGGCAAAAGACACTCCCAACTTTGTGGGCAACCGTATCGGTATCCAGGGCATCGGCGCCATCATGAAAGCCATGGTGGAAGACGGCCTGACATTCCCGGAAGTAGACGCCATTTTCGGTCCTGCCCTTGGCCGTCCTAAAACAGCGATATTTAAAACAGTTGATCTCGTTGGTCTTGATACGGTAATCCATGTCTGCAAAAACTCCTATGAGCTCTGCCCGGATGATGAACAGAGAGACGCCCTGGTACTTCCCGAATATGTGGACAAAATGGCTGAAAAAAACCTGTTTGGCAATAAAACCCAGGCCGGGTTTTACAAAACTGAACTGACGCCTGAATGGAAAAAAATCCGCAAAGTTCTCAATCCCGCCACCATGGAATATGAAGACCTTGTCAGACCCAGTTTCCCCTGTATAGATGAAGCCAAGAAAAAAGCAACTTTGAAAGAAAAGGTGGACTGCGTATTAAACGGCGACGATAAAGGCGGAAAATTTGCCTGGAAAATGGCTGCCAACAGCTTCCAGTATGCGGCCAATCGAATTCCTGAGATCGCAGACACGATCATCGAGATCGACAACTCCATGAAATGGGGATACAACTTTGAGATGGGCCCCTTTGATCTCTGGGATGCTTATGGTGTTCAGGCCGCCTGTGACAGAATGGAAAAAGAGGGTCTTGACGTACCAGCCAATGTTAAGGAAATGCTCGCAAAAAGCCATTCGCAGTTCTACAAACTTGAGAACGGTATCAAATATTATTATGACTTTGCTGCCGGTGACTATAAAGCGGTTCCGGTCAGTAAAAACATGGTTTCAATTGCAGCGGCCAAGGGCAATAACAAAACCGCTCTTGAAAACAGCAGCTGCAGTCTTGTGGATATCGGGGATGATGTTTTCTGTGTAGAGTTTCACACCAAGATGAATGCCATTAATGCAGAGATCATGGATTCTATCAACGATGCAATAGAGTATGTTGATAAAAATGGCGCAGGGCTTGTCATTGGTAATGAAGCCGGAGGAATGCCCGGGGCATTTTCTGCCGGTGCCGATCTTAATTTTGTTTCCAAACTCTGTCATGATAAAAAATATGCTGAGATTGAAGCTTTTCTTGAAAAAGGACATGCTGGACTCCAGCAGTTAAAATATTCCTCATTTCCTGTAGTTGCCGCTCCATACGGCATGGTTCTCGGTGGTGGTTGCGAAGTCTGCCTTGGTGCAGATAGGATGGTTGCACATTCAGAACTCTACATGGGACTTGTTGAAATCGGAGTGGGACTGCTGCCGGCCGGTGGCGGAACCATGAACCTGTGGAAAAAATATATCAATGCAATGCCGGCTAAAACCGCCAAAGATACGGATCTTTCAAAGTTGTTTGTACCGGCATTTATGAAAATTGCCATGGCTGCTGTATCCATGTCCGCGGCACAGGCCCAGGGCAATGGATTTCTTGGCCAGGCTGACAGAATTGTTTTTAACCGCGACAACCTGGTTGGCGAAGCCAAAAAAGAAGTTCTAAAAATGGTTGATGATGGGTATGCGCCTCCTCGAAAAGATGCTTTGATAGTTATGGGAGATGCAGGCCAGGGTATGGTTAATGCTGAAATTTACAATATGTTGAATGGTAAATTCATGAGTGATCATGATGCATTCCTGGCGAAACGAATTGCATATGTCATGAGTGGTGGCGATGTAAAAGTGGGAAGCACTGTGGATGAAGAAGTCATCCTTAAACTTGAACGAGAAGCCTTTGTTGACTTCTGTAAAGAAGAAAAGACCATCGCAAGAATCGACCATATGCTGAAAACCGGCAAACCCCTCAGAAACTAAAGGAGACATACGCTATGAGAGACGCATATATAGTACAATCGGTCAGAACACCCGGCTGCAAACAAAAAAGAGGTCTGTTCAATCAGACACGGCCTGAAGAACTTGTATCTTTCATCATGAAAGCTGCTGTTGAAAAAACAAAAAACCTTTCGCCTGAAGATCTGGATGATATAATGCTTGGCTGTGCCTTCCCGGAAGGTGAACAAGGTCTCAACCTTGGCAGGCTGGCCGGTCAGATGGCTGGATTTCCCGAAAAAGTCTCCGGAGCCGTTGTCAACAGATTCTGTGCATCCGGTTTAGAGGCCATTGCTCTTGCATCCACCAGAGTTCAGATGGGATGGTCTGATGTAACCATTGGTGCCGGTGTTGAATCCATGACATTTGTACCCATGGGAGGGAACACGCCCCGTCCCCATCCTGAATATTCAAAAACCAACCCGGAAAACTATATCTCCATGGGAGTAACCGCAGAAAATGTGGCCCAGCGATATGATGTTACCAGAGAAGACCAGGACAAATTTGCTGCGGATTCCCAGGCAAAAGCAATTGCTGCCAGGGATAATGGCCTTTTTACCGAAATCGTGCCGACACCTGCGAACAGATATGTCAAACAAGCTGACGGTACCTTTAAAAAAGAGACCTTTATTGTTGAACATGATGATGGTATCCGTGCCTCCACACCTGAAGGCCTTGCAAAGCTGAGAACCGTTTTCTCAGCGGTCGGCAGTGTCACGGCTGCCAACTCTTCACAGACAACGGATGGAGCCGCAGCTACAATCATTGCATCAAAAGAGAAATGTGATGAACTCGGTCTGGAACCCATTGGCAGACTGGTTACATATGCAACCGTAGGCTGCAAATCAGATGAAATGGGGGTTGGACCCCGCTATGCCATTCCACAGGCACTGAAGCAGGCCGGACTCACCATAGATGATATAGATATCTATGAAATCAATGAGGCGTTTGCATCACAAGCCCTTTACAGTATCCGCGAACTGGATCTTGAAAAATACATGGATAAAATTAATATTCATGGCGGCGCCATAGCTCTGGGTCATCCATTGGGATGCACCGGTGCCAAACTGACTGCCACCTGCCTTGCCAACTTAAAAGAAGTTAATGGAAAATACGGTATTGTTTCCATGTGCATTGGCGGCGGGATGGGAGCAGCAGCCATTTTTGAACGGCTTTAATTCTATTATTTTTGAATTCACCACAGTAGATTTCGTGGCGAAGACATAGAACACCCTCACCTCCTTGTGTGGTGACCCGAACGGGCGGGGTTTGGGGCCGCGCCAAAACCGCCGGGGGGCTTTTTTTTATTGATTCGTGGACCTCCGAGATCTACACGATG
>CAZLTD010000079.1:18860-26016 GCA_964562385.1 uncultured Desulfobacula sp.
TGCGGGGCGAACACATACACCCCCCCCCCCCCGTTGGGGGGTGCCCCCAACGGCCGGTTTTGCACCCCGCCCAAAACCGCCCGTTCCTTTTTTTACCATCCACAGCGGTTCCGGATCAGGACGATTTCTCTTTTGTATATTTCTTTAAAATTCTAAGCAGATCCATTTTTTTAAAGGGTTTGGCAATGTAATCATCCATACCGGAAGATAAAAAACGTTCCCTGTCCCCTTTCATGGCATTGGCTGTCAGGGCGATTATGGGTATGGGCGCACCTGATCTTCCTTTTTTTGCTTCCAGGCCTCTGATCTTTTTCGTTGCCTGTTCTCCATCCATCACCGGCATCTGGATATCCATCAAAATCAAATCAAATGTGCTCTTTTGAAATAGCGCAAGCGCCTGCTGTCCGTCCGATGCGATTGTGGTGGTGTGCCCCAGGTTTTCCAGAAGCTTTTGCGCCACCTTCTGATTAACCCGGTTATCCTCTGCCAGCAGTATATTCATCGGCGCCATGACAGGAATTTGGTTTTCCTTGATCTCTTCGATTTTATACCGCGTGATCATGGGTCGCTTCCCTTTGGATTCCCTGGTTTTCGACATCCCAATCACGGTCCGCAAACAATCGAACAACATGTTTCGCTTTATCGGTTTTGTTAAGAACGCCGCAAAACCAAGTGCTTCCATTTTCTGGGCATCACCCCGGTCGGCAGAAGAAGACAGCATCACCATGATGGTGTCCTGGATCAGCGGAACCTGCTGGATGGCCTCTCCCAGCTGATCTCCGGACATATCCGGCATCTGCATATCGATCAGGGCAATGTCAAAGGGATCCTTTTTTGCTGCCTGTTCAGATAATGCTTTTATTGCTGAGGCACCACTGAGCACGCATGAATACCGGCAGCTCCATGATTTTAAATATTCGCTGAACACTTCATGATTGATAAGCAGATCATCCACCACCAGTATCCTGGTATTCATAATATCTTTGGGCAGAACGATCTTTTCCTTTGAAGGTTTCTGCTTTTTAAACCTGGCTGTAAACCAGAATTTGGACCCCTGACCGGGTGTACTTTTAACACCGATATCACCACCCATTATCTGGGCCAGTTGTTTTGATATGGCAAGTCCCAGGCCCGTGCCCCCGTATTTTCTCGTGGTCGATGCATCCACCTGGGTAAAGGCATCAAACAACATGGACTGGCGTTCTTTGGGAACACCGATCCCGGTATCGTTGACTTCAAACAGCAGAATGACATCTTCTTTTTTATTTTCTTTGACTGAAACCCGGATAAAAACCTGGCCGCTCTCCGTAAACTTGATGGCATTCCCGGCAAGGTTGGTCAGAATCTGTCTTAAGCGGCCCGGATCGCCTTTCAGGTTCAAAGGGACATCCTCCTGGATCAGACTGGCAAATTCAACCCCTTTGTCAAATGCCTTGATCCCCAGGATATCGCCCAGACTTTCAATAGTGGTGGACAATTTAAAGTCGATAATTTCCACGCTTAGTCGGCCAGCCTCAATCTTGGAGAAATCGAGAATGTCATTAATGAGGGAGAGCAGGGAATCTGCGCTCTGCTGCGCTGAAAGGACAAAGTCTTTCTGGTCGGCCTCAAGACGTGTGTCCAGCAGGATATCCAGCATGCCGATCACCCCGTTCATGGGCGTTCGAATCTCATGGCTCATATTGGCCAGAAACTCACTTTTAGCTTTGGCAGCGGCCTGGGCTTTCTCCTTTTCACTGATCAGATCAGCCTGATATTGTTTCTGGAGGGTGACATCCTCAATGATGCCGTCAAACCACTTGAGGTTCCCGTCTTCATCAGTTACTGCTTTTGTGGTGATGGCCCCCCAGAATGGTGTCCCGTCCTTTTTTTTCAGCTGGATTTCTTTTCTCAGGACATAGCCTTTTTTCTGAAGTTCTTTTGCGACCTGTGCCCTTTCTTTTGGATTCTGATAGTTTTGACTGGTCGGGATTCGCATAAACTCTTTAACTGAATTGTATCCAAACAGTTGTGGCATGGCTGGATTTGCCATTAACATTTTCCCGGATTTGCCTCCGGTATTTCGATACGCCGCCACAGGAATGTTATTGAAAAATCCTCTTAAAGAATCCCGGTCTTCCCTGAGGCGGGACTCTTCCTGCTTATGGGCGGAAATATCAAACAGAGATACCAGCATATGGTCTTTATCGGGAAAACTGACACTTACAGATACGTCGATCCGGTCCGGTCCGCCAGGCAAAAGAACATCTTCAAACGGACCTTGCGGAATTTTGTTATTGGACTGCAATGGGGATGTTTCCCCGATAAAATGTTTTATGGATTTACCAGCAATATCACCGGGCTTCATACCACAAAGAGTTAAAAAGGCAGGGTTGGCATCAACAATTTTCCCTGTCTTCACCTGGGTGATTAAAATAGCGAAACCGACATGGGTAAAATCATTTTTTTTCATAAAGAATATATCTGCCTGAAAAGTGGATGATGCTTAAGGTTCTCTTAAAAAACAACAATTACCAAAATGGGTGTCAACCGCCATATTGGCGGCACAAAAACGGTTTTTGCCGCAAACGGGCTACACGATAAAATCGACCACCCGTGATGCAACTGGATCGGTATAGATTATTTTCGCTGTATGGGCGACCACATCGATATACGCTGTGGCATTATACTTTTTATGCATCCAGTCTAAGATCAACTCTTTGTCAGAAGACTTGAGCAGAGTAAACTCACCGTTAAAGGCCGGGTATGAATTGCGAAACTCCATCAGATTGAGCAATCGCTTTACCACCGGCTTTTTGAGATCCTCCCTGATTTCGGTAAGGGTGTAATTATGGCGATTAATATTGCGGCCAAGCTTTGTGCGCTCCACCAGATCAATATCGTTTTCCCCGGCCAAAAGCCCCACATAATATACCTGCGGAATGCCGGGTGTAAAAAACTGGATGGCCCTTGCCATGATATAGGTGTCATCATCACACCCCAGTGCCGAGTAGAAAGTACAGTTCACCTGGTAGACATCGAGGTTCTGGTATTCAGGCCCTGAATAGGTTTCCTTGACATTGGACCCGTGTTTGTAAAGCTCTTCAATGGTCTGGTCAATTTCGTTCTGGTTTAACAATTCCGCCACATCCACCACGCCAATACCGTCATGGGTGTCAAGCGTGGTGATCTGTCTTCTGGGACACTTATTCAGCCATGATTTTAGACGTCGTGTGGTCTTCATATAGATGCCGTGAAGAACCAGCATGGGAAGGGAAAAATCATAGCACCAATACCCCTTGTCCGCCAGCTTGAATTGGTAGGAGTAGTGTTCATGGACCTCGGGCAAAATTTCTGTATCAAATGCCGATGCATAATCACTGAACCAGTCCAGCAGCTCCCAGATTTTGGGTTCCAGAAAAAAGCAGTTGGTGCCCAGCTTCATGGTGGTATAGGCGATGGCATCCAGGCGGATCATCTTGGGCCGGTTCCTGGCCAGGCGAATGAGGAATTTTCGCATCACTTCCCGGGTTTTCGGCGAATCATAGTCCAGATCAATCTGCTGATAGTCAAAGGTGCACCATATTTTTTCCAGCGCCCCGGACGGCCGCTCCAGCACCTGGTACGGCGGGCGCGGTTTTCGGGTATACACCTTGTTCAGATCTTCTTCAGACACATTTCCACCCGGTGCCAGCTTATCAAAACTTAAAAACATATCTGCATATTCACTGTTCTGCCCCTTTGCCACATAATCCTGAAAAAATATCGACTGCCTGGATATATGATTCACCATCAGATCAATAATCAGATCAAAATCCTGACCGATTTTTTCCACGTCATCCCAGGTGCCGAATGCAGGATCAACCTCATCATAGGTTTTGGGGGCAAATCCCCTGTCTGAAGAGGAGGGATAGAAGGGTAGCAGATGAACGCCCCTGATCGCCTTGGAAAAAAACTTTCTCAATACATAGTGGAGCTCCGGCAGGTTGGCACCCAGACTGTCCGGGTAGGTAATCAGCTGAATCTTATTTTTTAGCGGCATAACTTTTCCCTTTGTCTGTTAGAAAAAATGATACTGGTTAATACCGTCCAGAATACCGGCGGCAAACGATTTCTCACTGAAAAACACTTTTTTAGCAGATTTAAGCCTTTCAAGCTCCGGGCTGTGGTTCTTCACAACCACGGCACAGGTATCACCTCTTAGCATCTCTTCATCATTGCCGGAATCCCCGCAAACCAGAAAGTTCTTTAAAGGAATCCCCCATTTATAGCTTAAATACCGAAGGGCCTTTCCTTTGGAGGCCCGGTAGGGAAGCAGGTCAAGGTATTTCTGATGGGAGTAGATAAGGGTATATAAAAACCGGTTCCGGGTCAGGACATGATTCACCTTTGCCAGGCGGTCTTTTCCCGGTGACATGGTATAACTCAGTTTATGGGGTGTCTGGTTTCCCCGGGCCTGGAGCTTTATAAAATCAATTTCCTCCAGCCTGCTGGCCATCAACGCCGGTTTCCAGTTTTTGGATATATGGGAGGTCCAGCCCTTGTCAAAATGAAGCTCACTGCCGTAATTGATCTGGCTGCCCACACCGGAAATCACTACATCCGGCGTGGGGATACCGTATTTTTTAAGCACTGTCAGGGCTGAATCAAACACCCTTCCTGTGGCCACGCCAAAACCGATCTTATCCCATTTTTCCACCAGCAATGCCATCAATCGGGCAAGTGCCTTTTCATCTCCGCCGATCAATGTATTGTCTATATCTGCGATCAACATGTAATTCAGGCTGGAGAGCCGGCGGCCAATGCTGTGTTCAGGAACCCGGACATGAATCGGAGATGTTTCATAGTCCTGGTACATCTCGTCCACTGTTTGCCCGTATGTGCTAACATGGTTTTCCCATGTATAAAGCTTTCGTGTATTGATAATTCCGTTCCTGGAATGATCATTCCATAACTCCGCCTGTGCAATCAGTTTTTTGATGGCCCGGGATATGGTTTGGGTGTCCTTGGGGTCTACAAGGAGACCGCTGTCGCAGTTGGCAACAATGTCTTCCGGCCCGCCGTCATTGGTGGCCACCACCGGCAGCCCGCAGGCCAGCGATTCTAGAAGCGTCAGACCAAAGGGTTCTGTCAGTGCCGGATTGGCAAACACACCCTTTTTATCGGCCACAATTCGATAAAGTTCCGGCACTTCATGCTCAAAATCATGTTTTTTAGGGATGGCCATTTTCCCGTACAGATTATACTTATCCATCAGGAGCAGCATCTGCGTCAGCACATCTCTTTCATTGTCACCCATCTTGGAAATGTCTTTCCGGATACCGGCAAATACCGCCAGGTTGGCCATGGCCTGGAGGTCGAAATCTTCACCATAGGCCCGGACCAGACCTTCGATGTTTTTTCGCTTGTCCGGCCGGCAGACAGCCAGGACAATCGGTTTCTCCGGATATTGAAAGAAACGGTTCAGTTCCCGTTTCAAAGAAGACCGGGCAAACAGCGCTTCTTCTTTCTCCTGCTCACTTTCAAAGGTGTCATGGGTGTAAGGGTAGAATTTAGCGATTTCCAGACCCGGAGGGATGACCCGGTAGGACGGAAGGGTCCTGTTCTTGTACAGTCCGTACTGGCCCTCAACCTCCTGGTTGGTGCTGGTGATGACGATATCGGCAATCTTGAGAATATTTTCCTCAATACTGATCCTGTGATCAATTTTCAGCCGTTTGTTCATCTCCTCAAGGCTCACCCCTTCCGCCAGCAGCCGCCGTTTCTTGGGCCGACCCAAGGAGTGACCTGTATAAACAAAAGGGATTCCAAAAACGCCTGACAATTCACGGCCAATATACCCGCCGTCCGCATAATGGCCGTGAACGACATCCGGCACCTGTTTTTCATCCTGGATGAATTTAATCGTCTTATCTACAAATTCATCCAGATGCGGCCACAAAAGTTCTTTTCGAATATATTTTCGCCCCCCGCACTGCACCCTTACAATCCTGAACCTGTTGTTCACCTTTTTTACAGGGATGCTGTAATCACCGGAGCAGGCCTTATCAGCGATTAAACGTGTAAACAGGTCCAGCTGCCGGACCCGCGGGTGACAGGAAAGGGCATTGCACAACTCCACCACATATTTGATCTGACCACCGGTATCGGCATCATACCCCAACTCCATGTTTTCGGCGCGAAGCAGCCCATGGATACTGAACATCTGGATGTAAAGCCCGTCATCCGGCAGACTCATTGTGCCAATCTCCTTTTAAGGTCTCGGTATATACTTCTATCTTTTGGGAGTGCCCCTTTTATTTCGCAGATCCGTCCTGCGAATTCCTGGGCAAGATGCATTGTCGTTTGGGGTGAAAGCCCGGTTAAAATCCCGGCCGCAGAGACGGCAGCATAGGCATCCCCGGCCCCCACCGTGTCTCTAATGGACCTGCTGTTTTCAGCCAGGCGGCTGTGGCAGGATATCTGCGGGGTAATCCATTGGCTGCCGCGTTCGCCGCTGGTAAGGATTGTCTGGCGCACAGAATGCTCTGCCATAAAGGCTCTGACCTTCTTTTTCAGGTCGGGATCATTATCGTCAACACCCAGGATCTCTTCCATTTCCCCATGATTGAGTTTCAAAATATCGGCCTGCTCCAGGCTTGCCCGGATGCTTTGGGAAGAGTAGCACCCCGGCCGCAGATTAATATCGCAGAAACAGAGTGCGTCCCGGGATTTATGTTTCAGAATTTTTTGAACCAGCCCGGCATTGTTCTCGTTTCGCTGTATCAAGGTCCCGGTGTAAAAAAGATGCCACAGACCATGGGACGCCCTGGCCAACCTCTCACCATAGGCCATGTGATCATAGGCAGTATTTTTTACAATGGAAAACGCATGGTCACCGTCTTCATCCAGGGTGACCCTGACAGTACCCGTGGGATGATCCGGATCTGTCTGGACATCATTTACATCAAATTGATTTTCTTCAATAAAGGCAAGTATCCGGTCACCCAGATCATCCTGGCCCACCCGTGAGAAAAAACGGACGTCAAACCCCAGCATTTTCAGGTGAAAGGCAAAATTAAACGGTGCGCCGCCGATCTTTTCGGCATCCGGAAATATATCAAACAGGATTTCACCCAATACTAAAATCGTATTCATTCACGGGGTAACAGCATTGTTGTAAGCAATTGAAATTACA
>CAZLTD010000080.1:0-25961 GCA_964562385.1 uncultured Desulfobacula sp.
TCAGGACGCAGATTCCACCTTAGCAAGTGGTCCAAAAATCGGGGTTAAGCGCACAAGTCCCCCATTACAATTTTTAAATGATATATCTGCCTGGGTAACCGGTGTCCAGGATCCGGAACAGTTGCCTGGCTTAATAGTCGATACAGCTGAAAGAATGCTTCAGGCCAGGGCCAGTTCACTTTTATTGCTCAACGAAGATAATGAAACGCTTCGGTTTGAAATCACAACTGGGATTAAAAAAGACGAAGTTAAGGGATTTGAATTAAAACTGGGTCAGGGCATTGCAGGTCATGTTGCGCAAACGGGAGAAGCTGTACTTGTTAAAGATGTTGCATCTGACACGCGATGGGACAATACCATCAGCAGTGATGTTGATTTTCAAACAAAATCTATAGCCTGTTCACCCTTGAAAATTGATGGGGAGGTCATCGGCGTTCTTCAGGTGGTGGATCGCAAAGACGGGTTCTCCCTTAATGAGAATGATTTAAATATATTAAATGTTTTTGCCAATGTCTGTTCCGGTGTTATTAAAAGCGCCAGACACCTTGAGAGCGCCTGTAGATTGAATGAAGAACTGACTGAGCAGGCAGAGCAAAGATATCAGATAGTAGGGAGCAGTCCCCAGGTGAAACAGGCTGTGAGCGATGGCATCAAGGTCGCCAAAAGTAAGGCCAGTGTTCTTATTGTCGGCGACAGCGGGACCGGAAAAGAATTGCTGGCCAGGATGATCCACAAGCAAAGCAGTCGGGTAGATTATCCACTGGTTATTTTAAACTGCGGTGCATTGACTGAAACTTTGCTTGAAGATGAACTTTTCGGTCATGAAAAGGGCGCTTATACAGGGGCCAATCTTTCTAAAAAAGGGAAATTTGAACTGGCAGACAAGGGAACTCTGTTTCTTGATGAAATCGGGGAGATGAGCCTGAATATGCAGACAAGGCTTTTAAGGGTTCTTCAGGATGGCATTTATTATCGGGTCGGTGGAAGCGAACCTGTTTGTGTTGATGTCAGGATTATTTCAGCCACCAACAGGGATATTGAAAAAGAGGTATTGCAAAATAGATTCAGGGAAGATCTTTACTATCGTCTGAACGTCGTCCAGATCAAAATGCCGGCTTTGAAAGACCGGCAGAACGATATCCTTCCCCTGGCTTACCATTTCCTTGATCAGTTTAAAAATGAACAGGCACGGTTGGATCTGGAATTTTCACCCGCAACCCTTCAGGTGCTGGAATCCCATCTATGGCCTGGGAATATCAGGGAATTGAAAAACGCCATAGAACGTGCGGTTATCATGTGCGACGGCCCGTTGATTTCTCCGGATGATCTGCCATTTGCACTTAATAAAGACGATATTCCGGATACAAGGCATCTGGACTTGAAAAGTGCGATTACTGGTTTTAAAAAACAATTTATCATCCAAGTGCTGCAGTCTGAAAAAGGAAACAGGACCCGAGCAGCAAAATTACTGCAGATCCAGCGCACCTATCTTTCACGCCTGATATCCGAGCTTGGAATAAAAGGCATTTAAAACAGTATCAAATATTTTAAAAAAGTACTTCTCTTTTTAACAATTTTAATATAGACAATTATAATGTCCAATCAAACCAGTCGAGATGAAAAAGCAGATAGAATTATGGAAAATAAAGAAAAATCAAATAATCGTCCTGCACCTCCGGCGATGAGTCCATACATATTTACGATATTGCTGATTGGATTCGGTTTGTGGTGTTTCTGGGACGGCTGGCTGACAAAAGATCCTGAAATGTTAGAACATGCTACTTTTAATCGTGTGCTAAGCGTCATTCTGCTGCCATGGGGTATCTGGGATTTTTACAAGCTTAGAAAAAAGAAGAGTGATCAACACAGGAATAAAGATCTATAATACATCTTTACTTCGATTTTATATACTCCGTGCCACCATCTCGTTTTTATTATAATAATACGAAATTATTATAATAATTATTATCTCGCCCCTTGATTATCTAATAGATAATTGGTAGATTCTCACACTTTTTTGCAAATAAAATAAAATAAACACCTATTATGAAAAATACCAATATTGATAAAACTCTTGCCAAAGAAATAAAACGACGTCGGACCTTTGCCATTATCAGCCATCCTGATGCTGGTAAAACAACGTTGACTGAAAAACTATTGCTTTTTGGCGGTGCCATTCAGCAGGCTGGGGCCGTTAAAAGCCGTAAAGCTTCCAGGGCTGCTACCAGTGATTTTTTGTCCATAGAACAGGAAAGGGGCATCAGTGTCTCCTCATCCGTAATGAAATTCAATTATCAGGATTATGAAATTAATCTGCTTGATACACCGGGACATAAGGATTTCAGTGAAGATACGTATAGAGTATTAACAGCTGTGGACTGTGCCGTCATGATCATCGACAATGCCAAGGGCGTTGAACCTCAGACCCAAAAACTGATGGAAGTCTGCCGGATGCGCAACACGCCAATCATTACCTTTATTAATAAACTTGACAGGGAAGGTCTGGAGCCCCTTGATATTTTTGAAGATATTGAAGATAAGCTTCAGATTGAATGTATACCCTTAACCTGGCCCATCGGAATGGGCAAGCGCTTTAAGGGCGTCTATAACCTTGAAAAAAGGGAGCTGGGTGTGTTCTCTCCGGGGTACACACCAACGGATGATGACGGTATCCTGATCCGGAACCTGGATGATCATCGTCTTGATGAACTCATTTCAGACAGCCAGGCAGAACAATTAAGAGAGGATGTGGAACTGATTTTAGGGGCGTCGGATCCATTTGACATGCAACTGTACTTAAACGGAACCCAGACCCCGGTGTTTTTTGGTTCTGCCATCAACAATTTCGGTGTCAGGGAGATGCTGGATGCATTTGTAAAAATTGCCCCTGCGCCCGGACAGCGTGAAACTGTATCCCGTAAGGTTGCCCCGACCGAAAATGCTTTTTCAGGGTTTACGTTTAAAATCCAGGCCAATATGGACCCTGACCACAGAGACCGGATTGCATTTTTTAGAATATGTTCCGGAAAGTTCACCAAAGGCATGAAAGTTCGCCATCACAGGATAGGTAAAGAGATTAAATTATCAAATGCCACTATTTTCATGGCACAGGAGCGCAGCAATGTCGAAGAAGCCTGGCCAGGAGATATTATCGGTATCCATAATCATGGGACTATCAAAATCGGGGATACATTCACAGCCAAGGAGCCCTTAAAATTTTTAGGGATTCCCAGTTTTGCACCAGAGCATTTCAGGCGGGTCATTTTAAAAGATCCCATGAAGGCAAAAGCACTGCAGAAAGGATTGCTTCAACTTTCTGAGGAAGGGACTATACAGGTATTCAAGCCATTGATGGGTAATATGATGATTATGGGTGCCGTGGGTGTTCTTCAGTTTGATGTCACGATGGCCCGGCTTAAAGCTGAGTATAAAGTCAATGCGACCCATGAAACCATTGATCTGTCCGTGGCCAGATGGGTCACCTGTGATGATGAGGTGCTGTTGAAATCATTCCGGCAAAAAAATGAATCGTCACTGGCCGTGGATTCGGAAGGCTGGTTGACTTTTTTAACGACAAGCGAGTATCAGCTTGGCTTTGTCATGGAAGAATGGCCGCAGATTGAATTCCATAAAACCCGGGAACATAATTGATCTAAAATAAATAAGCTGGTTCGAATTCATCAAAACATTTTTTAAATTGATGCCGATTCAGGCAAATTGCAGTGAAAATTCCAGTATATTTTATAAAATTGTGACTAATGTTGCGGAAAACCTAAACTGAACATTGTTTATATCTATTTGTAATTATTAAAAATAGTCGAGAAGATAGTTTTTTTTATTGATAAACCTTCAAATTGTTGTTAATTTTCCATACTCAAAATATTGAGATGTACGTTTTATGACTCCTATCGGGACACCATGATTCGGTAAAAATAACCATTAGACAGACAAAGGAAAAACCAATGACAGATAATCGAATTTATAATTTCAACGCAGGTCCTGCAGCACTGCCTTTATCGGTATTAGATAAAATCCAGTCCTCATTCTTAAATTTCAATAATTCGGGTATGTCCATTACAGAGATCAGTCATCGGTCCACATATTTTGACGAGGTGATCAACACAGCCGTTGAAAGGGCAAAACGTTTGTTAAAACTGGATGACCGGTTTGATGTGCTTTTTCTCCAGGGAGGTGCATCATTACAGTTTGCCATGATCCCGATGAACTTTTTAAAAGACGGTGACAGTGCTGATTATGTTAATACAGGAACCTGGTCGACCAAAGCCATTACCGAGGCCGGCGTTCTCAACAAAACCATTGAAGTAGTTGCCTCTTCAGAGGATAAAGATTTTTCTTATATACCCCAGGATTTTGCATTTAATCAGGATGCAAAATTTGTTCACCTGACCTCTAACAACACCATCAAAGGCACGCAATTTGCCCAGTTTCCGGATACCAAAGGCGTACCCATTGTGTCTGATATGTCTTCTGATATTTTTTCCCGCCCGCTGGATATGGATAAGTTCGGGATGATCTATGCCGGTGCGCAGAAGAATCTGGGTCCTTCCGGTACCTGCATGGTAATTATTCGCAAAGACATGCTTGATATGGCAAATGAAGATCTTCCCGCGATGCTGAAATATGGAACTTATGCTGCTAAAAATTCCATGTACAACACACCGCCATGCTTTGGAATTTATACTATCGGGCTTGTTCTCGAATGGATTGAACAGGAAATGGGAGGGTTGGAGCAAATAGAAGCGCATAACATCAAAAAGGCGGACCTGTTGTATGATTATATCGATTCAAGCTCTTTTTATCGAACCACTGCTGAGAAATATTCAAGATCTTTGATGAATGTTACATTCAGGCTGCCGGACGAGGAACTTGAGAAGAAATTTGTTGCCGTTGCCACGGATAAAGGTTTTGGTGGATTAAAAGGGCACAGATCGGTTGGGGGCTGCCGTGCATCCATTTACAACGCCACAACTTTAGAAAGTATTGAAAAACTGATTGCTTGTATGGACGTCTTTGAAAAGGAGAGTAAATAATGAAAGTTCTTGTCAGTGACAAAATGGGTCAGGAAGGCATAGATATCTTTGAAAATACTGAAGGGATCCAGGTTGATGTAAATACCGGGTTGTCTCCCGAAGAACTGAAAGAAATTATTGGGCAGTATGATGCACTTGCCATCAGGAGCGCCACTAAAGTCACCAAAGAGATTCTTGAAAGTGCCACCAACTTAAAGGTCATTGCAAGGGCCGGCATTGGCCTTGATAATGTTGATATCGATGAAGCGACCAAAAGCGGCGTTGCGGTGATGAATACACCAGGCGGTAATACCGTTACCACAGCAGAGCATGCCATTGCCATGATGATGGCCATGACACGTAATATTCCCCGTGCCACCCACTCAATGAAAGCAGGTAAATGGGAGAAAAAGCTTCTGCAGGGCCGTGAAATCAGCAATAAGGTTTTCGGTGTCATTGGTTTTGGCAACATCGGTTCAATTGCCGCAGGCCTTGCCAAGGGTTTGAAAATGAAGGTTATTGTTTTTGATCCCAATATCTCTTCAGAGCATATTGAAAAGGCGGGTTTTGAATATGTCACCCTGGATCAATTGTATGAAAGGGCGGATTATATAACCATTCATGTCCCCAAGATGGAAGCCACCATAGACCTTCTGGATAAAGATGCATTTGCAAAAATGAAAGATGGGGTTATGGTGATCAATTGTGCCAGGGGCGGGATCATCAATGAAGATGCACTGTATGATGCTGTGGTTTCAGGAAAGGTTGCCGGGGCCGCTTTGGATGTATTCTCCACTGAACCTCCGGGCGAGCACCCTTTGCTTACGCTTGACCAGGTTATTGCCACACCGCACTTGGGTGCTTCCACCAAAGAAGCGCAGACCAATGTTGCCGTGGCTGCTGCCAACCAGATCGTTGCGTATCTGTTGCACGACACCGTCATTAATGCCGTAAATGTACCCTCTGTTACCGGTGAGGTTTTGCAGCAGCTAAAACCGTTTTTATATCTGGCTGAAAAAATGGCCAAAATGCAGGCCCAGATCACAAAGGGCGGGATAAAAGAAGTTCATATCGAATATATCGGTAAATTCCCGGATCTTGATTTGAAACCGGTGACGATAAACGGTATCAAGGGCATTTTGAATGAGTTCGTCAGGTATGAAGTAAACTCTGTGAATGCCATTTCACTGGCCAATGAAATGGGCATCAAGATCACCGAATCCACATCCCAGGAAGCAGGTAACTTTTTAAACCTGATCAGGATTACCACGGTGACTGAAACCGAATCCAATATTCTTGAGGGAACTATCTTTGGCAAGGATGACGCAAGAATTGTAAGGATTAACAAGTTCCGCCTCGAAGTGATCCCCGAAGGTCATCTTGCACTGATTCACAATATTGATAAACCAGGTTCAATCGGGTCCATGGGCGTAACCCTTGGGGAACATAATATTAATATTTCACGCATGATGGTAGGACGCGAAGAAGACGGGCAAAGAAACATTATATTTCTTAGAACGGATACTCCGGTACCTGCTGATGTTGTAAAACAGATAGAAGCTCTGGATTTGGTTATTTCCATGACAACGTTTGAATTGTAGGTATGCTCAGCCCGAAAAGAAAAATACCATATAATTATACTTCCGCAGACGACAACCAGATTATAAACCATCTTTTTGGGTCTAAAGTGTTAAAAACAGTTCGAACCCTTGAACTGCAAACGGATACCGGCAGATCCTCCAGACTGCTTCACCGCTTTATGGGGGATCTGTTTATTATCGAGCGCAATCCGTTCCTGTTTCGGGAAATTGTTGACCATCCAAGATTGAAAAACTATCTGTTTTCGCAGTTCAAAAGTGATCTGAATACCATAGAGCAGAACGCAGAGCATTCGGATTTGTCAGGTGTCATAGCGGCATGTCGTACCAGGCTGTCGTCCCTTCAGGCGGATATTGATCGTTTTCATCACCGTAAAAACAGGATCATCAGGCTCCTGTCTCCCATTGTAGGCAAGAAAAATATATACTTTGATGCGTTTAATATCTGTGCACATGCAACTGATGCCACAGACTGGCGGTTATATATGCCGGCAGCAATTCTTCGCCCGGAAAATGAATCCCAGGTTCCGGCGCTGGTTAAACTGATAAAACCCCTTGGGTTTCATATCATACCCAGGGGAGGCGGTACCGGTTTAACAGGCGGTGCCACGCCGCTTAATTCCAAATGCATCATGCTGAATACAGAAAAGCTCAACACCATTTCCGGTATTGAATACTGTACCGACAGACACGGCCGCACGTTTCCCGCCATTACACTCGGCGCAGGGGTTATAACACAGGATGCTATTGATTATGTCCAAAAAAAGGATTTGATTTTTGCAACGGATCCGACCAGTGCATGGGCATGTACCATTGGCGGCAATCTTTCTGAGAATGCCGGCGGTAAAAAAGCGGTCTTATTCGGAACCGCCATTGATAATGTTTTGTCATACCGCATTGTCCTTCCGGATGGGTGTTGCTACACAGTGAAACGCAAAGCTCATCCGCTAAGAAAAATACACCCCTCTGATGATATAATTTTTGATATTTTTGATGATACTGGCACTCTATGCAACACTATCACCCTTCAGGCCGATGATCTCAGGAAAGAAGGGCTTGGCAAGGATGTAACGAACAAATCACTCAAAGGATTGCCGGGAATTCAAAAAGAAGGATGTGACGGTATTATCACATCCGCACAATTTGTTTTATACCCATGTTTTGAATATAAAAAAACGATTTGTATTGAGTTTTTCGGCAATGATATGAGTCAGGCGGGACAGGTCATTGCGATGATTTGCGATGCGTTTTCCGATCAACATCCGGCATTGATGGCGCTGGAACATTTTGATGAAGAGTATATCAAGGCCATTGACTATAAAACCAAAACATCTGTGGGGGATCGCTTAATTGCAGTGTTGCTGGTAGATCTTGTCTCCAATGACAAATTGAATTTACAATCGGGTATCCAAAAATTAGAGGGTCTACTGGAATCGTTTGATAAAACCGGCTTTAGTGTCGCCCATACGCCAGAGCAGTCTGAACGATTCTGGCAGGACAGAAAACGGCTGGGGGCTATTGCAGCCCATACCAATGCGTTTAAACTTAATGAAGATATTGTTTTACCCATACATTCCCTGGCGCAGTTTGCCGGTTGGATTGATCAGACCAATATTGAAGAAAAAAAGAACAACCAGAACGATATTATAATTGATATTGTCGAATATCTTGATGCGGCCACACCAACGGCTGACCCGGATTTGTTAAAGAAAAGAGTGGGTCAGGCAAAGGATCTTGCCTATCAAACGCGGAAAAAACTCGATATTGCATCCCGTGATGCGCTCGAAGCCTATATCCATGCAAAAAATTTCTTTAAAGAGGTGATCAGGAGTCTGAGAGGGTACTCAATTGTTATTAAAAATGTCACACAAATTTACGAAACAACCCGTGCGCGCTTAATTGTAATTGCCACCCATATGCATGCAGGGGACGGAAACGTGCATGTTAATATCCCTGTATTATCCAATGATCGTGAAATGATGAAAAGAGCCAATGATGTGGCGGACAGGGTTATGGAGAAGGCAGTGGTACTTGGGGGTGTGGTATCTGGTGAGCATGGTATCGGTGTCACCAAGGTCAAGCATCTGGACGAAAGTATCTTAAAGGAGTTCGCAGATTACAAAAAGAAAATAGACCCTTCAAATCTGATGAACCCGGGCAAATTTGCCGATCCGCAGATTATAGAAAAAGTATTTACCCCTTCATTCAATCTGCTTGATATTGAAGCCAGGATATTAAGTCACAGTGCCATGTCTGATCTTTCCATGAAGGTGGCTAAATGTGTCCGGTGCGGTAAGTGCAAAGTACAATGCCCGGTATTTTATCCCAGCGAAAATATGTTCTTCCATCCCCGAAACAAAAATCTTGCCCTGGGTGCCTTGACCGAGGCAATGCTGTACATAACACAGCGCACTCAGTCCACAGGGTTTAAAATTTTAAAAGGTGTCGAACAGATAGCCGATCACTGTACCGTCTGCCATAAATGTTTTATCCGGTGTCCGGTTAATATTGATTCGGGTGATATCTCTATTTCCGAGAGGAACCTGTTGGCAGACAAGAAATTTAAACAGACCAGTCTGCCTACAGAAGTGACCCTCTCATACCTGGGAACGGACAATAGTTTTGTCAATTCATTATTGCGACCATCATTGATAAAAGGCGGCGCCTATGTTCAGCGATTGTGTTCTCAGGTCGTCAAACCGGTGGCGAACAGACCCAAACTGCATAAATCCAAGATTATCCAATTGGTTAAAACAAAAGTCACTCAGCCCTATCCGGTAACGTTGAGGCAGTTTTTGCCAAAAACGGATAAAAATCAGGCCCTGGTTCTGGAACCGGAACAAAAGGCACAAAAGACGATTTTTTATTTCCCCGGGTGCGGCAGCGAACGAATTTTCAGTTCCATTTCAATGTCATCGATTTTTCTGCTCTTGAAAAACAGGACAAGAGTGGTGTTACCACCACCGTTTCTATGCTGCGGGTATCCGTTTTTTGTGAATGCTAAACAACAGGACTATGAACGGATAATGCTTGAAAACCTTATTGTCTTTTCCCGGATTCGATCCATGTTTCAGGATTTGGAATTTGACGCTGTGGTGGTCAGTTGCGGAACCTGCATGGAGGCCCTATCCGAGCTTGGATTGGATAAATCGTTTGATTGCTCGATTTTAGATATAAATGAATATGTGCTTGAATTGGATACTCAACTGAGCCTGGATTCCGATTTTTTGTACCATGCTCCCTGCCATGACTCTTTAAAAGGTAATGCCCTTCAACTGCTTGACACAAGATTGAATGGACATCTTATCAAAACTATGCCTCACTGCTGTTCAGAGGCCGGCACAATGGCCTTGTCCCGTCCCATGATATCCGACGCTATGCTTAAACGCAAACAGACGGTTTTCAATACTATTGCTTCCAGGCAAGACCGGAAAACAATTTTAACCAATTGTCCATCCTGCATTCAGGGGTTGGGACGTCTTCAGGATGAAAATTTGGATGTCGTCCATATGGCCCAGGCATTAGCCCGCATAAAAGGGGGTAAAAACTGGGTGAAATCATTTAAAACCCTTGCACTAAAAAGCGAAGTGGTTACTTTTTGATCCATGAATCTCATTTTGTTAAAAAAATCTGATTTTTTATCATCAGACAGTGTGATATTGAAAAACAGGAGATACGAACATCTGGTTCGGGTTAACAAAGCCCGGGAAAATGATACTTTCCGCTGCGGGGTCATCAATGGTAAGATGGGAACCTGTGTCATCTCAAAAAAATCTGATGATTTCATAGAAATGAAAATTGTCAATCTTGATCAGGACCCGCCGGATGCGCTTGAAATGACGCTGATACTGGCACTGCCCAGACCCAAGGTATTGAGACGTATTATTGAAACCGTCACAAGCCTGGGTGTTAAGAGGATATACCTGATCAACTCATGGCGGGTAGAGAAAAGTTTCTGGCAAACCCCGGTGTTGGACTCCATGGATCAGGCAATGATTCTGGGGCTTGAGCAGTCCAGAGACACTAAAATGCCGACCATTATTAAAAAAAGACTGTTTTCAGGGTTTGTGAATCAGGAGTTGCCAAAACTGTCCAGGAATACCGAAAAAATAGTGGCCCACCCCACTGCATCAAAAGCATGCCCCTGTGATATTAAAAAACCAGTAACACTCGTTGTGGGACCTGAGGGGGGATTTATTCAAAGGGAAATTGAGACATTTGAAAAGTATGGATTTCAGATTTGTCAGATAGGAGCACGGGTGCTCAAAGTGGAGACAGCCGTTACATCGCTTATCTCAAGACTATATATATAATTATCAGGAAAATTAAAAATGATAGAATCAAAAAAAAATGAAAAAGAGCGTAAGATTTCATTCGAGAGCCTGCCGCCAAGCGTAAAAGACAGTCTTTCTGAAGAAGAGAAACAATTGTTCCTGCACGCCAAAGAGTGGCCGGATTCCCTGTTTGAAAAACTGGAAGAGTTTATTGTAAAAGATTAAATTTGACACTGTTCAGACATTTCTTTAGAATTTAGGGTATAAACTTTTTACAAAGAGTTGCCCATGAATAAGCCGTCCGAAAAAAAGCTCGATTATGAGAAATATGTCAAATACGCTCAAATACTAGAGAAAACAAAATGGGCCAATGAATTTTCCTGGGATGAAATTAAAAAAATCTGCCAATACATACATCCGGTCAGCGCCAAAAAAGGGGCGGTTGTCTTTAAGGAGGGTGCAAAAGAAGAAAGTCTTGGAATTATAGTCAAAGGATCTATAGAAATATTTAAACAAAGCGGTAATGATTTAAAAAGAATTACCCGGCTTAAAAATTCACAGACTTTTGGAGAGATGGCACTAATCGACGGTGAACCAAGATCCGCATCCGGGATATCAAGCGAAGACAGCATAATTTTTTTCCTTTCAAAAGAAAATCTTATCGAGATTGCTGCGGATCATCCAAAACTCGGCCTTAAAATCCTCTGGAAAATCTCAAAACTGATCAGCCGGCATTTGCGAAATACCACAGGTAAGCTGGTTGACTACATGGAATCCTAGTTGTTTTCGGGGTCGACCCCCAGAATGGCGGCATGCTTTTTAATGTTATGCCAGGACATTTTTAATAACTTAACCGCATCCGGAGCCGATATATCAAGACTTTTTCGATAGAGATCGGACAGTTCAACGATTTTATGTCCCAGATATTTGCCTTCCATGGAAACATCAATGTTGCACAGGTCATTGGAAAATGAACAGACAAATTTTAACAATGCTTCATGTTCCAGTTTTATTTTCGAAACATTGTAGTCCTCTACCGGTTTCATGGCCATGATAATGGAGTCAGGCAGTTGCCATTTTGAAGCAATAAACCTCCCCAGTGCATTGTAAGAAATGCCAATAATTGATTTGGCTGCCTGCTGTCTGGATATTTTTTTTTCCTCTGCCAGGATTTCTATCTTTATGTATATCTGCGGTGAAAACAATGCCACCAGGTATTCACCAAAATCGTACAGCATGGCACTGATCTGAATGGCCTCGGCATCGGAGATGCCCTGGTCTTTGGCAATTTGCCGCGCAACCAGACTTCTTTGCAAGGATTTCAGGGCTTTGTCCTTTAAAATTTTGACAGTGGCAATATCCTGCATAAATTCATACAGTTTTAAACTGGCAGCAGCCAGTTTAATCTCTTCGGTTCCAAGTATTATCATGGCTTCAGATACGGTTGGAATGCCTTTCTGGGAGAAGTTTCCATAAAAAGAAGAGTTCACAAGTTTTAAAAGCTTGGTTGTCAGGGCGACGTCTTTTAATATGACCCTGGCAATGTCTCCGGCAGATGAATACTTGGTCTGCAGGATGCGGTTAACGTCATCGATTTGAACTGAAAAAGTCAAAAATGAATCATTATCAAGAATTTTTTTATAGATGCTTTTAATAAAGTCTTTGGTGTCGATTTTTTCAAATACTTGAGACGGAGGCAGATCCTTGCCGCCTGATTTTGTCAGCTGGGAAAAATCCAGCAGATCTAATTCAATACCCGCATGGGGACAAATAGTAGAAGTCATTAATTATCCATATTAAAACAAAACTTGAAAAACCTTATTAGTAGGGCCTATAATAAACGATAGTAGTCTTTTTTAGCCGCCATTTCAACTGCTTTGAAAAACACGGGGTTTCAATATCGGTAAACTGGAAAAAGCATATCACGATCTACAGGAACAAATTGGTACAAACCGCAGTGATTTTTCCACGTACAATATGGTGCGAATGCGTGAAGCGATCCGTTACCTGCCTCCTGAAAAATTTGAATTGTTTTTAAAAATTCCCTTTTTGCTGCACATCAATGGTCCGGGATATCCGGGGTTTGTGTCGGGAAAGGCGAAGGCACATGGTATTTTCCAATTTGAAAAATCCGGTTTTTATTCCCTTGCCATCAAAGAGCAGATATTTCCGAAATCTATCCAGGAATTGGTAAAGGTAGAAGATCCGTGTATTATTTCACTTTTTCATATAGGAAGCCTGGGTACCTTCACCCAGAGCCTGGGATCCGATTTTGACTATTGGGTCATGATCGATAAAAAAAGGTTTTCCAATGAAAGATATTCAAGTCTGAAACGAAAACTGGACGATATTGTCAAGTACAGTCGTGAAAGATACAGCCAGGAAGTAACCTTCTTTATCATGGATCACCAGCAGGTTAAAAAGAATCATTACGGTGGAAACGACACTTCTGAAGTTGTAACGGTACCGCAAATTTTTTTAAAAGAGGAATTTTACAGGACCTACCTGATGCTTGCCGGGAAAGTCCCCTTATGGTCAGTCATGCCGCAGGGTGTGGTAAATGAAATGGAACAAATAAAAATCGCCACTCAAATTTTATCAATGAACGATGATGTTATTGATTTGGGACAGGTTCAAAGCATTTGGCCGGCAGATATTTTAAAAGGGCTTTTATGGCATATCTGCAAGTCTGTAGAAGATCCCGTAAAGGCGCTTATAAAAGCAACCATGGTTTTCAGTTATGGTTTTGGGAAAACAGAACACCAGACCCTTTTATGTGAAAATATAAAAACTGGATATAAGCATGCCGGGATTGATGATTATGCAGTTGATCCATACAAAGCTGTTTTTGACCGGATTCTTGCGTATCATGAAACCTGTGATCCCAAAGGAATTCATTTGATCAAAAACGCTATTTTTTTCAGGTTATGCGGTTATCCCAATGTCAAAATGCCCAAAGAAAACACACCCAAAAAATTTTTATTAACTCAATATATCAATGACTGGCAACTCAAACCAAACCAGGTGGCAAAATTAATCTCCTATACAGACTGGTCAGAAGCGGAAAAGCTATTGCTGGACAAGGCAATTATCCAACGGCTGGCGCAGATGTATAATCAGGCAGTCGAAAAATCCGAAGATATCAGCCGACTTTTTACAACCCCAAATGAACAGAAAAAATGGAATATTTTATCTAACAAGACACGGATGAGGTTGCAGAACAAAGAGGCAAAAATAAAAGAGTGCTCAACCTATTTAAAAAAGTTAAACATCAAGGCACTCGGCGTTAATCAAGTGCCATCCGGATGGCAGGTCTTGGCAGTTACAGGAACCGGTAATAAACCTGTTGTATTGTATAAAAACAGACATTTTGTTCAGGTGTTTGGGTGGATATTGGAAAATCAGATCTATCATCGTCATTCTGCCAGTTTGTGCTGCAAAAGTATGTATAAGCTATTTGATACCAGGGACCGCACCATTGGGCTTGATAATCTCTATCTGGCCGTATCCCCGGTGAAACCGCTTTCAGACAGCTGCTTTGTTGATCCGCCTGAAACGGTAAAACTTTTGATCCTTCTGTTTTTTAAGCCTGGAAAATCACACCAGCATCTGTGTTCAGCTGAAATTTTAATCATCAATACATGGGGCGAAGTTTTTGCCAAAGCCCTGGAATTTGATAGCACATCTGCCCAAAAGGATTGCCTTGAAAAGATCGCACAAAAAATAAAAGGCATGGGAACTGACCAAACCCGGGTGTCCATTTTTCAATTTGCAACCACCTATGAAACAGATATAGTGTATGATTTGAAAAAACAGATAGAAAAAACAACCAGGATAAACACACTGAGCCGGCAGAAAAAAGGTAAACCTTATTTAGACAGACTTTAGGAAAATATATGAGCGAACAATTAATTTTACTGATTGATGACAAAAAAGCCAACCTTTTACAATTGGAATCATTGATCAAAGAGATTGGATTTAAACAGATCCTCATCGCAAATTGCGCTGACGACGGCTGGGGTGCCATGAAACGGCAAAAAGTGGACTGCGTTATTGCTGCCTATGATATGCAGGAAATGTCCGGCATCGCCCTTCTTAAAATTATCCGTAAGGAAGAGTCTTTATCTGAGATTCCATTTTTTTTAACAGATCAGGCATTTACAAAAATAAAGGTCATTAAAGCAGGGCAGGGGGGGTGACAGGGTTGTTTGTTGTTCCCTATGAAAAAATCAGGATCAAAGAAAAAATTGAAAAAATTCTGAATATGACACCGGATCCGATAATCCTAAGTGCAAAAGAATCATTTGACCATGGGATTCAACTCATTGAAAAAAAAGAATACAGCAAGGCACTCTCTGTTTTTAGCGAACTTGTGGATCAAAAAGATAATCCGGAATACTATTTTAACATCGGGTACATTAAAACCTCCCAGGGAAAACACGGAGAGGCAATTGAGGCTTTCTCCATGGCAACACGCCTTGACCGGCTATTTGCCAAGGCCTACGAGGAGATGGGGCGGGTATACAAATTGATGGGTGATCTTGCCAAGGCAGAAGAATACATGCAGATGGCAGCGCAAATTTATATGGACACCAATAAAATCGGGACAGCAGAAGAGGTCCTTAATGAAATTTTGGAGTCCGGAACCGAATCATTGAATGTGTTTAATACCCTGGGTGTTCTTTTCAGGAAAAAAGGAGATCCGATGGAGGCATTAAAGCACTACAAAAAAGCGCTGCGAGTCCATCCGGACGAACCCTATATCTACTACAATATCGGACGATTATATCTTGATATGAAAAAGATGGACCAGGCCAAATCCTATTTTAAACAGGCCCTTGAAAAAGACCCGGACTTTGAGGAGGCCAAACAGGTCATTAAAGCGATTGATCTTGGTATCGTATAAAATCCAGCAAACCTGGGACATTGTGTCCGATATCCGGCTTAAGTTTAATGGTTTTTAACCATTTGTTTTTTTATCCTCTAAAACTTCCCATCGGTCATACAGCGCCTGAACTTTTTCCTGGGCATGTTTTAGCTCCAGACAATGATGTTTCATTTTATCGGCATCCGCTAATATTTCAGGCTGCTGTATTAACAGTGATAAATCTTCTACACTCTGTTCCGCTTCTAAAATATTTCCCTCAATATGATCCAATTCATATTTGTCCTTGTAGGAAAAAGTAATAGCCGATGTCTTCTTATCCCTTGGTTTTTTAACCGAAGGTTTGGGCTGTTTGGCTTTATCAGACGTTGATTTCAGTATTTGATTGAAATCTTTGAAAAATTTTGATTCCCTGTTCGGTTTGAGAAAGAGGATGCGGTGACAGACTTTATCCATCAGGTACCGGTCATGGGAGACGATAACCACAGCTCCCGGAAATTGCCGGATGCTGTCTTCCAATACTTCAAGTGACAGGATATCCAGGTCATTGGTCGGTTCATCAAGCAACAGCACATCACAGGGGGTGAGCATCAGGTTTGAAATCAGAATTCTTGCTTTTTCACCGCCTGATAGTCTTTTGACCGGCATATCAAGTTGATCCGGCATAAATAAAAACCGTTTGGCCCAGGGTACAACGTGAATCGACCGGCCTTTATAGTTAACACTGTCTCCTCCTGCAGGGTTCAGTGCTTCCCGAAGCGTTGCTTCGGGGTCAAGTTTGGAACGGTTCTGATCATATACGGCAATTTTTAAATCCTGGGCCCATTCAATTTTACCCTGATCCGGAGGCGTTTGTTTTTCCAGTACAGATAGAAATGTAGATTTACCGCTTCCATTTTCCCCGGCAACGCCGAGGCAGAACCCGGGACCGAGTTCAAAGGTCAAATCGGAAAATAACTGGGTGGCATCAATTTTTTTTGAAAGATTATAGCCGCGCAATAATTTCTTTGTTTTACGCCCGGTGGCATCAAAATCGATATTCACCATCGCGGCATTCTTGTTTCGAACTTTAACGGCATGTAGTTGTTGTCGTAGGCTGTCCGCCTGATCAATTCGATATTTGGCCTTTGACGTCCTGGCTTTGGGGCCCTGGCGAAGCCATTCATCTTCCCTGCGCATTTTACTGCTTAAAGAGGCCTGTTGTTTTTCCTGGGCGCTTAAAAATTTACAGCGCTCCTTTATAAAATTCTTATACTGTCCGGCAATTTTTAAATATCCGCTGGGGAAATGCTTTCCTATTTCCATGACATTACGGCATGTGTTTTCTAAAAAGGCCCTGTCATGGCTCACCACGATAAAAGAAAAAGGGGCAGATTTCAAAACAGTTTCAAGCCATAAGATGCCCTTGATATCGAGATGGTTCGTGGGTTCATCCAATAACAGCATGTCAGGTTGTGAACACAAAGCCCGGGTGATGGCCAGCTTTTTTCGCCATCCCCCCGACAAGGTATTAATCTTTGCAAGTGGTGTGTGAAAAAGACCTTTGCCCAGGGCTTTTTGAACAATACGATGCTGCTCCTTTTCGTCAAAGATGTATCGTTTAACCGTATCAAACAACACGCCTTCAATGGTCTGATCCGGATCAAAACGATCCTCCTGGGGAAGGTAAATACACCTGAGATTGGACGGACAGATCAACTCTCCTGTATCAGGATCCGCTTTTTGGGCAATCAATTTAAGAAGTGTGGATTTTCCACTGCCGTTCATTCCGATAAGACCCAACTGCTCATCAGGTTTGAAATCAATGGAAAGGTCTTGAAAAAGCGTATCATCACCATAGGTTTTGCTGACATTTTTAAGACTGAATACAAGACTCATGTTTCTTTGTCCTGCTTTTGATTGTCAGGTTTGTTTCGTATTTGTCGAAAAACACGGACCATTTTTATGATAAAACTGATAAAGAGCGCCAGGCTGATTAAAATCACAAAACTGGCAGCAAAAAAGGTCATGATAAAACTATACGGGTCATTTAATGAATACGCGCCCAGTAAAAGGTCAATCCCGAAAATAAAGAAAAATCCACAGACAACCGTCATTAAAATCTGTAAAAGCCACCAACCATATTTCATTGTTATAAATCCATCCTATGATATAAAATGCCAGGTTAAAAAACCGGGCAAAGCTTACAGGGTTGCCATCAAAAAATCAAATTCTAATCAGACACCATGCAATAATGGAATCAGGCCCCCTTGATTTGTTAAACGATACCATTATAATGCTAACAGGTATAATGCTAACAATTCGATTGTTCAAATCAGTATACAGGAGTCGTAATGAAAACATACCGAAAAGAGTTGTGGTTTGATGTACCATCCAGGCGCGCCTTTATTAATATTACCCCACAGATAGAAACGTGTTTAAACAACAGTCGGATTAAAGAGGGGTTGATTCTGGTGAATGCCATGCATATTACAGCATCGGTTTTTATCAATGATGATGAGACAGGACTCCATCATGATTATGAGGTCTGGCTTGAAAAACTGGCCCCCCACGAACCAGTGGCCGGATATCGCCACAATATTGGAGAGGACAACGCTGATGCGCATATGAAGCGTCAGATCATGGGGCGGGAAGTAGTGGTGGCCGTTACTGACGGACAGCTTGATTTCGGCACCTGGGAACAGATTTTCTACGGTGAATTTGATGGCGGTCGAAAAAAACGGGTTCTGGTCAAAATAATCGGGGAGTGAGATTTGCCATGAGGATATTGGTCGTTGAAGACGATATTAAGATAGCAGAATTTATTCAAAAGGGATTGAAATCAACCGGATTTGCTGTGGACACTGCAAAAAACGGTGATTCAGGATTGATGATGGCACTGGATAATGTTTACGATGTGCTAATTGTCGATATCATGCTTCCCAAGCTTGACGGGATCAGCCTGATCCGGCAGCTGAGAAAAAACTATAATAATGCACCGGTCATTATTCTAAGTGCACGCGATGGTGTGGATGACAGAGTAAAGGGCCTTGAGGCTGGGGCCGATGACTATTTGACCAAGCCTTTTGCTTTTTCAGAGCTTCTCGCCAGAATACAGGCCCTTATCAGACGTGCCGGAAATATTATAGATCCCACCAGTTTGTCTTATGAGGATCTTTCCATGGATCTGATTAAGCGTCAGGTAAAACGAGATGAATCAATTATAGAGCTGCAACCGCTGGAATTTTCACTTCTGGAATATCTGCTTAGAAACAAGGAGCGGGTCGTATCCAAGACCATGATTATGGAACATGTCTGGGATTACAATTTTGATCCCATGACCAATGTGGTTGAAGCCAGGATCTGCCGTCTTAGAGATAAAATAGATAAGGATTTTAATACTAAACTGATCCACACTGTCCGCGGTGCCGGGTATGTATTAAAATAAAGATGCGCTATCCTTTTTTTAATACCATTGCATTTAGACTGACCTTCTGGTTTACCGGTATTTTTTCTGTGTGTTCCGCCGTTGCCTTTATCTTTTTCTATTTTCTTTCCGTGCAGGCCATCCAGGAACAGACAGACCAGGAACTGCTGGATAATGCTGCCAAATTCTCAACGGTGATTCGACGCGCCGGACTTGCCGGTGCAAGGGAATTGGCAGTTATTGAAGCCCAGGCAGCAGGGGAAAAGCAGATCTTTTTCAGGCTGCTGTATCCTTCCGGAGAGGTGTTTGCCTCATCCCATATGTCCTATTGGCAGCATGTTCATATCAACAAGAACGCTTTAAGACAGATGATGGTTGAAAATACAAATGTATTCGAGACCATTACCATTCCAAATACTGACCAGAAAGCACGGATACTATACCACTATGTTGCCTCGGATGCTATTTTGCAAAGTGGTATCGCCATGGTCAACTCCGCAAGATTTTTTTCAGCCTTTAAAAAATTATTCATCGGAATAATGGGATTTATCCTGATCTTCAGTGCCATTGCCGGGTGGATGCTTGTCCGGAAGGCCTTGTCCGGTGTTAAGGCGATTTCCGGCATTGCCCAGAACATTACCGGCAGTAATCTTGAAGCAAGGGTCAGGAAAACCGGGAACAGGGATGAACTCGATCTTCTGGCAGACACGTTTAACCATATGCTCGATCGCATTGAAGAATTGGTAAAAAGCATCCGTGAGATGACCGATAATATTGCACATGATCTAAAAAGTCCTGTGACCCGTATCAGAGGGTTTGCTGAACTGGCCCTTGTACATGAAGACAATATCGATAATTACAGGACCATGGCATCTACCACCATAGAGGAATCGGATCGTCTCCTGGATATGATAAACACCATGCTTTTAATCTCCAAAACCGAGGCCGGGGAAGGCAATTTTACGTTTGAGCGCATGGATTTGTCCTATATGGTTCAGGATGCGTGTGAACTTTTTCTTCCCCTGGCTGAAGATAAAAAAATTAAGATGGCGCCGGATATACAGCCGCAGGTTTTTGTTGATGCTGATATTAAAATGCTCCAGCGTGCAGTTTCCAATATTTTGGATAATGCCATTAAATATACGCAAAAAGGCGGAACCATTCAGGTTTCGGTGCACAAAAATGAAAATGAGGCCATTATTGTTATAAAGGATACCGGAATCGGTATTGAATCCCACTATTTTGAAAAGATATTCGAGCGTTTTTTTCGGACGGAATCCTCACGTACAACCAGTGGTACAGGACTTGGTCTGAGTCTGGCAAACACGATCATTAAGGCGCATAAAGGCTGTATTAAGGTGTCGAGTAAGCCTTTGGTGGGGTCTGAATTTGAACTAAAATTACCAATTGATAATCTTAGCGTCATTTAACCGTCATTATTCTGTATTATTATACTGTGTAAGTCAGATACCAGTTTTAAACATGATCAATGGAGGATTTTATGAGACTGATAAAAAAAATAAGTATAATGATGATAGGACTTTTTTTGCTGACATTCCCGGTTTCAGCAAAGGATACGCCGGACTCAAATCGCATGATACCGGCCAATTTTTCACAGCTGGCACTCAAAGCAAGGCCGGGTGTTGTTAATATTCAGACGGTTAAAAACATCGAAGGTGGCGGCCGTGTATTCAGACACTTTTTCGGCCAGCAGGACGACTTTTTCGGTCCGTTTTTTAATCAAAGACCCCAAAGCAGGAAGGAAAGCAGCCTGGGCTCTGGATTTATTATCAGCAAAAAAGGGTATATTGTCACCAATAATCACGTGATTAAGGACGCCGATAAAATTAAGGTCATTATGCACGATAAAAAGGAATATGACGCCAAGATTATTGGGTCGGATCCCATGACCGATCTGGCATTGATAAAAATAGATGCCAAAAAACTGACCCCTCTAAAATTCGGCAGCTCTTCCCAGACCCAGGTGGGGTCATGGGTCGTGGCCATCGGCAGCCCTTTCGGGCTTGAACAAACTGTTACCGCCGGTATTGTCAGCGCCAAAGGAAGAATTATCGGATCCGGTCCCTATGATGATTTCATTCAGACGGATGCCTCAATTAATCCGGGAAATTCCGGGGGACCGCTGTTGAATATGGCAGGTGAAGTGGTGGGTATCAATACTGCGATTATAAGGTCGGGGCAGGGCATTGGCTTTGCGATTCCCTCGGACATGGCTGTCGGGATTATTGATCAGCTTACGGCGCAGAAACACGTATCCCGCGGTTGGCTGGGGGTCGGCATTCAGGATGTCACAAAAGAGCTGGCGGAATACTACGGTATCAAAGAGACCAAAGGTGTTTATGTCGCTAAAATTTATGATGGTAATCCCGCTCAGAAAGGTGGTATTGAGGTTGGGGATGTAATCCTCAAAATAAACAAAAAAATTATCAATACTGCGAGAGATCTGTCATTAACCATCGCTGCCCATGGTGTGGGAGAAACCGTAAAGATTGAGTTGTTAAGAGGCGGCAATAAAAAAACATTAAAGGTCACCCTGGGTGAAAGGCCTAAAGGAAATCCGGAAGAACTTGCACAAAGCCAAGAGATTGACCCTTTTGGGTTCAGATTAAAACAGATGACACCGGACATTGCCCGGCGTCTGGGATATCCGCCCGGACTTAAGGGACTTGTTGTTCTCGATATCGAGCCGGGAAGCGCCGCATCCAACAGTGTTGTCAGGCACGGAGACGTCCTGATTGAAATAAATCATCACAAAATTGACTCCTCCAAAGCATATTCCACGTATCTGGCACAGATTAATCAGGGTAGTATCGTCAGATTGCTTTTCAGAAGAGGAAACAGCAGGGTTTTTGTTATCAGCTTTAAAAAACCTTAACCAAGTCATCAATCCCATTATTTAAAAAACGACATTTATCCCTTGATATCAAGGGATAAATGCCGTTTTATTCTTGACAAATATTTTGTGAAACAATACTTATCTGGATGAGATTTCTATCAAATTTCTATACTATATTGTTAACAATATTTTGAAGACGGAAAGGAAACAGTGATGGAAGATTTGGAAGGCATCCTTGAATTAAACAAATCCGAAGGCATATACATTGACATCGGTACCAAAATCTATATGGAGATTGAAGGGATCAATTTTTCCGTCACCAGCGTTTTTATCGGGCTGTTAAAAGATGAATTCATGATCGTCACGCTGCCCAAACGATATAAAAGCGTTAAAAATAAACTGTATCCTTCAAATAAAATGGTCGTGAAATATCTCTATGAAGGTTCTGTGTATGCATTCCAGACAAGTGTTATAGAGATGATAACCAATCCTATCCGCGCGCTTGCCATTGAATATCCCAAAGTTATACAGGAGCGGGAACTTCGGACTGTGAAAAGAAACAATGTCATTATACCCGGCAGGATTGAAGCTAAAAAAGTAGACTTCTCCATCGTTATTTTTGATATCAGTAAAAACGGCTGCCGCTTTAAATATCATGACGATAAGACCACCATGACACCACTTCGGGAAGGGAATTTGCTAAGATTATACTGCCAGTTCCCAGGGCTGTCCGAAGAGGTTGCTGCCATGGGGTCTGTCAGAAATGTCAGAAGAGAGCAGGACAAGCTGTCTGTAGGGGTTCAATTCCAGGATGTCACAAAAACTTTTTTAACGCCTTTGATGCATTTTTTATATTCTATAGAGGATTTTTTCTAAGCTATCCATTCAGGCAGTGGCGTTTCTGAGCTTACTGCATTTTTTTTACCGTTAATATCAAAAAAAAATCATAAATTGATGCTTTTTTATCTAAAATCAGGGTTTACCCCGATAGACAAAATGTAAATTATAGGTTAATTCTATTTTTATTTACGTTTGCACAGGCATAAATGGGGGCTTGAATGGATAAAATTAAACTTTCAGTGATGCTTTTAATAATGATTTCAGTTTTATTCTCAGGTTGTGTGCAGTCTGGACGCAAGTTTGTGGTTGATAAGCAATTATTAGAAAAGCAATATGTTTTTAAAACGTCTCAGGAACCGGCTTTTACAATGAATATTCCAATAGAGGCAGATTTTAAGAAAAAGAAGCTTGCCGAAGTCAATGATATCGATGGGAGTTGGTCTGACAGACTTTATTTTTTCAGGGCGAAGAATCCTGATTATGTCCTGATGGTTGATATGGAAACTGTGTATGAGGCTAAGTTGGGTGTGGGCCAGCCGTGGTCAACTAGCCTGGGGAGAGAGCTTCACGGGACTAAATTCTTTGATTGTGGTACCGGTGTCGTTAAAAAGAAAAGTAAAATTACGAATACCTACAAAGGATGGGTGTACGCACCTGAGGGCGATGGGTTTTATGGTAGCACCCGGATCACCGTTTATTATTTAGAAACAGGTGATCATACAGATGATATAAAAGCCTTCATCGTCAGAGCTGATAGCAGGACAAGTTTTAAATTAAAATAGCAAGAAATTAATCGGGATTGGAAATCCGGCAATATACAAGTTGCCAGGGCAATTGGCATAAGAGTGAAAAGACGTCTGCTATATATTGCGGTGAGCCGGCGGTGCATACGAAATTCATATATATTTCCCTCAAGATAATTATTGTCTGTAAAGAAATCACACCTGATGGGGTCTTTTTAAAAATTGGTGTAACAAGTGGAATGATCACATTTTAGGTGGCAAAAAATAAAAAAAGCCACTGTAATGACAGTGACCTTAAATATTGGTGGTGGAGCTGAGGGGGGACTGAAATTTAAAACTCTGAAACCCCAGTATACCAACAGTCTTGACACTTGAATATTTTCTGAAGATGAGTGACTTTGTACCCTGAATTTGACCCTTCTGTCAACGTTCTTTTCTTTTGATGTCCTCAGGTTAATTCAATCGTTTTTTAAGTTCCTTTGAAAGATACGCTCATCACTCATTTGCTGACGCGCACCGGCAACACCCGGAGGATGTAGGAATAAGACTGAGAGTACCAGAACCTGAACCGCGTGCCAGTGCCGAAATTTAAGAAGGCAGCCTTGGAACCGCGCGTATTTGATGACCACAGCCAAGGTGTAGTCAACTGAATGGACTGAGTTATATAAGCTTTATACATAGAAAAATCCCTTGTGTGATATCCTTTATTCTTATCATACAAAGCTGCCAATTCATCAATAGTCGGCATACGCCAATCCGTAAACCCACCTTCAGAATAAGTTTCACAATATCGTTTGGCATCTTTCCAGTTGATATCTTGTCCGTTATCCGTTGAGGCCCATATCAGTCCGGTGGTAGTGTCCTGGATAGGCCCAGATGACAGTTTGCAGAACCGACCATCTCTTTGAACACACTCTTGTTTTTTAACCACACTGGTTTTCTTTTTTTGGGGTGCGATCACTGGTTGCTGGACAACAGGCTGCTTTATTTGTACCTGATTTGTTGGAGGTCTTGAGCGTTTGACAAGATAGAACTCATCCAGCGGAGTGGAAGAAATCCAAGGTATCTGTTCATCATTCGTTGCCTTCATAACAGCCCGGCCCGTTTTATTGAATATTTGCTGAACAGAAAGGCCGGGTGTCACAAGGTGTTTCAACAACTGAGCAGTATAAGTACCATTTCGGCCCGAACCATCCTCAGCAACAGCACCTGGAGAGGTAGCGTAAGCGATAATGGAACCCTTTGGTGCGTCCATTCGGGCAAGACCTGGAGAACCACCTCTAAAGCTTCTAAATGGGTTGTTTCGACAGGCATCTAATATGACAATATTAAGATCATTATTGGCCTCTTCCATAGCGCCAAGCACATACCGCATCTTTAACGCTTCTTCTTCAACATCATATTTCTTTTTTATGTCTACTCCAACCGGTATGATGTAGTTTGTGCCATCGACCTGGACACCGTGTCCTGCATAGTAGAATAGGCCAACACCACCACGGCGAATCTTACTTTCAAATGTACGAACGGCCTGTTTTATCTGCCCCCGATTAGCATTGATTCGGAGGATAACATCGAAGCCGAGCGTTGTAAGTACTGACTTCATATCCACAGCGTCATTTACGGGGTTGTTGAGGGAAGTAATCGATTTGTAAGCACCGTTACCGATGACCAGTGCCGTGCGTTTCTCCGCAAGAGAGTTTGTGACTATCATTAGAATCAGTGCAGAAACGATGAGTACGACAAAACTGATCTTCTTCATGTGTAAGATATCCCTTGGGTAGTAATGTATGTATACGTAAAGTTGTGTTACCTTTCTATATCGGATAAGAACTTAGATTTTCAACATTTATTTACTGTAAGGCATGAAGTGGATGTCCCCGGCCTGATCCCTGATGGTTGCTTCCATCCTATCAAAGACATCCACGAAGTCCTGTTTGAACTGGAGTGCTTTCTCTCCATTGAAACCAAGTGCCAAGATCATCCAGGCTTGCCGCTTCATATTGAACATAGGAAGAGTCTTCCCATTACCGCCTCTATATGAGCAGCCCTCAAAACCGAGGACTCCTCCACCGATCAAAACATCAATATCCCGTAAGACATTATCGTGTCTCTTCCCGAAATACTCCGCTACCTTTTGAGTCTTGGCATTTAGTTGGTTTTTAAGTGCTTTATAAGCAGTCCATGTGGGTTTTGACACAGTGCCAGGTATGGTGAGTTTCTTCATGGTTTTAAAAGTCTCCCCCATCAGCGTCAACGAGACTTTTGGCTTCTTCAATTGTTGATCAGCGTGCAATAATGACCCCTACATAATAAAATCAGCGTCGAATA
>CAZLTD010000081.1:0-25711 GCA_964562385.1 uncultured Desulfobacula sp.
CTTCCCCGGCCCGGGCAGCCTCAATGGTGGCATTTAACGCCAGAAGGTTGGTTTGTGATGAGATGCTGTTGATGGTATCCGTAACTTTGTTGATTTCCTCAGCAGCACGCCCAAGTTCAGCAACCCGGGAAGATGTAGCCTGGGCCTGTGTAACCGCTTTATTGGTAATCTCTCTGGTGTGGTTGGAGTTCTGGGATACTTTGTCAATACTGTCTTTCATGTCATTGGTGCCTGTGGCAACAATTTCCACGTTGGTGCTGGCCTGTTCCATGGCGGCAGCCACGGAATCCATGTTGACACTCATCTCTTCGGCTGCAGACGCTACTGTGTTGACCTTTGCAACCGAAGTTTCCGAGCTGCCACTCATTTTATCCGACATCTGGTTGAGTTCACCGGATGCTTCGCTCAATGTGTGAACACCTGAGTTGAGCTGTTCGATCAGGTGGGCAAGCCCCTTGACCATCTGGTTCATGGAGTCCACGGTTTCCTTGATGGCATCGTTGGCCTCATAGGAGAAAGAGTATTTGAAATTTCCCTGTGCCACCTCTTTGGCAAGCTTTGCCATCCCCTTCATGCTCTTCATCAATTGCTTGTTCATAAAAAAGATAATTAATGCGCCGATAATTAAGGCCAGTACCCCGCTGACTGTAGCACTTGTTATAATTTGCCGGGTCACACCGGTCATCAGCTCTTTTTCAGATACGGCAACGGTGAAATAAAGACCCCATTCCTTGAAGTAATTAACATGGGCGTAGTAGGATTTGTTTTTGTGTTCATAGGTGGCTGCACCGGATTTGCCTGTGAGCATTGTTTTGCCTTTTTTAAACTCACTGACATTCATGGAGATATAATTTTTATCCGGGTGGACCAGGATTTTGCCGTCCCGGTTGCTGATAAAACAATATCCATACCCCCCGACATTGACCTTTTTGGTAAGGTCAACCAGATCGGATGTCAGGACTTTGCTGGTAACGGAATAGGCACCGGACACTTTGCCTTCCAGTGTTTCAACAAAGGGTTTGATCATCTGCATGGAAAGCTGTGTGCCGCTCTTGGTCAGGATAAATTGATCTTTTTGTTCCATCACGGCTTTGTAGACATCGGTATCTGCGGCATAATACTCACCCACAGGCATGGAGTCATCTTCATTTTTGATGCTGGAGGAGACCTTTATCAGTTTGTCCTTATGGAGTTGGTAGACGGCAATGTCCGAGGTGCTGGATTTACCCACCTTGTCCACGGTTTCAGAATGGCCGGTGACAAATTCAAGACCGAAGATAATTTTGGGAATGGTTATTTTCTCTTTCTTACCGGAGTTGATATCATGGATATCCATATCAATGGTTCTGGCGTCCACGACCATAATGGTCTCGGAACTCGTGGCTTCGGCTATCAAAGCTCCCATATCGGATTCGATTTTTTCTTTTTGCAGGTTGTATTTTAGCTGGACTGTTTTGAGCAGAACATCGGAGACGTTTTGAATGCTGGTTTCCCCTTTATGAAGAAAGCTGCTTTTGCTTTGATAGAAATTGACCACTGCTATGATCAGGATCGTCAGCAGGATGATTCCAAGCGAACCGATATATAGTTTTTTATCAAAACCGATATTTGTCATTTTCGTCTCCTTCGTATCAGTAAAATGATCCACTATGCCCCATGCAAAAATGCAAGGGGCATCTTAAACTCTTGAACAAATATGACTAGATGCGAAAGAATGTAATCCCGAATATTTTATCCCCAATAGCCAGCAACTATCTTAGGCCCGGAAACGAAAGATTACAAGAAAAAAATACAAAAAAGCTACATTATAGCCCGAATTGTGATCCTGTTTTTCACTAAATGAGACTTTACGTTTTCAATGGGAACCTCTTTCCTGTGAAAGATTCCGGCAGCCAGTGCAGCATCTGCATCGGTTTTTTGAAACACCTCTTTGAAATGTGCTTCGCAGCCGGCACCACTGGAGGCGATGACAGGAATAGAGACAGCGTTTTTGACAATGTTGATCAGCTCAAGATCAAAGCCTGAATTGGTGCCGTCTTTGTCAATGCAGTTTAAAAGGATCTCCCCGGCACCCAGTTGTTCACAGGCGATGGCCAGGTTCACGGCATCCAGATCCCTGTCTTTCCTGCCGCCCTGAACCGTGCATTGAAACCAGCAGTACTCTTCGTTGTCCGGGCCGGGGGTGCTGGATTTAATCACATGGTGTTTTGGGGCCTTGTCCGGGGACGTCACCCAGGTCCGTTTGGGATCAACGGAGATCACCACAGCCTGGTTGCCGTAGACTTTTGAGATCATTTCAATGGAACTTTTTCCGGTCTTTTTGCCTGTTTTAAGGAAATTTTCTGCAATATCCACGGCATCACTGCCAATGGATATTTTATCAGCCCCGGACCTGAAATACTGGGCGGCCACATCCAGGGCCGTATAGGTTTTTCCGTTGCTGTCCGTATAATCACGGATGCCGCCGCCAATGGTTAACGGGACAAACACGTTTCGGCTGGTCTGTTTTAAGACCTTGATCATGGGCATGTCTTTCAAGGGGAAATCCCTGAACCCGGTGATGTTGAGGAAAGTGATCTCGTCAGCCCCTTCATCGTAATACCGTTTGGCCAGTTCCACAGGCTTACCAAGATTTCTGACATCACCTTTTTCCCGGACATCATACTGGTCTCCTTTGGTGACCACCAGATCTCCCTGATCATTGGCACGGACATCCAGGCAGGCAATAATCCTTTTTGACAGGCCCTGGCCTTTTTTGTCCAGGGGTCCCGACGGCTGAAGGTCTTTTTGAGTGATGAAGTTTTTCAAAAGGGCCATGCCGGCGTTCCCGCTTTTTTCAGGGTGGAACTGGGTACCCATGACATTGCCTTTTTGAACACTGCTGACAAAATCATAATCATAGGTGGTCTTAGTTAAGATAACATCTTTATCTTCAGGAACAACGTGGTAGGAGTGAACAAAATAGAATTTGGCATCCGGATCAACCCCGTTAAATAAAGGAGAGTCCTGTTTCATATGGACACCGTTCCAGCCCATATGCGGGACGGCGAGCTTCGTGTTGAACCGTGTTACCTGGCCTTTGAAAACACCGATACTCTCATTGCCGGAGAAATCTTCCTGGCTGCCTTGAAAAAGCGCCTGCATGCCCAGGCAGATACCGAAAAAAGGCTGGTTGGCAAAAAGATATTCACGCAAAGGGGCGATATATTCTTTTTCATTAAGAATGCGGATCATGTTTTCATAATTGCCCACACCGGGGAATAGCAGCTTCTCTGCATTCAGGATATCTGACGGGCGCAGAACCGGTTTAATTTGGCCGCCCAGTTTTTCAACAGCATTGGTGACACTGCGAACATTGCCGGCACCGTAATCAAGCAGGGTAATTTTCATTTGGATGTTCCTTCAAGGGCGGGAAGCTTTTCAAAAAAGTTTTTAAGTTCCCCTTCGATTTTTAAGGGTTTGCCGGAAAAGTCGGCAATGACAAAGGTCACATCTGCAACAGCACAGACGGCATTGGTGGATTTGTTCACAACGTGTTGCCGTATCACAGCACTCTTGTTCCCGATCTTTTGCAGGCCCGATTTTACAACAATATTATCATTCACCCGGGCCTGGGCTTTATAGGAGATATTGATATTGACAACAAAGAGCAGATAGCCTTTTTCTAAAAACTCACCCAGGTTCATATGGTTTTCAAGCAACTGCCACCGGCCCTCTTCTAAAAATTCAAGGTATCGGGCATTGTTTACATGCTGGAACATGTCTGTGTGATATCCGCGGATTTTGATTTCAGGATCCATTTTTATTGCTCCTTGCAAAAAACGTTCTATCGTTTTTATCTGAAAATAACGTGACAGGCACGCATTGTTTTTTATATTTTTTGTCAGCAGGCCGTTTCAAATTTCAAGGGGCCGGGCTGATCCGTCTCCGGTCTATGGCAAATCGCAGAAACAGGTTCCGATATACGGATATGATTTTCTATCACTCAGCATTTTAAAACCCGTTGAGTGACCATCGATTTGCCCTTAGGTGATTCTTTTCTTATATGTTTTTTAGGAACATATTTTTTGAGAATCACTATAAATATTTGCTCGTTTAGATCATTGTCAATGTATCATTTTTCTCGGCCAGAAATCCCTGCAGCCTTTCTTTGAATCGGACATTGCCAAAACCCGATACTTCAAGCCGCTTTTTTGTGTTGAGTAAAAACCGGTCCTGCTCTTTTATCTTTTTGGGGCTCCCGGTGTAATGAAACAGACGTCCCCGGGGGGGTTAAAACCCTGAAAAGTGCCTTATAAAAAGGTTTGCCGTAAAGATCTCCCGTGGCCGATGTGAACCGTGGCGGGTCGTGAATAATGCTGTTAAAACAATTGTCTTGAAACTGGGATATTTTATGACAGATATCGGCACAAATCAGTTCAAGGCACGGATCATCCTCGGTCCAGGGATTTAATTTTCGCAAATAGAGCACTGCCGGATCTTTCTCCGTTGATATGACTTTTTGGGCACCGGCTTTTAATGCATACAGGGCCGAATACCCAAGTCCCCCGCAGGTGTCCAGAACGACATCGCCGGGTCTGACAACTTTTTGTGTCTTCAGCCGGGCATCGGTTAAAGGGTCAATGTCCTTGGAGCGGTGCATTTTAATGCCGTTGATTTCCAGGGTGGGAACAGTTGTTGTGGGTACCAGCTTGTAATAGCCCTGGCCCCGGAATTCCAGCGGCTTCAATTGTTGGTTTTCAAAAATAAAAATTTTATTTTCGGTCCTGCAGACCGGTTCAAGCTCTTGGATATCAAGGGTGTTCCCCGGTTCCAGAACAAGACGGTTGTCTGATATTTCCCATTGTTTTTCCGATAGATTCAGGTCAAGGGAGACTTCAATGTGTTTTGCACCCTGTTGCGCGGCCCGGATGATTTTCAAGGCTGTTTTCGAATAAAAATAGTATCTGTTTGTCATTGGTTTCCGTAAAAACAAATAGCTTCCAGAGCAGTGCCGCCACTGCCGGAAGCTATTTGTTTGTTTATGATTAAGGTTTGGCGTGCTCGTTTTTTAAAAAGGTTTACGCCTTATCCTTTGCCTCAAGCTCCTGGACCCGTTTCTCAAGCTGGAGAAGATAGGTTTCCATCTGTTCCAGGTATTGCGCGAATGTAAAGGTGATTCCCATCTCAAGTGTTTTTGATTCAAGGCGCGCATTAAGTTCTTCCGGGCTTTCATTTGATCTTTCTTCAAGCGTGGGCATGGCGACCTCCATTATTGTGGTGTTTTTAAGGAATCTTTTTTTGCAAGGTGTTTTATAGCAAATCGCAAAAATATGATCCTAAACCAAAGGCTCTGTTTCTACCACTCAGGATAGAATACCTTTATACTGAAACCGATTTGCCTTTTGGTGATTGCATTTTCTTTATAAGTTTTCGGAACATTTCTGGGCAATCACTATTAGTATTCCAAACAAAATCCAAAAGAAAAATCAAGTAAATTCTGGGCCAGCCCCGGCGCGGGTTAAAAGTCGATGCTGCCGGGTGTTCTTGGAAACGGGATAACGTCCCGGATGTTTTTGATGCCGGTAATCATCATTAAAAACCGCTCAAAGCCCATTCCAAACCCGGAGTGCGGGACTGTACCGAATTTTCTGGAATCCAGATACCACCAGTAGTCTTCCATGGGAAGATCCATCTCTTTCATCCGGCCCTCAAGCACGGACAGCCTCTCCTCTCTCTGGCTGCCACCGATGAGCTCACCGATCCGGGGGACCAGAAGGTCAACTGCGGCAACGGTTTTATTGTCATCGTTTAAGCGCATATAAAAAGGCTTTATCTCTTTGGGGTAATCGGTGAGGAATACCGGCTTTTTAAAATGTTTTTCCGCCAGATACCGTTCGTGTTCACTTTGCAGATCAATGCCGTAGGCCACCTCATAGTCGAATTTTTTCTTTGCAGATAAAAGGATGTCAATGGCTTCGGTATAGGGCAACCGGACAAAATCAGAATTTAAAATCGTATCAAAAAGTTTGGGCAAAGATTTGTCCACAAAGCTTGAAAAAAGGTTGATATCTTCCTTGCAGTGAGTCAGGGCATGGTTGGTCAGGTATTTGACCAGCTCTTCGCCATGGTCCATGTTCCCGGATAAGTCGCAAAACGCCATTTCCGGCTCCAGCATCCAGAATTCCGCCACATGGCGGCTGGTATTGGAGTTTTCCGCCCTGAACGTGGGGCCGAAGGTATAAACATCTCCTAAAGACAGTGCAAACATCTCGGCTGACAGCTGGCCGGACACCGTTAAATTGGTCTCCTGTCCGAAAAAATCCTTGGAAAAATCCAATTTTCCCTGTTTTTTAACCGTGTCGGGATCAAGGCTTGTGACCCGGAACATTTCACCGGCACCTTCACAGTCCGATCCGGTGATCAAGGGGGCGGTCAGATACCTAAAACCTTTTTCGCTGTAGAATTTATGGATTGCATAGGCCATTTCAGACCGGATCCTGAATGCGGCACCATATTTATTGGTGCGGGGTCTTAAATGGGCGATGGTTCGTAAAAATTCATCTGAATGCCTCTTTTTTTGCAGGGGATATGATTCCGGTGCCACAGAGATGACCTCTACGTTATTTGCCTGAATTTCCCATTTCTGGCCTTTGCCCGGGGATTCAACCAGCTTGCCTTTGACGGCCACGGCACTGCCTGTGGTCAGCTTTTCAACGGCATTGTAGTTTTCCAGATCATCGCCGGCAATCACCTGGATGTTTTTTAGACAGGAACCATCGTTGATTTCCATGAAAGAAAAGTCTTTGGCATCCCTTTTGGTTCTTATCCAGCCTTTAATCAGAACGTCTCCGGGGGATGTGTCAAGCGTGAGTACAATATTGATTTTGGTTCTTTCCATTGCTTTATCCTGCAAAAAATAATATATTAAAAAATTTAGGTTTACCCACAACCCAAAGGTTGTATGTTGAGAAAAATCAGTATCATGCATGAGCAAAATTATCAAGACATCCTTGCATTGGTTCAGACGCCAACCCGGTATACGGGCAATGAAATCAATGCCGTCAAAAAAGATCTGGACAAGGTAGACACTACCTTTGCCCTTGTCTTTCCGGACCTTTATGAAATCGGTACGTCCCACTTTGGACTACAGATTCTTTATGCCATATTAAACAGCAAAAAAAGTATTGCCGCTGAACGGTTTTATGCGCCTGCCCCGGATATGGAAGGGCTGATGCGCGAAAAAAATGTCCCGTGCCTGTCCATGGAGTCACATACCCCCCTGGACCGGTTTGATATTATCGGTATCAGCCTGTTATATGAATTAAATTTTACAAACATCCTGACCATATTAAGTCTGTCCAACATTCCGTTTTATGCAAAAGAGAGAACGGATGCCTTTCCGCTGGTCATCGGCGGGGGGCCCTGTGCATTCAATCCGGAACCTCTGGCTGACTTTTTTGATGCCTTTGTGATCGGGGACGGAGAAGAGACATCTGTTCAGGTTGCACAGACCGTGGCAGACTTTAAAAAGGACGGGGACGGCCAAAAACAGACCCTTTTAAAAATGCTGTCAAAAATCCAGGGTGTTTATATTCCATCATTTTTTGATGTTTCCTGGGACAAAGACGGACTGCAAAAGGTCTCACCGGTGCATGAGGATTACCAGGCCGTCAAGCGGGCTTTTTTACCTGAATTGACCCTGGACCTTTTTCCCATGTCTCCCATTCTTCCCTATGCCAAGCCGGTCCATGACAGGCTCCGGCTGGAGATCGCACGGGGATGCTCAAGAGGGTGTAGGTTTTGCCAGGCCGGCATGATTTACCGGCCTGTCCGGGAACGGTCTTTAAAAGATCTGACCACGATTGCCCGGGAATCTTTGAAGACCACCGGGTATTCCGATATCTCTCTGCTCTCTTTGAGCACGGGTGATTATTCCAATTTGGCACCACTGATGACGCAGCTTTTAGAGCTGAATCAGGGTCATTGCAATGCGATTTCTCTGCCCTCTGTGAGAGCGGAAAAACTGACGCCCGAGTTGATGAATATTATCAAAAAGGTTCGGAAAACAGGATTTACCATTGCCCCGGAAGCAGGATCCCAGAGATTGCGGGATATTGTTAATAAAAATCTGACCGAAGACAGCATCGAGGCAACGGTTAAGAATGCCTTTGAGCTGGGCTGGAAGAATATCAAGCTCTATTTTATGATGGGGCTGCCCTTTGAACAGCCTGAAGATATCCAGGCCATTGCAGATCTGTCCGCTAAGCTTGCATCCCGATACGCCAAGGGTAAAAAGAATATCAACGTCAGTACCACAAGTTTTATTCCCAAGGCGCACACGCCGTTTCACAGATGCGCCCAGGACTCGCTGGATGCAACCAGAGAAAAGCTTCAGTATTTGAGGGATCACCTGCGTCATCCACGGGTAAAATTAAAATGGCAGGATCCCCAGATGAGCCGGATTGAGGGTGTCTGGGCCAGGGGCGACCGGCGGTTGTCCTCCCTTTTGACAGCGGCCTGGGAAAACGGCTGCCGGCTGGATGGATGGTCTGATCACTTTGATTTCAGACTGTGGGACAAGGCCTTTGAAAAAACCGGTATTGAGCCTGACTTTTATACCACCCGGCAGCGCAAAGAAGATGAGACCCTGCCCTGGGGCCACATCGATTCGGGGGTATCCCCGAAATTTCTGGCAAAGGAATATCAAAAAGCAAAAGAGCGGGCCTTGACCCCGGACTGTCGTGAGCATGACTGTACCGGCTGCGGGGTGTGTGATTTTAAGACCATAGAGCCGGTTCTAAATGATCCGATAACGGTCAATACAGCCGGTGCCAAAAGTGATCCGGTCGCAAAACCCATTGATGACAATTATTTTCAAAAGTTCGATATCACCTTTTCCAAGTTGGGCCAGGCACGATTTTTCGGTCACCTGGAACTGGCCACCATTGTGGAAAGGGCCATTAAGCGAGCAGGGCTGCTGGCAAAATACTCCCAGGGCTTTAATCCGTCCATGCGCCTGTCTTTTGACAATGCCCTGCCGGTGGGAATGGAAAGCGAGCAGGAACACATGTTTGTCTATCTTGACAAATCCTTGTCCGGCAAAACCATTGCAAAACTGCTAAGCGGGCAGCTTCCCGGCGGCATCGGTATCACCGGGTGTACAAGGTTTGTAAAAAATGCAAACCGCGATGGTGATATGGCCTGTTACACCATTGCCTTTTCAAATCCCGAGATTGACAAGGAGAGTGTAGACCAATTTTTAAATCAATCATCTTTTCTGTTTGAAGATTTAAGTAAAAAAGGTAAGGTTCGGAAGACAGACCTTCGAAAATCGGTTGAAGAAATATCCTTTATCGATGACCAGACCATCAGGATGGTTTTAAAGAAAGTTGAGCAGCGGACCATACGGCCGGCGCAGATTTTAAAAACCGTCTTTCATCTGGATGATAAACGGATTCTTCTGGCAAGAATTAAAAAGATGAAGACAGGATAATCCAAATGTTAAAAGAGCTGGTTGTCAATTCCGCCCCCCATGAGACACGCGTGGCACTACTTGAAAACGGTACCATTGTGGAAGTTTTTATTGAGAGAGAAGATGAAACCTCCATTGCGGGGAACATCTATAAAGGTAAGGTGCAGCGGGTTTTGCCCGGTATGCAGGCCGCTTTTGTGGATATCGGATTTGATCAGGCAGCGTTCATTTATGTGGATGATGTGTTAGACACACAAAGCCATAAGATGTACCAGAAGTTTGAGCAGGATTCCGATGTGGAGGAGGAGGATGAATCCGATCGGGATGAATCCCGGGCAGATGACACCACGCATCGATCATGGAAGGCGTCGTTGAATCATGATTGCAGTATTGAAGACCTTTTAACAGAAGGGCAGGAAATTCTGGTCCAGGTGGCCAAGTCGTCCATCGGCACAAAGGGGCCGCGTGTGACCACGCATATCTCCCTTGCCGGCCGCTATATGGTGCTGATGCCTACAGTGGACCATATAGGAATCTCAAAGCGGATAGAAGATGATACGGAGCGGTCCCGTTTAAAAGATCTGCTGCTCTCTATCCGGGAGAATACATTTGGCTATATTTTCAGGACCCAGGCAGAGGGAATCACTGAAGAGACCATTAAAAAAGAGATCGATTTTCTGACAAAGACCTGGGAAGATATCCAGGCCAAAAATAAGACAGCCCCAGCCCCCTCTCTGGTTTACAAGGATCTTACCGTCACTTTCAGGGCGGTCAGGGATCTTCTGGCCAATGAGGCGGACAAGTTGATTATCGATTCACGGGACGAATATGATAAGGTTCAGAATTTTTTAAAGAAACTGATGCCCGACGTCAACCTGCTGGTCGAACTTTACCAGGGCCGGGAGTCTGTTTTTGACGCCTATAATATTGAAGGTGATGTGGCACGGGCGTTAAAGAAAAAGGTCTGGCTCAAATCCGGCGGTTATATTGTGATCGAGCAGACCGAGGCGCTGGTTGCCGTTGACGTCAATACAGGCCGGTATGTGGGCAAGCACAATTTTGATGAAACCATATTAAAAACCAATCTTGAAGCGGTCAAAGAGATTGCCTACCAGATAAGACTTCGCAATATCGGGGGCATTATCATTATCGATTTCATCGATATGAAAAAAGAGCAGCACAAAGAAAAGGTCATGGTCCGGATGAATGAGGCCATGAAAAAAGATAAAAGCCAGACCAATGTCCTGCCGCTGACTGAACTGGGGCTTGTCCAGATGACAAGGAAGCGCACCCGCCGCAATTTAACCCGAACCCTTTGTGAACCCTGTTTTTACTGCAACGGGAACGGGCATCTGCTGTCGGGAAAGTCCATCTGTCACAAGATTTACAGGGATCTGGTCACCGAGGCCGGAGATATCATGGGCAACCGGTTCACCGTCAAGGTGCATCCTGAAATTGCCCAGCTGCTGCATGGACGGGAAAAGCACCTGATTGCGTCCCTTGAAAAGCAGTTCTTAAAGCCCATTGCCATTTATCCGGAACCCCATTACCACATAGAGGAATATCATATCTTTGAATCGCTTTCCAAGTAGGAAAATGGGGCCGCGTGGGGCAGTGAATGATGAAAAGATAAGGAAATAAAAGATACAAGGAGATCGTTTATGTCAAAAATTCAAATGAAAACGCCGCTGGTCGAACTGGACGGCGATGAGATGACACGGGTGCTGTGGCCCGTCATAAAAGAGAAACTGATTGAACCGTTTGTGGATTTGAAAACCGAGTATTATGACCTGGGGATCAAAGAGAGAGATAACACCGACGACAAGGTAACGGTGGATGCTGCCAATGCCATTAAAAAGTACGGCGTCGGGGTGAAAAACGCCACCATTACCCCGAACCAGGAACGGGTAGAGGAGTATGATTTAAAAACCCAGTGGAAAAGCCCCAACGGCACTATCCGGGCCATGCTGGACGGCACTGTTTTCAGAAAGCCCATCCTGGTCAAAAATATCAGTCCTGCGGTAAAGTCATGGCAAAAACCCATTGTCGTGGGCAGACATGCCTATGGTGATGTGTATAAAAATGCGGAAATAAAAGCTGAAACCGGTGGTAAGGCAGAAATTGTATTCACGGACAAAGACGGAAATGAAACCCGCGAACTGATAATGGAGCTTGACGGTCCCGGTATCCTTCAGGGAATGCACAATACGGATGCGTCGGTATCAAGCTTTGCCAGGGCATGCTTTGAGTATTCTCTGGATGAAAAAATCGATTGCTGGTTTGCCACCAAGGACACCATCTCCAAAAAATATGACCAGACCTTTAAACTGATTTTTGAAGGCATTTTTGAAAAAGAGTATAAGGAGAAATTTGAAGCTGTTGGGATTGAATTTTTCTATACGCTGATAGACGACGTGGTGGCACGGATGATGAAAACTGACGGCGGCATGCTCTGGGCCTGTAAAAATTACGACGGCGATGTCATGAGTGACATGGTGGCATCGGCATTTGGCTCGCTGGCCATGATGAGCTCGGTGCTGGTCTCCCCCCATGGGTATTTTGAATATGAAGCCGCACACGGGACGGTGCAGCGTCATTATTACAAGCACCTGAAAGGCGAAAAGACATCCACCAATGCCGTGGCCCTGATTTTTGCCTGGACAGGCGCGTTGAAAAAACGCGGAGAGCTGGATCAGCTGCCGGACCTGATGGATTTTTCAGACCGTCTTGAAAAAACAGTGATCGAAACCATTGAAGCAGGGTTTATGACAGGCGATCTGGCCGCCATCTGCGAGCCGGCTGCTCAAAAGGTGCTGGATTCTGTTGAATTCCTTGATCTGCTGGCTGAGAATATGAAAAAATAATTGATATCCAACCGGCTTCCGGCGGGCCATCTCCTGCCGCCATTGCCGGTGGATATGACCGATGGATCCCTTAAAAAGGCCTATTCCGAAGTTCAAATTCTCCAGGGGTTGATTCCCATTTGCTCATCCTGTAAGAAAATCAGGGATGATAAAGGGTTCTGGAATCAGCTGGAGACATATATTGAAAAACATTCCCATGCAATGTTCAGCCATGGTATCTGCCCATCCTGTACAAAAAAGCTGTATGGAGATGAAACCTGGTATCATGAAATTGGAAAAAAGAAGTAAGATTGCGGTCAAGGTATGGTAAGTTTTAAAAGGCGGGTAAAATTTTAAGAACCTTGACTTTCGAGGTTAAAAGCGTTAATGTGTTGTGTTTATTGTGGTTTGTGCCAGCAATGGCTATAGATTGTGGAAATTATTTAGTTAAGTTAAGGATTTATCATTTATGAAAAGAACATTTCAGCCAAGCAAACGGAAAAGAACAAGAAAGCACGGATTTCTCAAAAGAATGTCCACACCCGGCGGAAGACGCGTGATTAACGCCAGAAGAGCAAAAGGAAGAAAAAAACTGACGGTTTAGTAAAGGGGTTTATTGAGTAACTTTTGTTTGCCAAAAAAGGCAAGGCTCCTAAAGAGAGCTCAATTTTTAAAGCTTTCAAAACAAGGAAAGAAGGTATACACAGACTCGTTTTTAGCACTGGTCAGTGTATCAAAGGCTCACAACAATCGAATTGGCATTACAGTATCAAAAAAAGTAGGGAATGCAATAGAGCGTAACAGGATAAAACGAATTATCAGAGAATATTTCAGGCATAATAAAGAGAATATTTCAGGACCAAAAGACATCAATATTATTGCGCGGAAGGGTCTGACATCGCTTGCCAACAGGCAGATTTTTGAGAAACTTGATAAACTTTTTGCAAAAATTTAAAGCTGGCGGAAAAAATGAAAAAGCTGGTCATTATATTTATTAAAATTTATCAATATACTTTATCACCGCTGACAGGGCGTACCTGCAGGTTTTATCCGACCTGTTCGGCTTATGCCATTGAGGCGGTTGAAACATATGGCCCTGTAAAGGGCAGCCTATTGGCCATTAAGAGAATTTTGCGGTGTCATCCATTCCATGCAGGAGGGTTTGACCCGGTCCCATAATTTGCCCCTGTTCCTTTATCACATTTCCTCTTCTATTTAATGAAAGTGCCGTAAAAAGTATTATCAGGTACAGGAGAGAAAATGGATGAACAAAAAAGGCTAATACTAGCCATCGTACTATCCGTAGTAGTCCTTGTCGGTTATCAGTTTTTTTTCGTTAAGCCGCCGGATCCAAGCCAGGTTCAGCAGCCGGCTCAAAGTGGTACGCAACCGCAGGGCCAGCCGCAGGACGCACCCAATGTGACCGACTACAAGGCCGCACCCGTGGCACAAGCGCAGCCGGTTGCACCGGTTAAAAAAGAGTACCGAACCATCACTGTTTCCACGCCCCTTTATGACATTGCCATCTCTGAATATGGTGCAGCCGTAAAGAGTATGGAACTCAAAGAGTTTAAAGAAACCAACAAAAAAGATTCCCCTTTAAAACAATTGGTGTCGGAAAGCCTTCCCATGGGTACACTGCTGTTTGACCTGGAAGGCCAGTCTATCCCAGGGCTGAAACAGGCGGTTTACACTGCAAAAACCGATGTCACGCATACAACGTTGAATACCGGTGAAAAAACCATTGAATTTGTATATGTCGCAGATCAGGGAATGGTTGTTAAAAAGATCTACACCTTTGATGCTGACTCATACACCCTTGATTGCAATATTGTTTTTCAAAACGGTTCTACCATGCCGCTCAATGATGCCATGGTGATCACCACACCCGGATTATATAATGATGAGGTGAAAAAACGGTCCAGATTTGCCTTTGAAGGTCCCATTGGTTTAATAGAAGATACATATGAGGCTATCAAGCCCGGTGATATTGAAGATAAAAGCACATATCACGGTAAGATTGACTGGGCCGGATTCACCCAGCGGTATTTTATGACCGTGGTTATGCCCAAAAAAGCCGAAGCCGATACGCCCAAAGATGCCAAAATTAAACTGGACTGGACAGATGACATCGTAAGCGCCAGTTATGTCCAGAAGATGGATCGCCTTGATCCGGGGAAACAGAGTAATCACGCCTTTACCATCTATATGGGTCCCAAAAGTCACAAGGTGTTAAGCCAGTTTGACACAAGCTTGAAGGATGCCATTAACTTTGGTTTTTTTAATGTCATTGCCAAACCCCTGCTCATCGTCATGAATACCATCCATGGCGTCATGCCCAACTACGGGGTGGCGATTATTTTACTGACAGTATTGATCAAGCTTGTTTTCTGGCCCCTTGGAACCAAAAGCTATAAGTCCATGAATGAGATGAAAAAAGTCCAGCCGCTCATGATGGAACTTCGTGAAAAATATAAAGATGACAAACAGCGGATGAACCAGGAAATCATGGGGCTTTATAAAACCTATAAGGTCAATCCCGCCAGCGGCTGTCTGCCGCTGCTGGTACAGATGCCGATCTTTTTCGCCCTGTACCGGATGCTGTACCAGGCCATTGAGCTTCGCCATGCTCCTTTTGTGGGCTGGATTTCGGATCTGTCCGCACCGGACAGGCTGTTCAATTTTGATTTTGCCATTCCCATGATGCAGGCGCCACACGGAATTCCCATGCTGACGCTGTTGATGGGTGCATCATTCTTACTGCAGCAGAAAATGACACCCACCGCCGGCGATCCCATGCAGTCCAAGATGATGATGCTGATGCCGATTTTCATGACCGTATTATTTATTAATTTTCCGGCAGGGCTGGTATTGTACATGTTTGTCAACAACATTATCTCAATGGGACAGCAGTATTATATTCAAAAGAAATTCGCGTAAGCTAGGAGGTACTATATATGACACAAACCCAGGAATTCAAAGGGAAAGACGTAAATGTCGCCATAAAGAACGCATGTGATGCGTTGGCTGTGTCCAAAGATGAGTTGGAATATGACATCATCACGGAAGGAGCGTCCGGAATATTCGGCATTGTCGGCAGAAAAGACGCCAAAATTAAAGTTGTGATCCCCACCAATGGCACTGATGCCGGTGACGATGATGACATGGACGGTATAAAGTCCATCGTGGATGAAGCGTTTGGTCAGGATACACGGCGGGAGCCTGTTAAAAAACCCAAAAAAGCGCCTGCAAAAAGAACCGAAAAATACAGTGCACCGGACCCGGTGGATGTTACTCAGGAATCCGTTGATCTGGGCACCGAAGCATTGCAGAAAATGGCTGACCTGATCACCGATGATGCCACAGTGACGTCAGATACAACCTCTGACCGGCTTACCTTGCGTATTGAAGGCGGCAACGCCGGCATCCTGATCGGCAGAAAAGGCCAGACCCTTGATGCCATGCAGTTTTTAACCGATAAGATCATCAATCGGAAAAGCGATGCCAGGGTCAGGGTAAAAGTGGATATTGAAGGGTATATGGAGACCCGGAAAGCCAATTTAAAACATCTTGCCTATAAGATGGCGGATAAAGCCAAAAAGACAGGACGCCCGGCCACCATCAACCAGATGAGCGCCCAGGACCGGCGTATTGTTCACCTGGCATTGAAAGACGATAATAAAGTTCGCACTCAGTCCATGGGTGACGGCTATTACAGACGTCTTGTGATATTCCCCAAAAAGAAAAATTCTTTCAGGGGGAAAAGACGGTATCGCAGATAACCGGGACACCTTGACATGAATGATACAATTGCCGCAATAGCAACTCCTTATGGAAGTGGCGGTATAGGTGTCATCCGCATATCAGGCTCTGCTGCTTTTGATGTTGCATCAGCCCTGTTTTCTAAAGATAAAGACGCATATAAAAAGGCGGATTTATTAATATCGCACCGGGTTTCCCACGGATTTATCATGAATCCGGAAACCTTTGATGTGATTGATGAAGTTCTGCTGATTCCCATGAAAGGGCCTCGCTCCTATACCGCGGAAGATGTGGTGGAGATACAGGCCCATTCAGGGAGTGTGGTGTTACGGACACTGCTGGACCTGATTCTTTCAAAAGGGGTTCGCCTTGCCGAGCCCGGTGAGTTTACCAAGCGGGCGTTTTTAAACGGCAGAATTGACCTGACCCAGGCTGAGGCTGTGGCGGATATCATTAATGCAAAATCAGCCAGATCCTTGAAAATTGCCACATCTCAGAACCTTGGGGCCTTAAAACAAAAAGTATCCCGCCTGCGGGAGCAGCTCATCTCTTTTTTGTCCGTTTTGGAAGCCAATATTGATTTTCCGGATGAAGTGGCCGCGTTTGAACCCTCTGACAATGACATGCAAATGCTTGATGACGTATTGGAAAAGTGCCGGGGGTTTATCCAGCAGCATGATGATGCCTGTTTTTTAAAAGACGGGATTCGGATCACCATCTGCGGGGAACCCAATGTCGGAAAATCAAGCCTGATGAACCGGCTTTTAGACCAGGAAAGGTCTATTGTCACAGCGGTCCCAGGTACCACCCGGGACCCCATTGAAGAGGCCTTGAACATCGAGGGAATTCCCTTTGTGATAACCGATACCGCCGGAATTCACCAGACCGATGATCTGGTTGAAATTATCGGGATTGAAAAAGCCAAGGACCATATTGTGGCCTCGGATCTGGTTATTTTCATGAAAGAACCGGGAAGCAAGTTTACGGAACTGGAATTTGAAAAAGTGGTCCCTTTAGGCAAGAAGGCAATTTTTGTGATCAATAAAATAGATCTTGAAGACAAGGATCTGCCAATGCTGACGCCAAAATACAGCCAGATCCCGCAAATCAGTATATCTGCGCTTCAAAATACCGGGATAAACAGACTGCGCCAGAAAATCGTGAGTCTGTGCATTGCCGAGCTGGACATGGAAAAATCCTCCATAATCCCGAACCTGAGGCACAAAAAAGCATTGGAAGATACCGTTGAAAGCCTTGATATGGCCCGATCGGGTCTTGGTTACGGGCAGGAAGAAGAAACAGTGGCAATGGATATTAAAAATAGTATAGATTGTCTTGGAACAATTACAGGAGAAACCGCCTCTTTAGATATACTGGATACTATTTTTAATAATTTTTGCATTGGAAAATAACCGCCGAATGTATTCCGGGTATTTTGCCCGGGGGTGTTCACGGCAAAAATAAAAGTGGTGACAGGTTTTTTGGACACTTTTATATGAAAAAGGATGATATATTATGGCATTAGATCTTAAAGAACATTTTGTAAAATATGAGGCCCTGGTCCAGATGGTGGATGCTGTTTTTGACCGTGTGAAAAACGAGTTTCCCAATGAAGTGTTCTGCCGGGAAAAATGCAGTGACTGCTGCTATGCGATTTTTGATATGACGCTGATTGAGGCGTTGTACATTAAATCCAAATTTGTGGAGAATTTTTCCGGAAAATCCAAAAATGATATTCTTGAGCTGGCCGACAAAACAGACCGCGCCCTCGTGAAAATGAAACGGGATGCCTATAAAAAGGTTAAAGACGGCGGAGACCAGATGGAGGTCATCGCAAAGATGTCTCAGGAACGGGTGCGCTGCCCGCTTTTAGGCAAGGATGATTTGTGCGTGATGTATGATTTTCGGCCCATTACCTGCCGGGTTTACGGAATTCCTACATCCACAGCCGGCGCAAGCCACATCTGCGGCCGTACCAATTTTGCCCAGGGCAAGGCGTATCCCACACTGAACATGGACAAAATTTATACCCAGTTGCAGCTTTTATCTGCCGAGCTGATCAGAGATATTGACTCTGAAAAAATTAAAATGCACGAGATGCTGGTCCCGGTCTCCATGGCGATTGTGACCGACTTTACCGAGGAATGGCTGGGGGTTAATAAGGATGCATAAATTTACGAAAGAAGAGATAGAAGAAAAGAAAAAGGCCATCTTTGATTGCATGGGCAAGCGGGGCCAGAAGCAGATTATGAAAAAGGGCTATGAGGAGTGGGACCCGTTCCAGGAGCCCAAAGATCCCATTGATATTAGAAAAGACAAGACCAAGCGGACCAGCCAGGTACTGATCCGGGAGTTTTTGTCCACCATCGACCATGATGATTACTCCAACACCTATGCCCAGGCCGCCCTTGAGATGTGCCTGGGGATTATTAACGATGAAGAACGCATCCGCGGGATGTTCGACTTTGCCATCTGGTATAGGGAACTTTTGATAAAAGAGGGTCATGATTCCCTTTGATCGAGCAGATCTATTAAATATCCTTTATCAATCCGAGGTCAAACTGACCCCCCGGGTTTTTATCAAAAAGATCCGGTCAAAGTTGAAGGTATCATCATCTGATGCCAAAAAAATTATTAAGCATCTGATTACCGAGCAGGAGCTGTGCTATCACCAATTGTACGGCTCCACCTATATTGAACAAAGTTTCTTAAAACCGGTTCGCGTCACCAACCATTTTATCCTCTCCCCGCCGGGGTTCAAAAAATCTGACAAAGGCCGCACCCTCATTATTGAACCGGGGATCTCATTCGGGTCCGGCCAGCATCCCACCACAAAGTTGTGCCTTGAGGCCATTGATCTGTGCCTGTACAAAAAAAAGATGATTGAACGTCCCGACGATCACTTGTGTGCAGATGTGGGTACGGGCTCCGGGGTTTTGGCACTGGCCCTTGTTACGGCAGGGCTTGGATCATGCCGGGGGTATGAGATTGATCCGGTCTCGGTCCATGAAGCCAGAAAAAATGTGACTGCCAACGGCCTTGAACAGCAGGTTGACATCATTGAAGACTATATGCCGGAAAGTTGCGCTACCTACGCCGTAATCTGTGCCAATCTGCGTTATCCAACCTTGAAAAGCCTGTCTGAATTGATAACGACAGGCCTTGTACCCGGCGGTGTCGCAATTTTGTCGGGGTTGCGGGACTGGGAAAAAAAAGATCTGATTGACTGCTATACAAAAAAGGGTATGACCCCTGTCTGGGACAGGGATGAAAAGCACTGGTCTGCCGTGATGCTGGTCAAGGGCGCATCGTAAATTTTTGTTATTCCCACACCTCTCTTACAATTGACAGGATGGTCTGGATCAAAAGATCATCACGTCTGTCAGCAGCAAATACAAAGGACAGTGTGTTTTTAAATGTGTCCGGCCCTTGCCATGGGACAATCACATTGGACTGGATAAAAGGCTGAGCTTCATTTTTTTCAAGAACACAGACGGCTGCCCCTTTTTTGACCAGCGCGGTTTTGGTGATATCGTCATTGGCAAACACCTTGTTTTTTAGGTCAACACCCTGATTTGACAAATGTGACCGAACCTGTCCCAGATTAGGACAGTTTTTTTCCGGCACAATCCAGGGCAGTGCGGCAATCTCTTTTAGCGGGGCCCGCTTCTTTTGCGCAAACATTGTGGGGATCCCGATCACAAGTTCGACATCACAGAGGAAGGAGGATGCAATGCCATTCTCCTTAACAAGACCGAATGCATACCCGCAGGTCATCTCTTTTTTTTCTACATCCGCCATGATATCCCCTGTGCAGGATGTGACGATTTCAAGCTGGATACCGGGAAAGTCTTTGTAAACCTGATCAATAATATCGGGGATCTTTAAAAAGGATGGATCTGCATTGATGCCAAGGGTCACAGCGCCGTGGATATCTTTTTTAATCTCTTTAGCCAACAGAGACAGACTGTCGGCACCTTTCAAAATTTCTTCTGCCTGTTCAAGCAGTTGCGCGCCTTGTGAGGTGATGGTCATCCCTTTGGGAGTCCGGGTGAACAGGGGTGTGTCAAATTCTTCTTCCAGCTGCCGGATATGGTTGGACACCGAAGGGGGAGTGGTGTTCAGCTTTTGCGCCGCCTTTGTGACATTGTTGGTCTGCGCAACTACAGCAAAGGTTTTTAACTGGTAAAGTTCCATAAAGAAATCCTTAACATATTGTTCAGCAATCACAAATGGATATTTAAGGTCCCCTTCATTATTATTTGCTCAATATGAATTTGAAGAAGGAGAAATGTATGACTGTCAATGTGATTAACCTGAAAGAAAAAGCAGACCTGATTGATGAACTTCATGCCTACAAGCGGGTCGGGGTGATGAACAATTATGATTTAAAGCTGGTCAAGGCCAAAAGGGAGTTTGTCTGGCACAAACACCCGGATACCGATGAGGTCTTTTTCGGGATTGATGGAACCTTTGAGATTCATCTGCGGGACAAGGTTTTAACCATTGCTCCCGGGGATATGGTCACCATTCCTAAAGATGTGGAGCACAAGCCTGTGTGCAAGGATCTGTGCACTATCATGCTGATAGAACCGGGCGGCACTGTAAATACGGGCGATGCCGGTGGGGATCTGACCGATATGGATCTGGAAGATATTTGATCTGAATATATTACGAAATGAATTCGCAATAGCAGCTTATGCAAAGACCGTGTCGCTTAAGATTTCCTACCACAAGCACCACGAAAGATACGATGGTAAAAGAAAACCTATTTTTTTTAAACCGAACTCTGCCTGTTTGTGTATTTCGTGGTTTAATCGTTCAAAAAGAAAGTCTATATCAACAAATTAGATACTGACATCGCAAGTTGTGCTTAGATTCGATTAAAGACGTCATTGATGATAAGCACAACGATCAATTTTTTGAAATGTTAACTCATTATAATTCCATCACAATTTCCCTTCACCGAACAATATCCGCGAAAACAATTGCAATTGGAGGTATATTTGGGTTATTATTTTTCCAATAAAATACCAATAAACAAAAGTTGATCTTGTAAATTAATGCTTCTCATTATGATTTTTTTACCAGCCTTGCCGATTAATCTATTAAAATTTGGGGATATTTAATATGGGAGAACGGACATTTACGACCTATAAATACCGTTGGGTGGTTCTGTTTTTTTTTCAATGATGCAGTGCATTATGCAGATGTTGTGGATTACTTTTGCTTCTATAACCGGAGAGGCTTCAACTTTCTATAACGTGACGCCAATGCAGATCGGTTTTTTATCCATGGTGTTTATGATTATGTATGTCTTTTTCTCATTTCCCGCGTCCTGGGCAATTGACACCTTTGGTATTCGCAAAGGTGTTGGTTTCGGTGTCATTCTTACAGGTATTTTCGCCCTGACACGGGCATATGGCGCCAGCAACTTTAACTGGGTACTTTTCTCAATGACTGGGATAGCCATAGCGCAGCCATTTATTCTGAATTCTTTAACCGCAATGGCGTCTAAATGGTTTCCCATGAAAGAGAGGGCAACGGCTGTAGGAATTGCTTCACTATTTCTTTTTGTCGGCATGATGATAGGGCTGGCATTGACGCCGGTATTGACACTTGAATTCGGGATACCGGGAATGCTGAAAATATATGGTTATATCACGCTGGTTTTTGTCTCCCGTTTGTTAATAGATATTTATTGCAGTTTAAGTTTGAATTTGAAACGTACCAGCAACGGAAATTACCAAAATTTTATAGGGTTTCAGTATGGATATGATTTCGGTTTCAACTATTGGTGAAGATGGTTATGAAAATATTCAACTGGTGTATAAATGGAAAGGTGAAGCTCTATTTTCCGGGGTTCAGAAAGAGAGTAAAAATCAGGTATTTCTGAAATACTATGAATCTCTTTCAAGTGCTGCCTTACAGGAAGTCACCAAGCGGTTTAATGTCTTTAAAAATTCATCATCTCCCTATCAGGCAAACGTCTACGATCTGATAGAAATAACCAGGAAAGAGGCAGAAGATAGAATTCTTACCTTTGAAGCATCAGGCGATCCTTCTCTTAAACAATATCTTCGTAATCATAAACTGAGTATCGAGAATATCCTGAAAATAGGAATTCAATTGTCTGAGGCCGTGGCTGATCTTCATGAAGCAGGCATTATCCATGCCGGGTTAAGGCCATCAACCATCACGATCAACCCTGCGAGTCAAAATATTAAAATAAATGATGTGGGATTATTGTCGGGCGATAATTTTCTTGACGAGGATGTCTATCAACAGGATATGGTTGCCGATGTCCTGCCTTATATCTCCCCTGAACAGTCTGGCAGGACATCAAACATCATTGATCATCGCGCCGATCTGTATTCCATTGGGATTATCCTGTATGAATGTTTGACAAGAAGAGTGCCATTCATGACGGATGATCCTCTGAAACTGATTCATGCGCATCTGGCCCAGGACCCGCCTGAATTATCCAAAATCGATAAAAAAATTCCCTCTACACTCTCAAAGATCATTCAAAAGCTGTTATCAAAAGCACCTGAAGACAGATACTCAGGGGCCTGGGGAGTTAAAACCGATCTTAAACGATGTAGAATGCAGTGGCAGGATTCAGGGTATATATCTGAATTTGATCTGGCCCGGGTTGATGTTCCCCATATTCTGAAAACATCCCAAAAAATATTCGGGCGAGAAGCTGAATTAAGGGCTCTTTGGGGGGCTTTTGAGCGGGTCAACCGTGAAGGTCAGGAACTAACGTTGATAAAAGGGGCTTCAGGTATCGGTAAATCAGTTCTTGTTAATGAATTTAAAAACCGGTTACTCAAATCCAGGCAAGGATATTTTATTTCGGGTAAATTCAGTCAGATGAAACGGAATATCCCGTATGAACCTCTGATTCAGGCTTTAGATGAGATGATCAGGCAGATCTTATCAGAGAGTGCCGAGCAGATAGAGGACTGGAAAAACAGGCTTCAAGATGCGCTGGGTCCAAATGGACAGGTCGTCATCGAAGTCCTTCCGGATCTGGAACTGATTATTGGAGACCAGCCTGAGACCCCGAAACTGGGGACGGTTGAATCGCAAAACCGGTTTAATTTTGTTCTGGGCAATTTCATCACTGCATTGACCACAGAAGACAAACCTTTGATTTTGTTTATAGATGATTTGCAATGGGCTGACAGTTCCTCGCTGCAGGTGCTGGAAATTTTCATGACCATCGATTCACAATATCTGTTAATCCTTGGTGCCTTTCGGGACAATGAGGTTGATGCATCTCACCCACTGTCTTTAACACTCGAAAGAATACAAAATGCAGGAGGATTGATCAATGAGATAAGGCTGCACCCGCTTGAACATCAGGATGTGAATCAGCTTTTATCAGAAACCATAGTATGCAATCCCGAAAATACAAAGGAACTGGCCAGGGTCTGTGTGGAGAAAACCCATGGTAACCCTTTTTTTCTGGACCAGTTTATAAAATCCCTGCATCGTCAACATCTGTTATCCTTTGATGCGAAACTGGAAAGCTGGAAATGGAGTGTTGATAAAATAAGAAAAAATCAGGTAACGGATAATGTTGTTGAATACATGACAGCGGAAATTAACCGTCTATCTTCTCAAACACAGACAGCAATGACATTTGCTGCCTGCCTTGGCAGTGAGTTCAAACTTGGCACCTTTAGTTCAGTCATCAAGAAATCATCTGAAGAGGCATTAGCTTATTTAAAAGAAGCACTGGACAAAGAACTGATCCTTTCTATTAAAAGCACTGATGTGAGGGATGAGATGTCCTTCAGGTTTTTACATGACAGGGTTCATCAGGCTGCCTATTCTCTTATTGATAAAGATCAGAAAGCTAAACTGCATCTTAAGATCGGGCGTTTTCTTTTTGGAACAACTCCGGAAGACCAGCTGGAAGAGCGTATTTTTAATATTGTTTACCAGTTAAACAATGGGTCAAAACTCATTGAAACCATCAAAGAAAAAGAAGACCTGACAAAACTGAATCTGGTTGCCGCAAATAAGGCCAGGGCCTCGGCAGCATACGGTCCTGCTTTTGACTATCTTATGACAGGAATGACGCTGCTTGAAAAAGAGTGCTGGGAAAAACAGTATGAATTAACTCTGTCTTTGTATGAAACAGCAGCGGAGACAGCCTATTTGAATGGTCACTTTGATAAAACCTATGATTTTGCAAATGTTGTTATAAAAAGAGCCCATAAAATTTTGGACACATTAAAAGTCTATGATGCAAAAATACGAGCCTATGCCATGGCAAACAATTTTCCGGAATCGGTTAAAACCGGACTTGAAATTTTAAAAAAACTGGGAGTCAAGTTCCCACAAAAACCCAATGATTTTCATCTTATTAGCAGCTATATCAGAACCAAAATCGCAACCATTGGTAAAGGGCACCATGACATTAAAAAATTTCCTGAAGTGACAGATCCCAACATTGTTGCGATCATGAGAATATTAAGGCCAGTGGGCATTTCAGCCTATCTGTCCGACCCCAAACTCATGGTATTGATTATATTAAAAGGGTCCCACCTGATGATGAAGCATGGCCATGATTCAGAAGCTTTATTTACGGATATGTATGGTCTGGTGCTTTGCCTTTTTGGTGATATAGATAACGGATACCGATACGCCAAGACCGGCCTGGATTTGATTGAAAAATTCAATTCAAGGGCAATTGAAAGCCATATACAAGTCAATTTTAATGCCTTTATCCGTCACTGGAAAGAGCATATTAAAAACAATTTGTCCCCTCTGCTTGATGCATACAATAAATCAATAGAAACAGGAAATCTTGAATTTGCCGGATATGCATCACTGATGTATTGCATTGACTCCTATTTTTGCGGGAGGCATCTGGGCACCCTGGAGTCGGAATCAAAAAAATACGGCAAGTTCATGAAACAGATCAAACAGGATACGACTTTCCGGCACAATCAGATTCTTCACCAGACCCTTTTAAATCTCATGGGAGAGAATGACAATCCCATCTATTTGATTGGGAGCCAATATGATGAAAACAAAATGCTGCCGGTTCACCTTGAAGCAAATGATGAATCAGCTCTGTTTGATATGCATTTTCACAAAATGATGCTCAGCTTTCTTTTCGATGAACATGAGATGGCTGTCGAAAATGCGGAAACATCAAAAAAATACCTGGAAGCGGTGCTTGTACAGCCGGAAACTCCTATTTTTCATTTTTATGATTCACTGATTCAATTGGCCATTGTAACTAATAAATCCAAATCCGAAAAAAGAGTAATTTTTCGCAGGGTGGCAAAGAATCAGAAAAAAATGAAAAAATGGGCACATCATGCGCCCATGAACTGCCGTCACAAATATCATCTGGTGGAAGCGGAGCGATACAGGCTCAAAGGGAAAAATGAGGCTGCCATTCACCATTATGACAAAGCCATCGATAACGCCAGAGAGAATGAGTATATCCAGGAACAGGCGCTGGCAAATGAACTGGCTGCCAAATTTTACATGGCGCAAAATAAAGCGACCATTGCCGGAGCCTATTTGTTAAAGGCCCGTGAGTGCTATCTCAAATGGGGTGCCTACGCCAAAGTAAAACATCTTGAAAAAAATTTTGGTCAATACTTCAATCCTCTGCCCATTC
>CAZLTD010000082.1:0-25137 GCA_964562385.1 uncultured Desulfobacula sp.
CCATGTAATTTCAATTGCTTACAACAATGCTGTTACCCCGTGAATGAATACTAAAAATCAGTTATAAAACTCTATTATACAAAATGAACGAATTTAAAGTTCATCCTCCTGTAAAATAATTATTCTAACATTTGTTATTCTTCTTTACTTACCGCGTCATTTTACATATAAATTAGTCGCACATTTTGTTTTATAAGTGTCTTGAATTTTTACAATTAATTGCTTGGAAAGTCTTTTGTTATTTGTTATTATCTCAAAAACAACTTTCCGTTATTTGGTTTACCTCAATTAATCTGCCAAATTTGAGGCTTTTATAAGGTTTTAATTTTATCATATTATAGGAGGAAGCATGAGAAAGAGTTTGTTTTTACTTGTTGTAGTCCTGGCTATTACCCTTGCTTTCGCGTCTTCTGCTTTCAGCGCGCGAAAAACCATCATCAAAATTGGTATCAACGCACCACTTACCGGGGATATCCCCAAAGTTGGCGAAGGATCTAAATTTGCTGCAATGATGTGGCTTGAAGACATTGAAAAAGCCGGTGGCCTTGTGGTTGGTGGCAAAAAATATGAAGTTGAGCTTGTCATTGAAGACAATGAATCCAAAGCGGAATCTGCGGTAAAAGCAAATACCAAAATGATAACCCAGGATGATGTACTGGCTATTATCGGCCCACAGTCCTCAAAACAGGCGGTTCCGGCCGGTGAAGTTGCCAATAAATATAAAACTGTCATGATCAGCCCGTGGTCCACAAACCCCAACACCACCATGGACAGACCCTATGTGTTCCGTGGTTGTTTTCTCGATCCCTTCCAGGGACCGGTTGTGGCTAATTTTATCACCGAAGAATTCGGATTTACAAAAGCGGCTGTATTATACGATGTTGCTTCCGATTACCCTAAAGGACTTGCCGAAGTATTTAAAGCTGCCTGGGAAAAGAAACACGGTGCCGGATCCATTGTTGGTTATGAATCCTTTACAACAAAAGATACTGACTTTTCTTCCCAGCTGACCACCATTGTTAAATCCGGTGCACAGGTTCTGTTTACGCCTCAATACTACAATGAAGTTCCCCTGATTGTTAAACAGGCAAAAGACCTGGGTTGGAAAGGCCCGATCGTTGGCTCCGACTCATGGGGTTCTGCTGAAACAGTTACACTTTGTGGTGAAGCTTGTTACGGTCTGTTTTTCTCCTCTCATTATGCCGCTGCCGGTGCAAAAGGCGCTACCAAGGCCTTTATTGACCGTTACCAGGAAACATACGGCTATACTCCGGATGATGTTGCTGCCCTGACATGGGATGCATTGCGTCTTGCTCAGCAGGCCATCGCGAATGCCGGAAAGATTTCCGGAAGAATTGAAAAAGACAGGGCTGCAGTAAGAGATGCCCTGGCCCAAATAAAGAATTTTGAAGGAATCACAGGTAATATGACGTTCACCGAAGAAGGTGATCCGATTAAATGCGCCGTTATCGTAAGAATTAATGATTCCGGTGAATATGAATTTTTTAAGTCCAGTTGTCCTTAACCGTTAATCCGGTTTGAATTTGTAATTTAAATGGCTGCCTTGTTTTATAAAATGGGGCAGCCATCCTCTACTTAGAACAGGAGTTGGTGAATGGAAGCTTTAACGGATTTTGTACAATACATCCTTCAAAACCTGATTAATGCACTCCAAAGAGGAAGTTTTTACGCTGTAATATCCATTGGGTACTCAATGGTTTATGGTGTGTTAATGCTCTTTAATTTTGCCCATGGTGATATTTTCATGGTGGGCACCTATATTGGTTTTGGTATTGCAACCCTATTTCTTGCACTATTTGCAGGCTTTTTACCGGGACCGCTTATTTTTGTTGCAACGGTAATTGTAACCATGTTTTTAGCCTCCTGGGTAGGCGTTTTTGTCGAAGTGGCCGGCTACAGGCCATTAAGACAGGCTCCCAGGGCGTCTGCCGCCATTACCGGGTTGATGATCGGTATCATATTTGAAACCGGTATCCTGATCATGCTTGGGGCAACACGTTTAAGTTTTCCCCCGCTTATGGAATCGGTGGCGTATAACATTGGCGGTGTATATTTTACAAATGTCAAAGTGATGATCATTATAATTTCCCTTCTTTTAATGCTCGCTTTACATACCTTTATTCAAAGAACTAAATGGGGCATGGCCATGCGGGCAATGTCCTATGATTTTCTTGCAGTCCCTTTAATGGGGGTGTCAATTAACATTATTGCGCCGTTAACTTTTGCTGTTGGTGCTGGCCTGGCATCTGTCGCAGGGATTCTGTATGGACAGGCATACCCGATTTTAGATCCCTATATGGGGGTTATTCTAGGCTGGAAAGCATTTGTAGCTGCAATCCTTGGTGGGCGTGGTTCTATCAAAGGCGCTGCCATGGCCGGATATCTTTTGGGATTTATCGAAATATTTGTGGCTACGGTTTTTCCGTCAACATTAAGAGACCTGATTGCGTATTCCATTATTCTTCTCATTCTGGCCTATAGGCCACGGGGATTTTTCGGCATGGAACACAGCACAAAATTAAGGCTATAATTCTATAATCGATATATACAGGAAATCTTCCATGGAAATTGCAAGAAAATTTAAAAATTCATTTTCAAATGTGCCGATTCTGGGCTGGCTGCTGGGAATATTTGTAGCTGTGTTGATAGAGTATTACTGGGGGTATGATTATATCTCATATTATCTTGGGTTGCCCAAAATTCCCGTACTCTTCGGTGCATTAATTATGTTAAAAAAGCCAATGATGATACCCGGTGCACTGGGGTATGATCTGATTGTATACATTATCCCGATTCTTTCGATCGCCAAAGCATCAGCAAGAGTAACCAATCCGATAGCTGCGGCTCTGGAAAAAACACCCTTATGGCTGTCTGCGCTTATTCATCTTATTTTATTTTACGGCGTACTTCATCTATGGGCCGGCATCAACGATTACCGGGTTCTGGTTGTCAAATTAACGTTGATATCCATTATCCTCACCGTCAGTATCAATGTAATTAACGGATACCAGGGAGAGTTCTCCTGTTCTCATCCCGGGTTCATGGCACTGGGTGCCTATGTTTCGTCCATTTTTACCTTGTCTTTGTTTGTAAATGATAAAATGTTCGGTGCGGCCTTGCTGCCGCCGGCCCTGGGACCGTGGCTGTTCCCTTTCGCCCTGCTCGCCGGTGGTGTTGCAGCGGCATTGGGATCGCTTTTGGTTGCAATTCCGTCGTTTCGAACGCGTGGTGATTACCTGGCCATTATTTCTCTGGCCTTCATGTTTATTGTTAAAAGTGCGGTGGAAAATCTGAATATTATCGGCGGTGCCCGCGGTATGGGCGGTCAGCCGGACTATGCACCATTGCCCATTATATTTATCTGGACCATGCTGTGTATCTGGATTATTCACAATTTTGTAACTTCCATTATGGGAAAGGCTCTAAATGCCGTTCGAGATGATGAAGCTGCTTCTGAATCCATGACCGTAAAAACGAGAAACACTAAAATGACGGCCTTTATGTTCGGCGCCTTCTGGGCCGGTATCGCCGGCGGGCTGTTTGCCCATGTGCTGGCATATATTAACCCGGGGATGTTCAGTATCAACCGTTTGGCTGAAATTCTTGCCATGGTCTATTTTGGTGGACTTAATTCAATTGTAGGTTCAATTGTCGGCGCTGTGAGCATTAATGTTCTGGGTGAAGCCCTGCGACCACTTGAACTTTTTAAATGGATCATCATTCCTTTGATTTTGATATTTGTTATGATTTTTCGTCCATATGGCCTGATTTCGTTTAAGGAAATTAACGCAAAGCGGTTGTTAAGATCCAAGCACAAAAAAGAACAAGGAGCGTAATCCATGTCACCATTGCTAAAAGTCGAGAATATGACACATTATTTTGGCGGGTTGCGTGCGGTTCACGATTACAACCTGACCATTAACCCCAATCAAATTACGGGTCTGATCGGACCCAACGGCGCCGGCAAAACAACGGTATTCAACCTGATAACAGGCGTTTATACCCCTACGGAGGGTTCGATTACCTTAGAAAACCAGAATATAAAAGGGCTTGAGACAAATCAAATAGCAGCTAAAGGACTGGGTCGTACATTCCAGAATTTAGCTTTGTGGCGTCATATGACCGTGCTTGAACATATAAAAATGGCCCATTACTCCCAATTGTCTTACGGGTTGATCGGTGCTTTTTTTAATACGCCTGAATGCCGACGTCAGGAAAGCCGTGTTGAGGAAAATTCCTATCGGCTTCTGGAACTGTTTGATGTCAAACAGCATGCAGATCAGCTTGTGGTCAACCTTCCCTATGGTGCCCAGCGACGGGTGGAAATGGCGCGTGCCATGGCCACGAATCCTAAAATACTTTTTTTGGATGAGCCCACGGCAGGTATGACCCCTGATGAACTGGTTCAAATGATAAAAATTATCCGTCAGGTCCATGAAGATTTCAATGTTGCCATTTTTCTTATTGAGCACCGCATGAAATTTGTTATGGAATTGTGCCAGTACATACAGACCCTTGTTTTCGGTGAGGTGATTGCACAAGGGCCCCCCGAAGAAATCCAGAATAACCCCCAGGTCATTGAAGCGTATCTTGGCAAGGAGGATTTAACCTGATGCAGTTAAAAGTAGATAATTTAAAAGTCTCCTACGGAAATATCAAAGCACTTCACGGTGTCAGCTTTACCGTTGAAGCCGGTGAAATTTTAACCATTATTGGAGCGAACGGCGCCGGCAAGAGCACTACCTTAAGGGCAATCTCACGTATGGTCCCTTCAGAACCCGGATCGGTTCTTGAATTTGACGGGCAGGATATCTTAAAATACAACACTGACAAAGTGGTTTCTAAGCTTGGGATATCCCATGTTCCCGAGGGACGAAGAATTTTCGGAAATCTGACGGTGACGGAGAATCTGACCCTTGCCTGTTTTGCCAGGAACGATGCAGATCAGATTGTGAAAGACAAGAAATGGGTCTTTGATCTGTTTCCTAGGCTTGAAGAAAGAAAAGACCAGCTTGCCGGTACCCTGTCTGGCGGCGAGCAGCAGATGCTGGCCGTGGGAAGGGGATACATGAGTGCCCGTAAGATTATGCTTTTGGATGAACCTTCCATGGGGCTTGCACCGCTTCTCATGCTGGAGATGTTTGATGCCTTAAAAGAGATTAATAAGCTTGGGACAACCATTTTACTGGTGGAACAAAACGCCCGTCTGGCATTAAAGTTTGCCCAGCGTGGTTATGTTATTGAAAATGGTTCTCTGGTGTTGGAAGGTCCGGCAGATGAACTTTTGAACAATCCTGAAGTTAAAAAAGCCTATCTTGGCGCATAGTTCACAAGATAGAACAACCCTGTAAACGATTGGATACTTTACAGGGTTGTTCTGCGTAAAACTATTTTACTATCTGTTTTTTATTATCCTTGCCTGTCGTCCGACAGGATTCTCTCATTCAGGTGGATATCCCCATTTTGGGCAGGATGTAGATCTGCAAGAGAAAATACAAACCGACAAACAAGGCAATAAGCAGTATTTCAGTCCCCGACATTATAAGCCTCCTTTTGTGTGACTTGAAAACAAAGCATAAGAACATATTATTAATAAAAATCAATTTGTCAAAGGGATATATATGAGAGGAACTATAAATGCCGATTTATGAGCACAGATGTAAACAATGCAATGACGAGTTTGAAAAACTGGTCTTCAGGTCTGACGACACGGATATTATATGTCCGGGTTGCCAAAGTTATGAAATAGAAAAAAAAATGAGCGCCGCATCCGTTTTAGCAGGCAACCAGCCTGGCCAAAGCGGCTGTGCCACTGCGCCTTCAAGCGGCTTTGGCTGAGCAAGCTAAAGATTATCCTTCCTGTGGAAGGAAACAGATTGATCTGCTTCAAAAAATTGAAGCAGATCAATGACAACAATTAAAAAAATTTAGCCGTGAATTGGCCTACCCGATGCCTGCAAAGCAAGTTCACCCATGATTTCGGCAAGCGTTGGGTGGGCATGAATGGTGTGGGCCACCTGCTCTGCGGTTAAGCCGTGCTGGATCGCAAGAGTAGCCTCAGAAATTAAATCTGTTGCATGGGCACCGATAAGATGAACACCCAGCACCCTGTTGGTCTCTTTTTCAACAATCATTTTTGCACTGCCCGCTATCTCATCAATGGCCTGAGCTTTACCAAGGGTCCTGAAATTCAGGCTGAATGCTTCAACATTAAACCCATTTTTTTCTGCCTCTTTTTCACTTAGGCCTACGGTGCCGATTTCCGGCATGGTAAAAATGGCTCCCGGAATAACATCCCAGTTCATGGTCCTGTTTTGTCCCATTGCATTTTCAGCAGCTGTAATTCCTTCATGGGAGGCCACATGGGCCAGCATCACCTTTTCCGGTCCAAGGATATCCCCAATGGCAAAAACCCCGGCAACCGATGTCTCAAGGGTCTCATTGACCTGAATCCAGCCCTGCTTTGTTGTTTCAAGGCCGATACTGTCCAGTCCCAGATCTGATGACAGGGCAGACCTGCCAATACATACGGCCATTTTTCCTGCAGTCAGGATTTTTTTCTTTAGTTTTTTTGGTTTTGGATTGTCAGTGAATGGTGACACATCCAGATGAATATCCAGACTGTTGCCGGACTTTTCAGCTTTGGTCACAACAGTATCGCATAAGACCTTAATTTTATGCTTTTTCATTTCACGCAGCAGCAGCTTAGAGACATCCTCATCCACTGCCGGCAGCGGTAGAACCCGTGACATGGCTTCAACAACAGTGACCTTTGTTCCAAGTGCCGCGAAAATAAATGCAAATTCGCACCCGATCACCCCCCCGCCCACAATTACCATAGATTCAGGAATATCATTCAGACTCAGGATATCGTTTGAAGAGAGAATAAATTCGTGATCAAACGGGAAGGCCGGCACATTTAAAGGTTCAGTACCTGTGGCAATAATGAGTTTATCATAATCCAGCAGCAGGTCATCTTCTTCCTTTTTTGATACCATTACCCTGCCCTGCCCTTTAAGGGATGCTGTTCCAAATTCAACGCGAATATTATTTGTCTTTAATAATGAAGCAATGCCCTTTCGCTGCGTCTCCAGTATTTTGTTTTTCCGGTCCATTAATGCTGTCATATTGGCTGAAACAGTGCCGTCAATCGTGAGACCTAATTTTTTAGCCTTGGACAGCTTTAAAAAAACATCTGCCGAGTTTTTCATGATTTTCGATGGGATACAGCCCCAGTTAAGACAAGTGCCGCCCAGGTTCTCTTTTTCAATCAGGGTTACATCCGCTCCCAGACCTGCTGCCCGAACAGCAGAGACATATCCTCCAGGGCCGCCGCCAATAATAATGATTTTTTGTGCCATACATTTCTCCCGTTATTTTCTAATCGTAAGTTAATATTTAATTGATTTACGATTAGCATTGTTTGATCTATGTGGTTTCCATTAGTTTTTGTTTAAAAAAATTGGTTTTTCATGAAAATATTTAAAATTTATTTGACAGTATCATTAATGTAAGGTATTTTTCAATGACAATTTAATTAAATTATAGTTTATCCGGAATTTTTAGCTAAAAATGAGGAATCCATGAAAATTGATAAGACCAATATTGACATTATCAAAGAATTGAGGCAAGGGAAAAAATCCTTTAAAAAAATTGCTGACAAGCTCGCCATTACTGAAAACACTGTCAGATCCCGCGTAAACAGACTCCAGGATGAAGGTGTTCTGGAAATCTGCGGGCTGGTAGATCCTGCAAAGCTGCCAGGCCACCGTGTTGTTATCATCGGTATCAAACTGTCGGAGATGAACCTGGTTGAAAAAGGTAAAGAGATCAGCAAACTAAAAGGCGTTATTTCAACAAGTGTTGTGACCGGTAGATACGATCTGATCGTACTGGTCCTGTTTCAAGAGGGATTTGGACTGCTTGAATTTTACACCGAGGAGATATCCCAGGTGGACGGCGTCAGGTCTGTTGAGACATTTGTTGTTTATAAATCCTATAATTTAAAGGTTCCCTATATTTTTTAAAAAGTAAAAATATATGAGGGCTTAAACGTTATGAGCACCAGTTTGAAAACCACTTCTTTGAATAACTGGCACAAGGGAGCCGGTGCAAATATGGCCGACTTCGGCGGCTATGAAATGCCGTTATGGTATGACACCGGCGTTAAAAACGAACATCTTGGTGTTTTACAATCTGCAGGAATTTTTGATACAAGCCACATGGCCTGTATCAACGTCTTCGGTGAAGATGCCTATACCCTGTTAAACTACTGCTTTACAAGGGATCTTAATTCCCTTAACAGCGGTCGATGCGTATATGGTGCATTTTTGAATGATAAAGGGCATTGTATTGACGATGCCATTGTTTACAAGTTTACTGATACAAAGTTCATGGTTTGCGTTAACGCCGGCATGGGGGGGGATGTCGCCAATCATCTGGTGGCAAACAGGGCCGATCTGACAGCGACTATTGATGATCTCACCGATAAAGTGGCAAAAATGGACATCCAGGGTATTAATGCCGCGAAAATTTTATCCACTTTGATTCAGGCGCCTGAAACTGTTTTCAACCGGATGCCCTATTTTTCTTTCAAGGGCAATTTCAACGAAGCCCAATGGGGTGTTTCCGATGTTAAACTGCTTAACAGAACACCCCTTTTACTGTCCCGCTCCGGATACACCGGCGAGTTTGGTTTTGAAATATTTATTCAGCCGGATTCGATTGTTACGCTCTGGACCGATATCCTTGCGGCCGGAGAATCTTTTGGAATTACAGCCTGTGGCCTGGGATCCAGAGATTCCTTGAGAGCCGGCGCCTGTCTGCCGTTATCTCATCAGGACATCGGACATTTCCCATTTATCAACCACCCGTGGGATTTCGCTCTGCCCTATTCAGAGGATAAATCTTTCTTTACCAAAGATTTTATCGGAAAAGCGGCACTGGTTAACAGCGATTTTAAAAAATTTATCTATCCCTTTGTCGGAGACTCATTGAGAAAGGTCTCCGCCGGTAACGATACACAGGTTCTTGACAATACCGGTAGTCCTATCGGCAAGGTTCTGACCTGCGCAACCGATATGGGCATTACCTGGCATAATGATAAGATTATGAGTATTTGTTCAAAGGATCTTCCTGAGAACATCAAGATAAAAGGCATCAGCTGTGGTTTTGTTATGGTATCCCGGCAATTGACCCCCGGCACGCAACTGACACTACAGGAAGGGAAACGAAAGATCAAAGCGACGATTGTAACAGATATTCGACCCGACAGAACTGCAAGAAAAAAACTCGATAACTTTATTTAACAAAATTGAGGAGGTTTTTATGAAAGAAATCAGTGACCTTAACCTGCCAGACGATCTTAAATATACCGAGGATCACGAGTGGGCTAAACAAGATGCAGACATCGTAACCATTGGAATTAATGACTATGCCCAGGACCAGCTTGGAGAAATCGTTTTTGTCGAGCTTCCTGAAGAAGGTGACACCTTTGATCAGGGAGATGAATTCGGCAGTGTTGAATCGGTCAAGGCCGTTTCTGAAATTTATATTCCGATTTCCGGTGAAGTGGTTGCCGTTAATGAAGATCTCGAAGATGCCCCGGAGCTGGTGAATGAATCATGCTATGACGGTGGCTGGCTGATCAAAGTAAAATACAGTGATGCATCCCAACTGGATAAACTTCTGGATAAAGCAGCATACCTGGATATGCTGAAAGGATAATCGCCATGCGCTATCTTCCCCATACAAAAGAAGATATCGAGAGTATGCTGAAAACGTCCGGGTTTGATTCTTTAGACAACCTGTTCGACAGCATACCGAATCATCTTAAAACAAAAGACGGCATTGATCTTCCCGAAAGCCTGTCTGAATGGGAACTCGATTCTCACATGGAAGCCCTTGCATCCCAAAATATTGCGTGCAAGGATTATAAATGCTTCATAGGCGCCGGCAGTTATGATCATTATATTCCTGCGATCATTCCATACCTGATTTCACGTTCCGAGTTTATGACGGCTTATACGCCATATCAACCGGAAGTCAGCCAGGGAACCCTTCAGGGCATTTACGAATTTCAAACCATGGTCACAGAACTTTTAGGGATGGATATTGCAACCGCCTCCCATTATGACTGCGGCACCGCCCTTGCGGAAGCGGCCCTGATTTCTCTTAGAAAAAGTCGGAAGTCCGATAAGTTTGCCGTATCCGCCCTGACCCATCCAAGTCATCGACAAATTATTGAAACATACATCAATCCGGCAGGATATGAACTGGTCGAGATTCCGTATACGGATGATGGCGTGACCGATATTGCGGCACTTGAAAAAATGGACGATATTGCCGGCGTGGCAATCCAGTCGCCCAATTTTTTCGGTAATATTGAGGATTTAAAAGCCTTTAGCGATACAGCCAAAGCTAAGAAGATCATGTTTACGATCTCTTTTACCGAAGCAATGGCCTATGGCCTTTTAAAAAATCCTGGCTCTTTTGACGCGGATCTTGTTGCCGGTGAAGGCCAAAGTCTTGGTATTGCAAAATCTTTTGGCGGCCCCGGTTTGGGGCTTCTGGCCGGAACCAAAAAACAGATGCGGAATCTGCCGGGTCGTTTGATTGGTAAAACCACAGATGCCAACGGTGATCATGGCTATGTATTAACGCTTGCCACAAGAGAGCAGCATATCAGAAGAGAAAAAGCCTCTTCCAACATCTGCTCAAATAACGGCCTGAATGCTATGACCGCAGCCATGTATATGGCCACTGTGGGTAAAATAGGTATTCGTGAACTCGCACAGCAGAATCATGATAAAGCGGTTTACCTGAGAAATAGCCTTGAGAAGGCTGGATTTAAACCAAGCTTTACAACACCTTTTTTCAACGAATTCGTTGTGAAAGTGCCGGATGGATTTGATAAAAAAAGAGCGGCATTAATTGAGGAAAAGTGTATTTTTGCCGGTGTTGATCTTGCCCCCTTTTATCCTGACATGAAGGGCCATTATCTGTTTTGTGCCACAGAAAAAGTGTCAAAAGCAGACATTGATCAGATGGTAAAGGAGGTGCAATAATGATTGAAAGACCTGGAACAAAAGGGCTGATATTCAACGAGCCCCAGCTTTGGGACAAAAGCCGCGACGGGCGATGTGCCATATCTCTGCCTAAATCGGATGTTGATCGTGTTGAAATGGATTCGTCATTGACCTGTGATGCACCGGATTTGCCGCAACTGTCGGAGCTGGATGTTGTCCGCCATTATACACGTTTGTCTCAATGGAATTTCGGTGTGGACTCCGGTATGTATCCTCTTGGGTCATGTACCATGAAATACAATCCCAAAACCAATGAAGTACAGGCCGCACGTCAGGGGTTTGCCGGTGCCCATCCATTGGCCGGTGATGAATTTTCACAGGGTGCGCTCAAGCTGATGTACAATCTTGAGCAGTTTCTGGCCCAAATTACCGGTTTTGATGCTGTAACACTTCAACCGGCTGCAGGCGCGCATGGCGAGCTTGCCGGAATGCTCATGATCCACGCCTATCACGCAAAAAGCGGGAAGCAGCGGTCCAAGATAATAATTCCGGATACAGCACATGGCACCAACCCTGCCAGTGCCTCTCTTTGCGGATATGAATCCGTAAATATTAAATCCGGTCCGGACGGGATCCTTGAGCCTTCGGCGGTGGCCGCAGTGATGGATGAAGATACCGCAGGTATTATGGTGACCAACCCCAATACGCTTGGGCTGTTTGAGAACAATATGAAGGAAATAGCCGACATTGTTCATGCTAAAGGCGGTCTTGTATATGGCGACGGTGCCAATATGAATGCCATTATGGGAGTGGTAAAACCCGGTGAGATCGGCATTGATGTTCTTCACTTGAATCTTCATAAGACGTTCTCCACACCTCACGGTGGCGGTGGACCCGGTTCCGGCCCGGTAGCGGTTGTTGAAAAACTGGCGCCCTTTTTGCCGGTACCCCGTGTTGAAAAAGATCTGGACAGCTATAAACTGGTGACGGACTGCCAGGATACCATTGGCCGCATGCATACATTTTACGGTCATTTCGGTATCATGGTCAGGGCCTATTCCTATATTCTCTCCATGGGGGGACCAGGACTTGCCGATGCCAGCCGGTTTGCCGTTCTCAATGCAAATTATATCAAGGAAAGCCTAAAAGACACATTGAATCTTCCCTATGATAAGCCCTGTATGCATGAATGTGTATTTAATGATCAATTTCAGCAGGAGTATCATATCACAACCATGGATATGGCCAAACGCCTTCTGGATTACGGTTTTCATCCGCCTACTGTCTATTTTCCGCTGGTGGTGGACGGTGCTTTCATGGTGGAGCCCACGGAAACGGAGTCAAAAGAGTATATTGACCAGTTTGTAAATGCTGTAAAATCTATAGCAGCCGAGGCAAAAGAGACACCTGAAAAATTAAAGAAAGCCCCTATGCTGACAAAAGTTACCCGTCTTGACGAAGTAACGGCAGCAAGGAAGCCATGTCTGAGAGGATAATTGCACATAAGCGCACTGCTGTTTTCACTGACCTTGGGTTAATGGAATACGGCAGTGCGCTGAACCGCCAGCTTCGGAGTGTAGCCTCCAGGATGGCCGATCCAAATGGTGATGATACTATCTTTTTTGTCGAACATCCCCGTGTGTTTACGTTAGGTAGACGCGGGGGGGCCGAAAATCTCGTTGTATCCAAAGGTTTTTTAAAACAACAGGGCGTCGATATTGTTAAAACCGACCGGGGCGGGAATATTACTTACCATGGTCCGGGGCAAGCAGTTCTTTATCCCATTGTCGATCTAAAAAAAAATAAAATAGCTGTAAAAGAATTTGTTCACGGCCTTGAAGAGATCATGAAACGAACGGCCAATGACTATGGCGTATCTGCGGACAGGGATGAGCGAAATCATGGTCTCTGGGTTAAAAATGCCAAAATCGGCAGTGTGGGGATTTCCATTAAAAAAGGTGTCTCGTTCCATGGTCTTGCCATGAACATCCATAATGATTTAATGCCTTTTTCCTGGATCAACCCCTGCGGGCTTGCCAACGTGGCCATGACGTCTGTGGCCAATGAAGTCAGCAATGAATGGACATCTGCAATGGCTGAGGTGAAAATTAAAATGGTGCATCACTTTGCAAACATATTCGGCTTTAAGGTCAAAACTAAAACACCCCATGATACAGCACATAAAGAGATCGCGTATGAAGATCACATATAAAAAAGGGAAACCGGCCTGGCTTAGAAAACAACTGCCCAAGGGCGGAGATTTTCAGCGGGTAAAACAACTGCTGGCCAAATCAAAGCTTCATACTGTCTGCCAGGAAGCCAACTGCCCCAATATGTTTGAATGTTTTTCAAAGGATACCTCCACCTTTATGATACTGGGGTCCGAGTGCACCCGCAACTGCGGGTTCTGCAACGTCACCCCTGCCCTGCCACAGTCGATTGATCCTGAGGAACCCACGCGTGTGGCAAAGGCGGCCAAAGATCTTAAATTGCGCTATGTTGTTGTAACTTCCGTTACCCGGGATGATCTGCCCGATGGCGGTGCTGCCCATTTTGCAGCAACGATTCGTGCCATTAAATCCACGCTGATAGGTGATACAAAAGTGGAAGTGCTGATCCCTGATTTTCAAGGCAACACCACTGCCCTGAAAACAGTGGTTGATGCCGCACCGGATGTGATTAATCACAATATCGAAACCGTGGCCTCACTCTATTCCAAAGTACGGCCCCAGGCCGATTACCAGCAGTCCTGCAATTTGTTTAAAAATGTTAAAGCCATCAATCCTGGCATGCCGGTAAAATCGGGTATTATGGTGGGACTTGGAGAGACCATGGATCAGCTTGAACAGGCCATGAGTGATCTTTTCAGGCACCAGTGTGATATTTTAACGGTGGGTCAATATCTTCAACCCACCCGTTCTCATCTTGACGTTGAAAAATACTATTCTCCTGAAGAATTTGACATGATCGAAAAAAAAGCCCGGGATATTGGGTTCAAAAAAGTTGCGGCCGGCCCCTTTGTCCGCTCTTCATACCAGGCCAGTGATCTTTTCAACGCCTGACTGCCTTTTGTGAATAAATTAAATCATCTGCATGTAAATTTAAAAGCATGAACATATTGTTAACTAAAAATCATCAGGTACGAGAGTGCTCCATCAGATCACACCACTCCTTGAAATTCCCGGCCATTGAGATTTCGATATAGGATGCACCCTGTTTCATGCCGAAATTTCCGGCAAGAACAATGATCATATCATCATCCTTAAAACATTTCTCTTTTAAAAGCCGGCAGATTGACTTTCGAATCGGCATCACAGTGTTGGTATCCATGGAGATATGATCGGCATACACCCCAAAAGACAGGGACATCTGCCGCATCACCCTTCTGTCATAAATCTGCGCAAAAATCGGGTTGTCGCCTCTATAGGCCGCCAGTGCCCGGATGGATTTGCCTGTATATGAATCTGCCACAATTGCTTTGGTGTTCAACCGAAGTGCTGCCTTAACGGCGGCCTTGGCAAGATATGCCGTGGTTTTGTCTTCTACGGTATAGGGTACATCAACAAAACTGCTTTTTTTATCTTCCACCTCCTGAGCGATTTTTGCCATGGTGCGAAGGGCGACCTCAGGGTATTTGCCATTGGCGGTCTCGCCGGACAGCATCAACGCGTCCGCCCCGTCCAGACATGCGTTCGCAACGTCAGACACCTCGGCTCTTGTGGGACGAGGTGATTCTATCATGGAGTGAAGCATCTGGGTGGCAACAATAACGGGACGCCTTTTTTCAATACAGGTGCGAACAATATTTTTTTGTATCAAGGGAATCTGTTCTGTGGGTATTTCAACAGCCAGGTCTCCCCTGGCAATCATTACACCGTAAGCATGATCCAGTATCTCATAAAGGTTGGCAACTCCCTCCGAGTTTTCAATTTTGGCAATAATTTTAATAGGGGACTTTTTGTCAGATAGAATCTTCTGGACCGCTATGACATCGTCTTGATTTCTGACAAAAGAGTGGGCAATGAAATCAAGATGGTGTTCAGCGGCAAATTTAATAAAGCCCTTGTCCTTTTCGCTTAAGGCCGGCAACGTTACATGAACAGACGGAATATTTATACTTTTTCGAGAGTTAATAACACCGTCGTTCTCCACATCACAAATCAGACAGTCCTCAGTTTTGTCAATCACTGCCAGCGCAATATACCCGTCATCGATCAGGATTGAACTGCCGATGGGAACATCCCTGACAAAGTGCTCGTAGGATACTGCAATGGTATCCCCTTGTGATATTTCACCAGGAGCACCCTTGACTTTGATGGTATCCCCGTATTTAACGGTGAGAGGAGCATCATTGTCACAGGTCCTGATCTCCGGACCTTTGGTGTCTAAAAGGATGCCGATCTTATGGGACACTTTCCGGGTATTGTTGATCACTTCAAGGGCATCCTCATGGGTCATATGGGCAGTATTAAGCCGGACAACATTCATTCCGGCGTCATAAAGGTCGGCAATAAATTTTGGAGAACAGTTTAGATTAGAAACGGTGGCGACGATTTTTGTTTTTCGCTGCATATACAAACCCTCCCTGGGTACAAATATTGATCAGTAATTGTTCTATCATGGTATTAACATCAAATGATGATGACTTTAATCGAAAGTCAAGGTCACTTAAGTATATCAACAGGTCCTGCAGTTCAGGCAGTGAAAAATTATCAGATTTTTGAAACAGCTGGAACACAGGATAGGCATTTTTAGGATTGGGTGCAAGCAAAAGATCGGTCATACTTTGTTTTTTGCCTTTATCCTCCTGGCCGCACCGTGCCCTATTCTCTTTTTCCACCTCAGCCTTGGTTTTTAAATCGTATTGTGCCACTTTGGGCATAATATTCTGTCTAAAAGAGTTGTAATTCATAGCTTTGAAAGCTATTTTCCGACCTTTTGACAAATGATGTGCACAAATCTTTACCAATAATAATTTTCGTATCTGGTTTTCAATTGATTTTAGAATCTGCAGCGGATGATAGCCTTCATGGAGCAAAGATGTCAGGAAAAAAACAGACTGCTTAACATCCTTATTAATAAGTGCGTTGGTAAAGTTAAAAATGGGGTCTTTTTTGTCACGCTGGATTACCGCTGCAAGGTCGGAGGGTTCAATCTTTTTTCGCTTTCCGGTGTAAGCGATCAATTTATGAATATTCTGGACTAAAATATCAATATTGAAACCGGTTAAATCGGCCAGTTTAACAAAGGTTTGACGATCAATGCTCTTTCCGGCTTTATTGAGCATTTGGCCAGCCACATTGTGCAGCACCTTGTGTTGTTCATCAAGATCGGCTTTTCTGCTGCCCTGGGGTACGCTGCAATCAATGGTACAACCGTTTTTGGTGAAAGTTTTGAATATTTTTTTGCGCTTGTCAGCGCTTGCGGTGGTGAAGATTAAAAAATGGGAGTCGGCAATCCCCTTGGAAATGACATCAGCCAGATGCGTTACTTCAGCGCCTGTGTAAGAAATATCCGAAGATTTCTGCCCGCCTTGAAACAATGGGGCGTGACCGACAATGATAATTTTTTTCGGGACCAGAAATGACAGGGTTGACACCTGCTCTATAATATCTCCCATACTCGTGGTGCCGCCGTCCAGGCGGTCAATGGAAAATAGTTTTTCATTTTCACCCAACAGTTTGTCACAAAGGCTTTTCAATGCCTGTTTAACCAGGTAATCCTCACCATAGATTAAAAACACGGACGGTAGATCGGCCGTCGCGTCAGCCGTGAACTGCTGGTCAAAATTTGAGTATTTAAATTGTGTCATGATGCCGCCCTGATAGCTTAATCAACAAAACTAAGGCAATAACAGATACGGATAAGCCGATTCCTTGTGACAAAGAGATAAAATCAAAAAAGAAATCACCCCGAAAATCACCTCTGAAAGATTCAATGATGGACCTGAAAAATGAATAGACCATGATGTAAATTAAAAACACCATGCCGTCAAATTTTTTATGCCTGAATAAAAAGATCAGAACAGAGAACAAAACCAGGTTGGAAATAACTGAGTAAAGCTGGGTCGGATGCAGCAACACCCCGATGGGTGCAAGACTTTCCGGATGCGAGAATTTAACGGCGATGGGCAGATCACACTCAATGCCGTGACAGCAGCCGGCAAAAAAACAGCCTATCCTTCCCAGAGCATGTCCCAGTGCAATTCCGGGAGCGATAATGTCAGCAGTCTGCCACAAAGGCAGTTGTTTGACTTTAATGCCGATATACGCACCCACAACAGCGCCGCAGAACCCCCCGAAAAATACAAGCCCCCCGTTCCATATTTTAAAGATATCCAGTAAATTGTTTTTATAGGCATCAAAACTGATAAATATGTATAACGCTCTTGCCCCGATAAGGGCAGAAATTAAAATGATAAAATAGATGTCGGTTACCGAGTCCGCACTGATATGCTTATGGTAGGATCGGGCCATCTTTTTGGATATCGACATGGCACACAAAAAACCAATAGCGACAAAGAGTCCATATGTATACAGTTTAAAGCTGCCGATGCTCAAAAGAACAGGATACATGGGTTAAAGATCCGGAATTTTGTTAAATAGTATATGGTAGATTAAAATGGTCATGCCGACGCTGATAGCGCTGTCAGCCACATTAAAGGCAGGCCAGTGGGCTGTGCCAATATAAAAATCCAGAAAATCGACCACTTGGCCGAACCGAAAGCGGTCGATCAGATTGCCCACTGCCCCGCCGAAAATTAGCGCAAAGCCATAGGATAAAAAGATATATTCAGCAGCGCATCGTTTATAGAACCACAGGATCAGGACCGCCACAGCCGAAGACATGAACAGAAAAATAAATTTTCTGATCTCCGGGGACTGGTTGGCAAAAAAACCAAAAGCCCCGCCAGGATTCAGAATGTAAGTGATGTTGAAAAAATTGGTGATCACGATGACCTGCTCGTACAAAGCCAGATTGATTTTAATCAGGTATTTGGTGAACTGGTCAGCAAGAACCACACTCGTGCTGACCATGATCAACCGTAACCAACTTTTTTTGCTCATTAGACTCGACACGATCTTAATCAGCTATCTGCTTTAAAGCACCGACACAGCGTTCACAGGCTGTGGGGTGAGAAGTGTTCGACCCAATGGTTGTGTCAAACCGCCAGCATCGTTCACATTTTTCGCCCGTAGCCTTTGTCACCTTAATTTTGAGTCCTTCCACTTCCTTGCCTTCGTAAACATCGCCTTCAAGCGCGTCATTCAAAGAGGCCATGGAAACGATAAAAATATCGTTGAGATTTTCACTTAAATTTAGAACCTGATCCTTTAATTCCGTTTGGGGCAACTGGATCTCAACAGCGGCATCCAAGGGGTGGCCGATCAGTTTTGCCGTCCGTGCCTCTTCAAGGGCTTTGGTAACCTCTGCTCTAAGGCTTCTTATATTTTCCCATTTTACGGAAAGATCATTGTTCTCCCACTGGTCATCGGGTGTAATCATATCTTCTAAATGGATACTTTCCTTTTTATCCTTACCATGGGGCATGTGATGATAGATCTCATCCGCTGTAAACGGCAGAATAGGCGCCATGATTTTAACCAGGGCGTTAAGAATCGAGTACATCACGGTCTGGGCATCCCGGCGCAGCGGATCCGTTGCAGCACTGGTGTAAAGCCGGTCCTTGATGATATCAAGATAAAAAGAGGACAAATCCACCACGCAAAAGTTATGCAGCGTGTGGTAAATGGTATGAAATTCATACTTGTCATAGCTTTTAATGCTCCGCTGAACCACATGGTGCAACCTGTGAAGGATAAATCGATCCAGTTCAGACATATCTGCGACAGGTCTCAGATCCGTGGTCACATCAAAGTCGGAAAAATTGCCCAGCATAAAGCGGCAGGTATTTCTAATCCTGCGGTAGGCATCCGACAACTGTTTGATAATGTTGTTGGAGATGCTGACATCACCCCTGTAATCGGCAGAAGCTGCCCAAAGACGCAATACATCGGCACCGTATTGTTTGATGACCGAATCCGGGGCCACGACATTCCCCACTGATTTGGACATTTTATGACCCTTTTCATCAACAACAAACCCGTGGGTCAGCACCGCTTTGTAAGGCGCCTTTCCGGTTCGGCCGACACCGGTCAGTAACGATGAGTGAAACCATCCCCTGTGCTGGTCCGAGCCTTCAAGGTACATATCTGCAGGACGGGATAAACCCTGTCTTTCTTCCAGTACGGCAGCATGACTGACACCGGAATCAAACCATACATCTAAAATATTGTGGTCCTTGGTAAAGGTCTCAGATCCGCATTTTTCACAAACAGCGCCTTCGGGCATCAGGTATTTTGCATCTTTATCAAACCATATATCCGAAGAGTGCTCGGTAAATAGCGTATGAATTTTATCAACAGACTCACGGGTGACATAGATCTCTTTACACTCCTTACAGTGGAATACCGGGATGGGGACACCCCAGGATCGCTGACGTGACAGGCACCAGTCCGGGCGGTTTTCGATCATTAAATAGATGCGCTCCCTGCCCCATGATGGAATCCACTGGACATTATTAATTTCATCAAGGCTTTTTTGCCGTAAAGAAAGCTTATCCATGGAGATAAACCACTGTGGAGTGGCCCTAAAGATCACAGGTTTCTTACAGCGCCAGCAGTGCGGATAGGAGTGACTTAGATTTTCGTTTTTCAATAAAAGGCCCAGTTCATCAAGTTTTTCATTGATGTTGGGGTTGGCTTTAAAAATGAACTGTCCGCCAAAAAGTTCAACCTCTTTGGAGAAAACACCATTGTCTTCCACTGGTGAGTAACAGTCCAGGTTGTATTTTTTTCCGACAATATGGTCATCTGCGCCGTGTCCGGGAGCGGTGTGCACACAACCGGTACCCGCTTCAAGCGTTACATGGTCACCTAAAATGATGATGGAGTCCCGGTCATAAATCGGGTGTTTGCATTTTTTGTTTTCAAGCTCGGCGGCTGAAAACTCTTTGATAATCTCATATCCCTGGATACCGAATTCATCCATCACTGCTTCAACCATGTCCCGGGCCATGATCAAAACGCCCTGGTCTTTTGTTTTTACGGCAGCATAGGTAAAATTCGGATGCAGGCAGATACCCAGGTTGGCCGGCAGTGTCCACGGCGTGGTGGTCCAGATGACAACAAAAATATTGTCTTTAACCCCGGCCAAAACATCAGAAAAATCATCCTTGGCCGGAAATTTAACATATATTGAAGGGCTGGTATGATCATGATATTCAATTTCAGCTTCGGCAAGAGCGGTCTGGCAGTTGCAGCACCAGTAAATGGGTTTTTTACCTAAAAACATATCCCCGGAGAGTGCAAATTCTCCGCACTCCTTGGCAATTCTGGCTTCATAGGGGTAATTCATGGTCAAATAGGGTTCATCCCACTCCCCGATCACACCAAAGCGCTTGAATTCTTCTCTCTGGATGTCAACAAAGCGTGCGGCATAGGAACGGCATTCCCTTCTCACCTGAACATCGGTCATCTCTCTTTTCTTTTTGCCCAGTTTTTTATCCACATTATGTTCAATGGGCAGCCCGTGGCAATCCCATCCCGGTACATACGGGGCGTTGTAACCCGCCATCTGGCGGGAGCGGACAATTATGTCTTTTAAAATTTTATTGATCGCATGGCCCATGTGAAGATGACCATTGGCATACGGAGGGCCGTCATGGAGGATAAACGGTTTCTTATCTTTGGATTGTTCCCGCAACTTCTGATAAATCTTTTTTTCTTCCCAGTCTTTGAGTTGCTGTGGTTCCCGTTGCGGTAGATTTGCCTTCATGGCAAATTTGGTTTTTGGCAGATTTAGCGTTTTTTTATAATCCATTATTCCTCCGGTTTTCGGATCAATTGATATCAATTTGCTGAACTTTTCTTTTTACGGTTAAACAGTTAAAATGTCAAGGTATAACAGGCAGTGGTGCAGGGTAAACCAATGCAGCATCACCATGGTTTTTATATCTGTAATTCCAGATGGTTGTATGGGTTAAAGTTTTAAATTTGCGGGTTTCGGCAATGTAACTATTTGTTATTGTTCTCCTGAAAAGTAATATGCACTGCCCTGGGCGACCACTCGATTTTGCGGAGACAGGATTTTATATTGCCGCACAGGTTATCTGTTATGTTTTGGTTGCAGCATGTAAATGTAACGGTCTGATTTTTCAAACGGCAATTGATAGTAGTGCTTTTTGATTTCATACTGCGCTTCAACAACCGGCCCAAGCTCATTTTGCGCATTTTTCCCTTTCATGGCACAGATGGTTCCATGGGGACTTAAAAATGGCGTGGCCATCCGGACAAAATTTTGAAGTTCAGTAAAAGCACGTGAGATCACGGTATCATATTGACCGGTGAACTCATCTTGTTCATAGAGCTCTTCAACCCTTGTATGAATCGCTTCAATGTTTTTTAAGCCCAGCATTCGAATCACATGTTTTAGAAAATTAACTTTTTTTCGTGAAGCATCTATGAGAATAACATTTAAATTCGGGTGCATGATTTTTAACGGTATCCCCGGGAACCCCCCACCGGATCCAAGATCCAGCAAGGAGCCCTGCCCCGGTATAAAGGGGGCAACGGCAATAGAATCGATAAAGTGTTTTTCAGCAATGCTTTCAAAAGTTTTGATCGCAGTCAGGTTGATTTTTTTGCTGTACAGCGACAATTGGCTGGCATGGATATTAAAAAGTTGGATCTGTTCTGGTGACAGGTGGGTGCCCAGAATCTTTGCGCCACAGGCCAGGGTATTTTCAAACTCGATAGGCATGATAAATTTTATTTGATATGTTTATATTTTTGTTGACAACTATTTTCTTGACAAACTAAGGGTTTGCATATATTATTACCGCTTTCATAAGCTAAGTTTACTTCGGGTTCACACTAACAAAATCACAATAATTTAGCAATATTAAATATACGGGAAAGCCTTTGGCAACCAGTGCGTTTTCAGGCTTAAAAGGCAAATTTTATTCAAAGGATGTTATGAAATGATTAGAGATCTTGAAAAAGTAAGGAATATCGGAATCAGTGCTCATATTGATTCAGGTAAAACCACGCTGACTGAAAGAATCCTATTTTACACGGACAGAATTCACAAGATAAATGAGGTCCGTGGAAAGGACGGGGCCGGTGCGGTCATGGACTCCATGGAGCTTGAAAAAGAAAGAGGCATCACCATCGCCTCGGCTGCCACTTATTGTGAATGGAAAAACCACAACGTTAATATTATAGACACACCCGGCCATGTCGATTTCACTGTTGAAGTGGAACGCTCCCTGCGTGTTCTGGATGGTGTCGTACTTATCCTCTGTTCGGTTTCAGGCGTTCAGTCTCAGTCTATTACGGTTGACCAGCAGATGAAACGGTATGAAGTTCCCTGTATCGCCTTTGTCAACAAATGTGACAGATCCGGTGCCAACCCGGAAAAAGTCAGCAACCAGCTGCGGGAAAAACTGGGGCACAACTCCATTATGATGCAGCTGCCCATCGGGCTTGAAGACAAGCATGAAGGCGTTGTTGATCTTGTTGCCATGAAAGCCTACTATTTTGAAGGTGACAATGGTGAGAATATTGTGATCAAGGACATTCCAGAAGAGATGATGGATGAGGCCCAGATGGCAAGAGAAGAGATGGTTGATGCTGTTTCCCTCTATTCTGAAGACCTGACCGATGCCATTCTTGAAGAATCCGAGATCTCTGAAGAACTGATCATGGGCGCAGTAAGAACCGGAACCATTGCCAGGGAAATGACGCCGGTATTCTTGGGGTCCGCCTATAAGAACAAAGCGGTTCAGCCGCTTTTAGATGCGGTGCTCAACTACCTGCCCTCTCCGCTTGATATTGAAAATGAAGCCATTGATCTTGACAATAATGAAGAAACCGTTGTTTTAGAAAGTACCTTTGACAAACCAACGGTGGCCCTGGCCTTTAAGCTTGAAGACGGCCAGTATGGACAGTTGACCTATATCAGGGTCTACCAGGGATGTATTAACAAAGGGGATACACTTATTAATTCAAGGGACGGCAAAAAAATTAAAGCCGGCCGCCTGATACGGATGCACTCATCTCAAATGGAAGATGTCGAGGCAATTCCAGCCGGACATATCGGTGCCATGTTCGGTGTTGACTGCGCTTCAGGTGATACATTTGTAACCCCGAAAATCAATTATACCATGATGGCCATGCATGTCATGGAACCGGTTATTTCTCTTTCAATAGTGCCCAAGGACAACAAGGCGCAAATCAATATGTCCAAAGCGTTAAACCGGTTTACCAAGGAAGATCCGACATTTAAAACATATGTTGATCATGAAACCGGTGATACAATCATTCAGGGGATGGGCGAACTTCATCTTGAAGTCTATGTTGAACGGATGAAAAGAGAATACGCAGCCGAGGTCGAAACCGGTCAGCCACGTGTGGCTTACAGGGAAACGATCACTAAAAAAGCGGTCTTTAATTATACGCATAAAAAACAGACAGGCGGCGCAGGACAATTTGGCCGTGTTGCCGGTTTTCTGGAGCCGTGTGAAGAGGAATTTGAATTCGTCAATAAAATTACCGGTGGTAGAATTCCGACCCAGTACATTCCGGCCTGTGAAAAAGGATTTGCAGCCTGTATGGCCAAAGGTCCCAAACTTGAGTTCCCGGTGACCGGGATCAAGGTGACCATAGATGATGGCGCATATCACGCAGTGGATTCATCTGAAATGGCCTTTCAGTCGGCAGCAAGAGGGGCATTTCTTGAGGCCTATTTAAAAGCGAAACCTGTAATAAAAGAGCCGATCATGAAAGTCGTTATTGAGACACCCAACGAGTTTCAGGGCGCCTGTATGGGCCTGATTAATCAGAGACGCGGTATTATACAGGGATCTCAGGAAGAAGGCGTCATGTCGGTTGTTGAATCTCAGGTACCACTTTCTGACATGTTTGGCTTTTCTACTGTTTTAAGATCTGCTACACAGGGTAAGGCACAGTTCACCATGGAATTTTCTACTTACAAGCAGGTGCCGCTGTCAGTAGCAGAAGAGATTGCCCGTAAAAAGCAGGAAGAAAAAGCAGAGAAAAAATAAGATAAAAAAATAGAGAGGAACCATGTTAAGAAAAGATCTCATTTACAGAAGCCCTGTCGAAAAGACCATTGGGATAGAGAATATCAAAGACGGCAGTTTCGGTGCTGTTCTTTCGAGAGCGGGCGTGGGGAAAACCAGTTTTCTTGTACAGATCGCGCTGACCCAGTTGCTGGACAATGAAAAAATCCTTCATATCAGCCTTGATGATTCAATGGAAAAAATTAATTTAAGATATCAGGAAGGCTATAATAATCTGGTGGACAGTATCGGGTATGTTGATCCGCAAAAGGCTGTACGCGTATGGGAAGACATTCACCCGAACAAGGTGGGCATCAGCTATACGGAAGCCACTTTTGACACCCAGAAAATCACCGATTATTTAAAAAGTTTTAAAAAAGCAGACCTTTTACTTCCGTCTTTGATCATCATTGACGGATTGAACTTTGATCAGGATAATTCACAACTTCTTGATGAACTGGAAGCAATCAACCGGGAATTTTCCATTTTTATCTGGTTTTCCATGAAAAGTCACAGAGAAGAACAGCTTTGTGATGACGGATATCCGGTTCAGTTGGAAACGCATAAAGACCGATTTGACAAAGCCGTTTTTCTACAGCCAATAGAAAATAAGATTGAAGCGCTGGTCTTAAAGGACGGTGACAGAACAGACGTACGGTACCAGCTGAATCCCGCCACAATGATGGTTGTTGATCAATAATAAAATAGTTGAAAATTATTTTATAAAAGGCTGTGGATTGTATTATCGTCCACAGCCTTTTTGTTTTTTTGTAATCGACGATGGAATTTATATGGTGGTTGACAAGTTGCTAAAAATGAAATAATTGCATGTACAAGTGATATTGGGAGAAACATTATGATGTCAGATGAGCATTTTCTTGAAAGCTGTCTTTTTTTGTATTCATTCACGGGGTAACAGCATTGTTGTAAGCAATTGAAATTACA
>CAZLTD010000083.1:0-24964 GCA_964562385.1 uncultured Desulfobacula sp.
CCGGTTTACGTTTATCAAGGGCTTTTTGCAGCACAGCTTCGTCGATGGAGATGCCCGGCGGGCAGCCTTGAATCACAACCCCGACGCCTTTTCCGTGGGATTCTCCAAAAGTGGTTATCTGGAATGCTTTTCCAAAACTAGAACCGGACATCTTTTATTCTCCTGTTAATTATCTGTATACATTCATCCGGTGAATGAATTGTGGTATCTACTTTAATATGATGCGTTTGTTCATACATGGGTGTCCGCTGGTGAATCAACTGCCTTGTTTCCTGCAACAGATCCGTATCGGTTAAAGAGGGACGCATGTCTGAGGTGGCGTCGTCGTTATTCATGCGTGCAATGATTGTATCCTCATTAGCAGAAAGCCAGATGCAGATACCGCTGGATCTTATCATCTCCCTGTTTTCAGGGTTGAGTACAATCCCGCCCCCGGTGGAAATTACGGCATCTGTCATTTTTTGGCAATTTTTAAGCGCTTTTTTTTCCAAATCGCGGAAAAAATCCCATCCGTTCTTTTTAACGATCCGGGCAATGGTCTGTCGGGCATCGGCCTGCACCCATTCATCCGTATCCATGAACTCAATTTTGTGATGGCTTGCCAGTCTTTTGCCGATCGTTGTTTTTCCGGTACACCGGTATCCAATTAAATATATTCTCATATATCGGTCTTTGTCTTAACCTAATCCGTCAAAAAGATCCCAGTAGTTTGGGAATGATTTTTCAACACACATTTCATTTTCTATCTGCATTCCCTCCACCAGCAATCCGGGAATAGAAAAGGCCATGGCAATACGATGATCATTAAAAGTTTCAATAAAAGCGCCAGTGTGACGGCCGCCGGTGACCTCGATAAAATCTGTCCCCTGCTTGACAGAAATTCCCATTTTCCCAAGCTGGGAAGAGACCGCATCAATCCTGTCACATTCCTTTTCCCGAAGATGGGCAATATTTCGGATACGCGTGGTACCATTGGCAAAGCTTGCCACTACGGCAATGGCCGGAACCGCATCCGGTGTGTCGGACATATCCACATCCACAGCGTTCAGATTACGGCCACACACACCGATCCTATTGTTTTCTATAAGGACGCGGCAGCCCATTTTTTCCAGAATATGGATCTGTTTTAAATCACCCTGCAATGAATTGGCGCTAATGTTTTCAACATAAATCATCTGACCGGTAATAGCACCCATGGCCCAGAAATACCCAGCATTGGACAAATCCGGTTCAACAAAAAACTGACCTGCCTTATAGTTCTGGTTGCCCGGCACATGAAATGTGGTATACCCGTCTTGAGTTGACGCAACAGTAAACTGCTTCATAATATCGCGGGTAAGATCAATATATGGTGTTGAGACCGGAGTGTCGTCAAGGCTGATGTCAAGTCCCCTCTCAAAGAAAGGTGCAATCATTAAAAGTGATGACAGATACTGGCTGCTTTTTGAACAGTCAATTTTTACAACACCGCCCTTTCTATTACCACCGCAGATAATGACAGGCGGTGCACCGTTTTGATTTTTCGATGTTGCAGATACAAACATCATATTTAATGCATCGAGCAACTCCTGCATCGGGCGTTCACACATTCGTTTATCACCGGTCAGTGTATAGTGGGTTGATCCAAGTGCTGCGATCCCAGTTAACAGGCGCATGGAAGTTCCGGAATTGCCAAGATATATCTCTTTTTCACAGGGATCCGGTCGACCGCCAAATCCCTTTACCTCATAAACAGTATCAGCAGTACGATCAATACCGGCACCCATATTTTTCAGGCACTCCATGGTTAAAAGGATATCTTCACTTTCAAGAACATTCGAGATACGCGATTTCCCTTGGCAAAGGGATGCACAGATCATCATCCTGTGAGAAATGCTCTTTGAACCGGGTATGATGACCGATTGGGATTCTATTTTCCTTGGCTTAATATTTTTCACTTATTTATCTCCACTCATTACGGCGTGACGCATTATATTCAGATCCGGATTAATGCCGGTCCACAACTCAAACTGAGCTGCTGCCTGATACAAAAACATGGACAACCCGTCAACGATTTCACACCCCATTTTTTCGGCTTCTTGGAGCAACCTTGTTTTTAAGGGGTTATAAACAATATCCATGACCACCATTTCCGGATGCAGGCAGGATAACGGAATTGGCATTGCATCCACTTTCGGGAACATGCCCACCGGGGTGGTATTGATTAAAATATCTATCTTTTGCCTGCCCAGTTGTTTTTCATCTGCCAGGCTAATAAACTTTGCACCGACGTTGTCAGCAAGAGCTGCTCCTGCATCATGACTTCTGTTAACGATTAAAACCTTTCCTCTCTGCTTTTTAATACCGTGGGCAACGGCCTGGGCAGCCCCACCGGCACCGATAATGCAGACATGCTTATTTTGAATGCCCAGATGCATTAAAGGTAAAACAGCTGCCTGGCAATCGGTATTATAGCCAGTTAAGTGGCCATTTTGATTTACAATGGTATTCACGGCACCAATTTTTTGCGCATCCGGATCAATTTTATCCATAAAATTCATCACATCAGATTTATAGGGTATAGTAACCGACACCCCTTTCATTTTCATGGATTTGACAGCACGAACCGCCCCGTTGATATCATCTACTTCAAATGCCAGATAAACGGCATTGTGTTTATAATGTTTAAAACAGGCATTGTGTATTAACGGCCCTTTTGAATGGTGTACAGGATTTCCAAACACACCATACAGGCAGGTATTACTGTCAATAATCACACATCCTCCTTAACAAAGGCAGGATAAGAGCCCAGCACTTTTAAGGACAGTGTGACTTCCCGCATGGCATCCAGTGTATCAGCAATTTTCTCATCCATCATATGCCCTTCAATATCCAGGAAAAAATAGTAACTCCATTTTTGATCCTTAGTGGGCCGGGACTCAAGTTTGAGCATATTCAAACCGGCCTTGTTCACAGGGTCCAGCGCTTTAAAAAGAGCTCCCGGAATATGGGAAGTGGCAAACATTACCGATGTTTTGTCGTTTCCGGTGGGTTCCGGCATTGACCTGCCGATCACCAAAAACCGGGTAATATTGCCGGGATAATCCTCAATTTGAGATTCAATGGCCAAAAGGTCATACAAATGCGCTGCCTGACGGCTGGCAATGGCGGCTATGAATTTATTCTGTGACGCCATCTGGGCGGCTCGGGAGGCACTGCTTTCCTCAATGATCGCAGCATCTGGAAATTTTTTTTGAATCCATGTTTTACACTGACCCAGTGCCTGTGGGTGTGAACAGATAGTCTTAACATCGCAGGCTTCGCCGCTGATAGACAGAAGGTCATGGGATATAGGCTCAAAATGCTCTGCGCAGATATGAATATCAAAATCGACAAACAGATCCAGAGTGTGATTTACCGCTCCTTCAATGGAATTTTCTATGGGTACCACCCCGAAATGGCTGATTTTTTTATCCACCTGGGAAAATATGTCATACAGATTGGCCTGCTCCACAAATGTTCCGGAATGTTCAAAATGTGTCAATGCGGCGATATGCGTATTACTGGCTTCTGGCCCGAGAAAAGAGATGGTTTTAGGTTTCTGAATATCCCGGGTGGCCGTAATGATGACACTGAAGATATATCTGATTAATTGTGCTGTTGCCGGACCGTTGTTAATCCTGGACAGTTTTTCAATGACACGCCGCTCGCGTGACCGATCAAGAATCGGTGCAGCACTCTTTTTTTTGATAGACCCAACGTCAATTCCAATTTCCAGCCGTTGATTAATTAAATCGAGAATTTCCCTGTCAATGGCATCAATTTTAACTCTAAGGTCTGTTAAACTTGTTTTGTTATCGTTCTTTTTCATCATAATCGGCTCAGTTTTTCCATAAAAAAAACCGCGTCAGGTTTGCTCTCTGCTGCGGTTTCGAATGATAATTTCTAAAAGGCTTCTCTCACCACAGACGATGGACGTATTTAAAAAAATACCAAAAAAAGTAATATCTGCTTGTAGAAACCATTAATTTTCCTTATCCAAAAAGTTAAGTGCTAAGAATCTAACCGTGGTGTTTAAAGAAGTCAAGATAATTTAGCTGATTATAGTAACAACATAGAACTTTATAGTACAGATCTGAATAAAACCATAAAAGCACTTTGCTGTGAAATTAGGCCCCAACAGGCTCTTTTTTTATAATAAAACTTTTTATCCTGTTCCCGTCCATATCTTTGACAGTTGCCCGTATCTTCTCCATGGCAATGGATTCACCCGGTTTGGGAATACGGCCGATCTGCTCTAAGAAAAAACCTGAAAAGGTATCATACGTTGTAGATTCAGGTATCTTAATGTCAATTTCCTTGTTCAAATCATCAATATCTATCTTGCCTGCCACCAGCCACTTATTCTGTTTTAAACGAATGATGTCCGGAACCAGCCTGTCTGTTTCATCAATGATCTCTCCGATGATCTCTTCAACTACATCTTCGAGGGTGACAATGCCGGATACGCCGCCATGTTCGTCAACCACCACAGCGATATGATTTTTTTTCTGCTTGAAATCCTGAAGCAGAGAATCAAGTTTTTTGGATTCAGGTATGAAATATGGATTTTTCATTATTTTTTTAACATCCAGGTTAGAATCATTTCCATCACATACCTTATGAAAGCTGGCGAAAAGATCTTTTACATGCAGGATCCCGATAATATTGTCAATAGTGTCTTCGATCACCGGTATCCTGGAGAATCCCGTCCCAAGTATACTTTCAATATCCATTATTTGTGAAACATCTATAACGAACATGTCGGCTCTGGGGGTCATTATTTCAGAACAGGCAGTATCGTCAAATTCAAAAATATTGGTGATATATTCTTTTTCTTCTTCCTTGATCTCCCCTTCCCCCTCAACAACCTCCACCATAGTCATTAGCTCGTCCTCTGTGACAGTATCACTGGAAGTATTGATGGTGCCGTGCAGTTTAGGTATAAAATTTAATATATATATCAAAGGGAAAAACATTTTGGACAACCAATAAAGCGGGTATATGACGATTCGGGCAACCAGAATGTTATTGTGATTGGCAAAGGATTTGGGGAAAATTTCACCAAAAACAAGAATCAGCAATGTCATGGTTCCGGTGGCGATACCAACGGCATTGGATTCAAAAAATGAAATGGAAAGGGCTGTAGCCAGAGCCGAGGCCCCGATGTTTACAAGATTGTTACCGATAAGAATCGTGGTCAACAGCGTATGAGAATCCTCTTTCATCAGCATGATCAGCCGACCGGTGTTTGTACCGTCCTTGGCAATGTGAAGGGCTTTTACTTTACTGATGGAAAAAAGCGCTGTTTCTGACGACGAAAAAAAACCGGATAAAAAAAGGCATGTTATCAGCAAGGTCAATTCGATAGTTAACAAAGTAAATATGGAATCCTTTTCAAAAGAGTCTTTAAATAATGTAACATGGTTCACTCTAAGCGTATTTGAATCTATTTGTCAAACTTAAATATTGGTCATAATCTAAGACCGCATTAGCTGCATGGCAAGTGCTGCTGTTCTTTTTGACGCCCCACTGTCCCCTAAAAACTGCCTCACCGATTTGAGCCGGTTTTCATAAAATTGTAAATTGTCCAGTATCTGGACAGCTTTTTTGCAAATTTGTTCCGGATTGGCGTCATCCTGTAAAAATTCCGGCATGACTTGTTTTTTTACGATTAAATTGGCCAGTCCGACATACTCAAGTTTGACAAGAATCTTGCCAATTCGATAGGTTATGGCAGACATTTTATAAATAAGAATCGTGGGAACACAGCATAGTGCCGCTTCCAGTGTAGCGGTCCCGGAGGCTGCGATAATCAGATCCGATTTTATAAATATCTCTCTGACCGGTCCCTGGAAAATCTCAAATGGTAGTTCAGAATTTATTTTATTTAAACCCTTCTCAATTTGATCATGATAGATAGAATCTGCTTTAGAAATGACAAATCGCACTTTTTTGTGCCGCCCGATGAGGATCGCAGCGTGAAGCATCACATCCAGCAAACGGTTGATTTCAGATTTCCGTGATCCCGGAAGCAGGCCTATGGTCATGATGTCGCCAGGATCATTTGCCTTGTTTTTTAAAAAAGGTTTGGTCAAATGCGTTGGATAGTCTTCCATTAACGGGTTTCCAACGTATGTTGCCGGGATACCGGCATCCTTATAAATTTTTTTCTCAAAAGGCAGAATCAGTGCGGCGTGATCAACATATTCTTGAATCTGTTTTAATCGAGATCTTTTCCAGGCCCATACCTTGGGCGTGATGTAATAAAGAATAGGGATATTATAATTGAGTTTAACGTATTGCGCAGCCTTGAGATTAAATCCAGGATAATCCACAATGATGATTAAATCGAAAGGGTATTGTTTCAGTTTTTTCTTAAACCGGTCAAATGCCTGTTTAATCTGCCGAAACTGTACCAGGACTTCTGTTATTCCCATGGCGGATAATTTTGAAATATGGTAGAAAAGGTCCACGTTTTCTTTTTGAAGATGGGGTCCGCCAATGCCTGAAAAATAGATGGAAGCATCACGCTTTTTTATTTCCCTGATCACCTTCCCCGCATGCACATCCCCGGAAGGTTCCCCTGTCAGGACCATAATATGCCTGGATTTTACAGGTAAATTCATTTTATCTGGCTGTCTGTCATCCCAATAATTGATATGTTGTACTTGTCTGCAAGCGATATCATTTCTTCACGATCAAAGGCAAGAGATTTTCCGGCCTCCAGCACTAGAATGGAGGCACCGTAGTCATGCATGACTTTAATGGTCCGGGCACCTGAAGATGGCAAATCGAATCTCAGGTCCTGGGAAGGTTTGGATAATTTAACCACCACAGCACCGTTTTGTTCACTTAAAGAAGCCCCGCGCTTTATAGTAGCATCGGTTCCGTCTATGGCTTCCACTGCCAAAACGGTGCCATTGCTTATGACAATGCATTGTCCGATATCCAGTTTCCCTATTTCTTTGGCCAGTTTCCATCCCTGCGAAATGTCTTTTTTTTCTGCGCTATCCGGCTTTCTTTTTGTCCAGCACCCCTGGGGACTGATCAATTCAGGCAGAAGAAAAGTGGAGGGTTTTATGGTGATCCCCTCTTTGGACAATAGATTGGCAAATGAGGTTAAGACTGAATCATCGTGGGTCCGAAGATTTTTGGCGATAAAGGAAAGCGCTTTAAAATCAGGTCGGATATCTTTGAATATATTGGTTTTGCTGATGCTGCCCAGCATCACGGCTTCCGTAAGATCATACCGCTTAAAAAACTTTATCAGCTTGTTTACCTGGCCAATATAGATGGATTGATATTCCCGGACATGTCCGGCCAGCATCGGATCTGTTTCGGAGTGGAAGCCAATGGCGTAGACGTCATACCCTTTTTGGGCCGCTTTTTGGGCAAACAGGGCGGGAAATTGACCACCACCGGAAATAAGTCCGATTTTCATAGGGTTATCTAGTCACACCTCTATTGGATTTAATGATAAAGTCCATAAAATTTATAACTTCCGGGATCTGCTCAACTTCGGCTTTTACCCGTTCGGAAGCCTGTTTGACAGTCAGGCCGATCCTAAATACAATCCGATAGGCTTTTTTGAGCTGTCTGAGAGTGGTTTTTGAAAATTTTTGTCGTTTCAATCCCACATTGTTCAATCCGTGCAAGGTGGCCCTGTCCCCTGCTGCGATCACATAGGGAGGAATGTCTTTAGTTACGGCTGATTTTCCTCCGATATAGGCAAAATCACCGATCTTGACAAATTGATGGATGGCCACAAGTCCCCCGACAGTGACGTTATCACCGATGGTAATGTGACCTGCCAGTGTTGAGTTATTGGCCAGAATAACCTGTTTCCCGGTTTTACAGTCATGGGCAATATGGGTATACGCCATAAGGTAGTTTTCCTCACCTACCTCGGTGACACCACCACCGTTTTCAGTACCCCTGTTGATGGTGACAAACTCCCGGATGATTGTACCCCGGCCTATTTTCAAATACGACTTCTCTCCATGGAATTTCAGATCCTGAGGCGCACCGCCGACGGATGCATATTGAAATATCTGACAGTCTCCCCCAATATTAACATATTGCTCTATGGTTGAATAAGGACCGATTGTTGTGCCGGATCCGATGCAGACATCGGAATTGATGATCGCATAGGGTCCGATGGTAACATTGTTGTCGATTTCAGCAGACGGATCAATAATGGCGGTGGGATGAATCATATTTGCTCCAACTATTTTTTCTTGTTTTCCAATTCCTTTAATCGTTTATCAAAGGAAAATAATTTTTTTCTCATTTCAGGCAAACGGGAAACGATACTGACAACTTTACGCCATCGCCCATGTGGCATCTGCGGAATCCCGGAAACAACTTCATTTGGCGGCACATTGCTGTGAACACCGGCGTAGGGTCCGACGATGGCATTATCCCCGATTTCAAGATGCCCGCTGATGCCTGCTTTCCCGGCAACAATAACATTTTTACCAAGCCTCGTACTGCCCGCAATGCCGACTTGGGCCACAATCAGTGCATTGTTACCGATCTTCACATTATGGGCAATATGGACCTGGTTGTCGGTTTTTACACCGCTTCCGATAATCGTTTTACCAAGGGTCCCGCGATCAATGGTGTTACAGGCACCGATTTCAACATGATCGCCAATGTGGACAGACCCGGTATGAATAATTTTTTCATGCTGTTCTGAATCGTGGGTAAACCCATATCCGTCAGAGCCAATAACGCATCCCGAATGAATTAAGACATGAGAACCAATCACGGATCGTTCCATGATACTGACATTGGGCTTTATCACGGTGTGCCCCCCAATCGTACAATCTGATCCGATATAGACATGGGGCATCAAATGAACATGATCTCCGATACAGACCCGGTCCGATATCACCACCCCCGGTTCAATAATGGTATCCTTGCCAATGATAACATCATCACCAATGACCGATGTCGGATGGATACCGGTTTTTGATATTTTAGCGGGATGAAAAACAGCCACAAGGTCAAAAAAAGCTTTCTTGGGATGCGGTGTTTTCAAAAAAACAGGGTACTGTGACCCTCTATTCTCAATGGGGTACGATTCTGGAACAATGACGGCACCAGCCCTGGTTTTTTCCATCTGGCCTAAAAAACGACTGTCAGATGCAAAAGTGATATCAGAAGCAGTGGCATCCTCAAATGAATTCATTCCACAAACCTCCACAGATTCATCACCATGGATCTCTGCATCAATAAATTCACCGATTTTCCGGATAGAAAGTTTCATTCAATCAACTATCGATTATTTGGTTTTTGATGCTTTGAGATTATACGCTTTTATTATTTTATCGGTAATGTTCATGTGGTCCTGGGCATAAAATATCCCGGCTGTTTTGATTTCCAAGATCATGAGGAATCCTTCTTCTTTTCCTATTTTTTCAACAATCTCGAAGGTGTCCTTAATTACTTTACCTTTTAGTTTGTTTTCCAGCTTTTTCATTTCCAGCCCAAAGTCGGATTGCATTTTCTTAAAATCATTGACTTTGATTCTGAATGCCCGCTGTTTTTCATTATTTTTCTCTGCACTTAATACCAGCGCTTCTCTTTCCAGGGCTTTTTGCATCTCCTGGAGCTGTTTTTTCTCAGTGTTTAATTTTTGCTGGAACTCGGTGTGCTTGGCTTTAGCCTGCTTTTGCATCATTTTTCCAGCGCTGGATTCAAGAACAATTTTTTGAAGATCAAAAACACCAATCTTTGCCACATCCGCACAATAGGCTGTGGATCCCATTCCAACTATCACAATTGATATCAGTACACTCAATAGTGTCTTTTTCATCAAACCACCTCTTTGTTTATTAAATAATTATCCATACTGCCTTAAATTAAAAGGACGCACCCACAGAGAATTCAAATTCGCCATCGCCTGCATCTTTGACATGCTTACCATCAATTACCACACCATATTCCAGTCGTATCGGACCTAAGGGTGAATTCCACCGAATCCCGGCACCAAAGCTGGAATACTGGTCTCCTAAGTCTATACTTTCGCCGGTACTGTAAACATCACCGCGATCATAGAAAAAGACACCGCCAACATTGTATTCTTCTACAAGCGGAAATGTTAACTCCATATTAAACTGAACGTATTTGTCACCGCCCCGCTCCCTGGGATCACCTTCATCGCTGGCATTGATATCGGTATTGTCAAAACCACGAATGGAGTTAATTCCGCCCAGATAAAATTTCTCATAGTCAATGTCAATATTGTTATCGCTGCGGTCATCAATATAGCCGCCTTCTGCGTGCAGACCCAGCGTAAATTTCCAGAAAAACGGGAAAAACACACTCGACTCGGCCAGATACTTTGTATAGTCGATGTCACCGCCGACAAATTCGCCGGCATACTCAATGGAAAGTTTGTGGGTCATACCTTCAGTCGGCATGAATAAATCGTCCCGTGAATCATACTTGAAAAATGGTTCGATACTGCTCAAGAAAAATGTTCCGGGCATCATGTAGGTTTTATCAGACTGAACATCATATACCTCAAAATCTTCAATCCTGTATCTGACACCGATTCGGGCATAATCAAACAGCCTGTAGCCCAATGTCCCTATGAATCCAATGGCATCCCTGTCGTAATAATCATACTCTTTTTCTTCCCTGTAAAGTTCGAGTCCGCCGGATATGGGCGTGTCCATAATATAAGGTTCATAAAATGCAATATTATAATGGACGGTCTTTGTTGATATCCGGGCACTTACTTTACCGGTCTGACCCTTGCCCCAGAGATTTCTCTCCTTTACCTCAGCTGTTACAAAACCTTCTTCATCACTGCTGTACCCGGCGCCAAAGCTAAGCTGTCCGGTATTTTTATCTGCTACTTCGACATTTAGATCCAGTTCGTCTTCTTTGTCGGTTTTTACAGGTTTCACATCAATGGAATCAAAGTAATCGAGACGATTCAGGTTTTTATAGCTTTGTTGAATTTTCTTCTTACTGAACAGACCCTGTTCTTCGATTTTAATTTCTCGTCGGATAACCTTGTCACGCGTCTTGTAGTTGCCGCTGATATTGATTCTGTTGAAGTAGACAGGCGTTTTCTTGTCAATACTATAGGTAATATTGACATTATTGTCTTCGCTGTTTTTATCAATCAGGGGTTTGATATCGACATTGGCGTACCCTTCGTTGGAATAAAAATCGCTAATGGAATGAATATCCTTCCTGACATTATCCCGGTTGTACAACTCGGACTCTTGAGACTGAACCATTTCAGTTAAAACTTCTTTGGCAACAATGAGATCACCGGTAATATCAACCTTATTAACCGTGTATTGATTCCCTTCTTTAATTTTAAAATGGATGTCAATCGACTCATCTCCGATATCGATGATAGGATCGGATACCTTTGCGTTAACAAAACCATTATTTTTATATAAAGACTCGATTCTGACAACATCATTCTTCACTTCTGCTTCTTTCAGATCTCCTGAAGATGTAAAAAACGAAAAGAAACCTTTTTCACTGGTCTGCATCGCATCTTTAATATCACTATCACTGAAATATTGATTTCCTTCAAAGGTAATTTTCTCAACTTTTATTTTGTTTCCTTCAAGAATGGTAAAAACAATATCAGCCTGAGAGTTTTCAAGAGGAAGGATCTTATAGGAGACTTTGCAATTGTAATAGTTTTTCTCCAGATACATCATTCGTATCCGCTTTACATCAGAGTTGATTTTATGCAGATTCAATATGGATCCTGTATGGGTATCCACAAATTCAAAGAGCTCTTCATCTTCAAATATATGGTTTTTTTCAAATCTAACCTTTCTGACACTGGGTTTCTCAACCACGTTAAAGACAACTTTTACCCCTTTATCATGGGCCTGTTCCTCAACCACGACATCGTCAAAATACCCCATTTTATAAATTTTACGAAGATCCTTTGTGATATTTCCAGGCTTGATGAGATCTCCTGGCTGGGTATCGATAATTCTTAATATTGCGTCTGCCTCTATTCTTTTATTTCCGGCTATCTCAACATCTGAAATAATAATTTTTTGAAAAACCTCGCCTGTAATTTCCTTGCTTATTTTCGACACAGCTGAAAACAGATTCTCAGAACTTTTCACATTTGAATAGAGCGAGGTGATACCGTCCTCTTCATAGATGTTGACCAGTTTTGTGTCGATACTGACACCCTGTCCGGCCACAAATATGGATCCGGAAAGAATATAATCAACCCCTAACTTGATTCCCTGTTCTCTGAAATCGCTGAATTCCCAAGCATCTGTATCCATTCTTTTTTCAATCATGATAATTTGTGAACCCTCAAGGGCCAGCTTATCATGAAGCATCTGAGGAATTTTATCAGAAAGATTGTCCTGCGGCGTGTCTGAAAATACATTAAAGGGGAGAATGGCCAGCTTGATTTTAGATTCTGCATAAAGTGTACCCGCAGAAAAGAAGAGTATCAACCCAAGTAAAACAATGGTTCTTTTAAACATGATGATGTCCCAAAATTCAATGTTAATCTGCTAAACAGAAATTATCTTCCCTTGTGAAAGCGTCACTTTTCTTTCCATGGTCCGGGCAAGATCTTGATTGTGTGTCACAACAATGATGGTCATACCCATTTCCTTATTCAATTCTCTCATCAGCGCATGCACACTCTGGCTGTTATCTTGATCCAGATTCCCTGTTGGCTCGTCTGCCAGAAGCAGGTCCGGCCCAAGCACCAGCGCTCTTGCCAATGCAACCCGCTGCTGCTCTCCCCCGGAGAGGTCTTCTACCCGGTGGGAAACACGCGATGAAAGCCCTACTCTTTCAAGCATATTTGCAGCACGGTTTTCAATACTTTTTTTATTTTTCTGTGCTATCAACCCTGGCATCATGACATTCTCTAATGCGGAAAATCCCTGCAACAGATAGTGAAATTGAAATACAAATCCAATATTATTATTTCTAAATATGGCCATCTGATCGTTTGAGTAGGATGAAAGATCATCGCCATTAAAAAAAATTTTGCCGGAGTCCGGTGTATCCAGGGTGCCCACAAGATTCAGCAGCGTTGACTTGCCGATTCCGGAAGATCCCACAACGGCAATGGTTTCCCCTTTTTTAACAACAAAATCAGCATCCTTTAAAATCTCAATTGGAGCCGATGAAGAGTTAAATGATTTTGACACCGATTCCAGCGTTAATAAAGATGCGGTTCTATCCATATCGAAGCGCCTCAACAGGATTCATTTTGGATGCTTTATAGGATGGATAAAGGGTCGATAAAAAACATATCACGATGGCACTGACTGCAATGATGACAACATCAAAGGTCTCAAGCTGAACCGGAAGAGTAGAAAAAGGGTAGGCATCAGGCAATTGAATAAAATCATATTTTCTTAAAAGAATACAGATAACAACACCGGATAAGGTACCCAAACAGGTCCCGATGATACCGATAATCATTCCCTTGAGAATAAAAATTCTACGTATCATTCTATTGGTGGCACCCATGGCCTTGAGTACGGCAATATCTTTTGTTTTTTCCATTACCATCATGATAAGGGCACTTGCAATATTAAAGGCGGCCACCAGGATAATCAAGGTAAGGATAATGAACATGGCCGTTTTTTCAAGTTTCAAAGCGCTGAAAAGACTCTGGTTGATCTCCATCCAGTCCCGCTGATAAAAAGGATATTTCAATTGTTTTGATAGTGCTTGTTTTACCTTTTTTACGTCATAGACATCGTCGATCCAGATGCCGATGCCGGAGACTCTATCCTTTGCACCAACAAGCTGCTGAGCCTTTGATAAATGTACATAGGCAATGGTGCTGTCATATTCATACATACCTGAATCAAATGTATCAGCCACTACAAACCGCTGCATGGATGGCAGATGCCCCACAGGAGATATAAACCCTTTAGGTGACATCAGGATGACCCTATCCCCTTTAATGACCCCCATGGTGTTTGCCAGCTCCCGGCCAAGAATAATACCTGAGTATTTGCTGTTTTCACCGTTGGTCAAAAATGATTTTTTCAACCGGGCAGAGTCAAACCCTTTAATCTGGTTAAAGGAATTTTCAGGATCAATTCCCCTGACCCACACCCCGGAAAAAGAGTGTTTGGATCGGATCATTGCCTGTGCAAACAAAATTGGCGAGGCCCCAAGCACGTTTTCATGGGATTCAAGCTTGCTCACAAGGGGCAGGTAATTATCAAATTTTCCGGCATAGTTCATTACATGAATATGGGGCTCAAGTCCGAGGATTCTTTTCCGAAAATCCGTTTCAGCCCCGCTCATCACGGCGATAACCACGACCAAGGCCATTACCCCGACCATAACCCCGGCAACGGATAAAAACGTAATCAGGGATATAAACCCCTCTTTTCGTTTTGCCCGAAGGTATTTGCCTGCTATGAATAACTCAAGATTCATAAACGGTTAATTGGCCTTTTTCATATGGGGGAATAAAATAACCTCTCTGATGGATGGAGAATCGGTCAGCAGCATAACCAGTCTGTCGATACCTATCCCTTCCCCTGCTGTTGGCGGCATGCCGTATTCCAATGCCTGAACATATTCAGCATCCATAATATGGGCTTCCGAGTTGCCCTCATCCCTTTGCCTGACCTGGCTTAAGAATCGATCATGCTGATCTTGCGGGTCATTAATTTCGGAAAAACCATTTGCAATCTCTCTGCCGGCAATAAAGAGTTCAAACCGGTCTGTTAATTCCGGATCAGTGTCGCTCTTTCGTGACAGGGGAGACACTTCCACAGGATAACCGGTAATGAATGTCGGTTGTATCAGCTTGGGTTCAACCAGGATATCAAACAATTTAGTCAAGATTTTACCATGGCGATCTTTCTTGGTGATCTGGATATCATTTTTGGCGGCAAACTCGAGCAATGCCTGGGTGTCATTAATGATCGCAGCATCAATACCCCCTATTTGAGACAAAGAATCTGTCATGGACAGGCGCTGCCACCCTTTTTTAAACTCTATGGTTTCGCCCTGATAATCAATGGCCGTTGTCCCGGCAATGGCAAGGACAATTGATTCAAACATCTCTTCGGTCAAGTCCATTAATTGTTCATAGTCCGCATAGGCCTGATAGAATTCAACCATGGTGAATTCCGGATTATGACGGGTCGACACCCCTTCGTTTCTAAAATTTCGGTTGATCTCAAACACTTTTTCAAACCCGCCCACAACCAGCCGTTTTAGGTAGAGCTCCGGTGCGATCCGGAGAAACAATTCCATGCCAAGGGCATTATGCCAGGTTTTAAAAGGTGTGGCTTCCGCACCTCCCGGTAAAGGCTGCATCATGGGAGTCTCCACTTCCATAAACCCCTTGTCTTCGAAAAAACGTCTCATGGTGGCGACAATTTTACTTCTTTTAATAAAGACCTGCCGGGCATCCTCGTTCATGATCAGATCAAGGTATCTTTGCCGGTACCGTTTTTCAGGGTCTTTAATCCCATGAAACTTTTCAGGCAGCGGCCGTACTGATTTAGACAGTAATCTGAATTCTTTGGCAAGAATGGTCCACTCTCCGGTTCGCGTCTGAAATAAAGGCCCTTTAATACCGACAAAATCACCTATATCTAGTTTTTTAAACAAGGCATATGTATCATCGCCAAGAAGGTTTTTCTGAAGGTAGGCTTGAATCTGATCTGTTCCGTCTTTAAACCGGATAAAAGAGGATTTACCCATTTTATTGACAGCCATCATTCTACCGGCAATTTGAAATAGCTCGCCCTCTTCTCCCAGCGGTTTGGATTGGTTCTCAATGATCTCTTTTAATGCGGTAATCGTACAGGTCGGTTTAAAGTCATTTGGGTAGAGGTTGACACCCTGGTCTTTTAATTCGTTTATTTTTTCTTTTCTGACTTGAAGCAGTTTGCTTTCTTTATCCATGTTCTCACAGCTTTCTCATTTATACTGCAGTATGCAGATCAATTAATTTTGTTTTGCTAAAACATGAATAAATAGCCTAGTTTGATGAAGAATGTCAAGATTTTGATTTATCAGGAATCCGGGTTTTTTTTAAGCAGAACAGTGAATACGCTGCCTTTTCCGGGTGTAGATTCAAAATCAATCATTCCCTGATAGGTATCGATCAGCCGGTGTATGATCGAAAGCCCTAAACCGGTACCTTCCGATTTGGTGGTGTAAAAAGGGTCAAAAACATGGTTTGCCAGCTCCGGGTCAATGCCTTTGCCGTTATCCTCTATGGTCAGATAGACATGATTTCTACGTGATTGGGAAAGCCCGATGGTTATAACGCCGGCATCTTCCATTGCCTGTGCCGCATTTTTTAATAGATTCCACAAAATTTGTCTAAAATGAGACGGGTCGATAAAAGCAAACTCATCGTGCGCCAGTTCAAGATTAACCTGAATACGTTCATCACATTGCGGGTCATTTAAAAAAAGAGCCACTGTTTCTTCAATTTCCTGTGATAAATGTGTCTGGCAGGCATTGTCCGTATTTGGCGTGGCAAAAAACCGAAGATCATTAACAATATATTTCAGACGGTCGGTTTCCCTTAATATGATCTGCATCAACTTATCTTCATAGGATCCGGGGGTTGTGTCTTCCTGCAGCAACTGGATGGATCCGGAAAGAGATGCCAATGGGTTTTTGACTTCATGGGCGATTCCGGATATCACTTCATCCATGGCAGCCATTTTCTCAACCCGCTTAAGATGTCCCTGGGCAATTTTTAAATCCTGACGGGCACCTTTCAATTGTGCGGCAAGAATACCGCTTAACACGGAAACTGCAAAGCTGGCCACCGTAAATATTACTATCCGGTAGATAATGTGGCTTTCATTGATGATTCGGGATAAAAGCAGTTCTCCCAGGAAAGGATGGATGATTCGATAATACTCCAACTCAATCAATACCCCGTATTGAATGGAACACAATGCGGCAATCAGCAGACTTCCTTTTTGAAGCAGCAGCATAGAAGTGTATATGATTACCACCAGAAACAGGAAGGTAAAAACACTGTTGTACCCGCCTGTTAAAAATATTATCGCCGTCACACCAAAGGTGTCAATGATAGTCTGAACATATGCCAGCAAGACGTGATTGCCAAACTTATTCAACCAAACCAGGTAGATTATTGAAAGCACCAGTATGGTGGCCGCAATATTGTAAAGGTATAAAAAGGGTTGTGAAAAAAAAGAGAGATCTTCTCCAATAGAAAACACAAGTCCGGATACTATCAGTACCAGTGCAAAAACGACGCGGGCCAGAATGATCCACTTTATCTGGGTGCTTAAATCCGGCGTTACTCTAAAATATGAGCTGCTCATTATTATCAGTTAATTGCACCTGCCATACTGAAAATCGGCAGATACATGGAAATGACGAGTCCTCCGACAACAACCCCTAAAAAAACGAGCATAAAGGGTTCGATCATATCGGTCAGATTCTTTACTGCCTGATCAACTTCATCATCGTAAAAATCAGCAATTTTCTCCATCATGGTATCTAAAACACCCGTGGATTCACCCACGGCGATCATGGAGCACACCATGGAAGGAAATACGCCGCTCTCCAATAGCGGGTCCGCCATGGAACGGCCTTCGGCGATACCGGTTTTAACATCCTGAATGGCAAACTCCACGATTTTATTACCGGATGTTTTTGCGACAATATCCAGCGCCTCAAGAATGGACACCCCGCTTGAAATCATTGTGCTGGTGGTTCTGGTAAACTTGGCAACTGCCACTTTTCGGATAAGAATACCAACCACCGGCATTCTTAAGAAAAGATCATCTAAAAGTACCCTGCCCTTTTTAGACGCATATGTCCGTCTGAAGATGAATCCAACGGCGATTGCCCCCAGAATAATCCATCCAATATTTGCAACGGCAAAACCGCTCAGGGCCATAACAAATAACGTAGGCCCGGGCAGGGCCGCACCAAAATCGGCAAACATTTCGGCAAAAACAGGAATAACAAAAACAAGAATAATGGATATGACCACAATCGCTACAAAAATGGTAATGATCGGATATGTCATGGCGCCCTTGACCTGTCGCTTCAGTTTGGCCATCTTTTCCATGTAGGCAGAAAGCCGGTTTAAAATCACATCAAGAATACCGCCCGCTTCTCCGGCGGCGACCATATTGATAAACAGCTCATTAAACACTTTTGGAAATTTTTTTAAGGAATCCGCAAAGGTTTCACCGGTTTCCACTGATTCTTTGATCTGCTTTAGGTTTCTCTTAAATGTAGGATTTTCCTGTTGAGACTGAAGAATATCAAGGCATTGCAGCAGCGGCAGGCCGGCATCGATCATGGTTGAAAACTGTCTGGAAAAAATAATAACGTCTGCTTCTTTTACCTTGGGTTGCAGAAACTTTACGTTTTCAAACAGGTCTTTGGGTTTCTTTTTGATTTTTGTAGGTGTGATTTTTCGCCGTTGAAGACTCAGCTTAACCTGGTCTGAAGTCTCTGCTTCCATCTCACCCTTAACGTTTCTGCCTTTAGGGTTTTTCCCTTTCCATATAAAGATAGTGGGCATTATCAGTCCTTCGTTTCATTTGTTACCGAAATTTAACGATACGGTTTTAAAGCTCACCGCGGTCACAGTGTTTGTAAAATCCGACCAGATATACTATATAAATTTTATTGATCGATTACAACAGGAGTTATTTCTTGAGGAAAAAAAAAACCCGAGTATCATACGATACAGTCATTACCAGTCACATCAATGCCGACTTTGACGCTGTTGCATCCATGCTTGCCGCACAAAAACTCTATCCGGGATCCGTCATAATATTTCCAGGATCGCAAGAGAAAAGCCTGCGCGATTTTTTTGTTCAATCCACAAGCTACCTGTTTAACATGGCTGAACCCGCCAGCATCGATTTTTCAGGTGTTTCAAAGCTGGTGATTGTAGATACCAGGCAAAAAAACAGGCTGCCGCAGGTAAGTGAGCTGCTGGACAGAAACGATATCGACATCCATATTTTCGACCACCACCCTGCCATGGAAAATGATATTAAGGGATCGGTGGAGATGATTCGAACCACCGGCGCAACCACCACTATTTTAACAGCGCTGCTTCAGAAAAAAAAAATTCTGCCAACACCGGAAGAAGCGACCGTAATGGCGCTTGGAATCTATGAAGATACCGGTCTGTTCACCTATTTTTCAACCACCAAAGAAGATTTTGAACAAGCGGCATTCCTTCTTTCATGCGGTGCCAGCCTTGAAACAATCGTCAATCTCGTTGTCAAGGAGATCAAATCAGAGCAGGTAACCTGGCTCAACGAACTGCTCAATGAAATAACGGTCCATAAAATCAACGGTATGGATATCCATATCTCAACCATCTCTTCTTCCAACTATATTACCGATCTGGCCACCATTGTCCAAAAAGTGGTTCGAATGGAAAACCTTGATATTTTCTTTGCCATTGTTCTGATGGGCAATAAGATAAATATCATTGCCCGAAACCGTTTACCGGAGGTGGATGCCGGCAAAATCCTGTCGGAATTCGGTGGCGGCGGGCATGCCTATGCCGCATCTGCTAAGGTGGATAACCATACACTGGCACAAGTTGAGATGCTGCTGATTGAGCGACTGAAAAAAGAGGTAAAAAGCATTCAGATTGCCAAAAATCTGATGTCGTCTCCGGCGATCACTGTGGAACCGGAAGCGGACTTAAAAGCTGCCGGTCAACGGATGACCCGATACAACATCAATACTCTTCTTGTGGTTGATAAGCAAAAAAACAGTTACGAGGGATACATCACCAGACAGGTCATAGAAAAAGCGCTCTATCATAATCTTTCGCACCTTCCGGTTAAAGAGTATATGAACTCTGAGGCAGGGTCTATCTCATCTGATGCTGACGTATCACAGATAGAACAGATCATTATCGACAGTAACCAGCGCATTCTTCCGATTATTGATAGTGGCTGGATCAAGGGCGTCATTACCCGGACCGACCTTTTAAACTACCTGGTTCAACACAATAAGACGCTTAAACGGAACGAATCTGAACTGGGCATCAAAAGAAACGTCAAAAAACGCGACATTATCAATATCATGGACCAGCGCCTGGACAACCGGGTGAACCAGCTTCTCAAAGACATTGGCAAAACTGCCAAGACGCTGGGTTACAGCGTTTTCGTTGTGGGCGGATTTGTCCGGGATCTGATGCTCAACCGGGCCATTGATGATATCGATCTCGTGGTTGAAGGGGATGGAATCGCCTTTGCCAAGGCATATGGCAAAAAAGTGGGCTGCCGGATCAACACCTATAAAAAATTCGGTACTGCCGTTATTATCTATCCGGACAGTTTTAAAATCGATGTTGCTTCAGCAAGGCTTGAGTATTACAAAACCCCGGCCGCCCTTCCCATCGTTGAAAACAGTTCTATCAAACTGGATCTTGCCCGACGTGATTTCACCATTAACACCCTGGCAATCAACCTCAACCCGGATAGTTTCGGGATGTTGATTGACTATTTTGGGGCCGGCAGAGACCTGAAAGACAAAACGATACGCATCATTCACAACTTAAGCTTTGTCGAAGACCCCACCCGTATTTTCAGGGCCATCAAGTTCTCCAACCGATTCGGGTTTAAAATCGGAAAGGTAACATCCAACCTGATAAAAAACGCCATTAAAATCGATTGTTTTAAAAATTTGAGCGGACTGCGGGTTCTATCCGAACTCAAACAGATTTTTGAAGAAGAGAACCCAATCCCTGCGATTAAAACCATGGCTTTTTACGGTCTTGAAAAAGTGCTCCATAAGGATCTGACTATTATTCCGCAATCCTATGACCTTTTGGAATCGGTCAATAAAATTTTATCCTGGCACGATCTTCTATATGTAGATGAGCCGTATCCCCGGTGGGCCGTCTATTTTATGGCGCTTTTAAACCGGTGTCCGTACAAGGTGTGCAATCAAATCTGCACGCGTTTAAATATGCCGGCCAAAGAGAGGGCCATTCTGCTTGACGGCAGGCTCAAGGCTGAAAAACAGCTCTATGTCATAGAAAACACATCCCAATACTCTTCTTTAGATCTCTATTGGGCACTCATCTATTTTAAAGCCGAATTTATCCTGTACATGATGGCCCTGGCCAGGGATGAAGCCACTAAAAAAGCCATTTCATATTTTTACACCCATCAGCGGGAAATCAAACCATATCTTCGCGGCAGGGATCTGATAAGCCTTGGGATGCCGCCCGGCCCCGTTTTTACCACCCTGCTCAAAGAGATACTCAACGCCAAGCTCGAAGGCGGACTTAAAACGAAAAAAGAAGAACTGGCGTTTGCCATGGACTGGGCTGTGACCAATAATATTATTGATTAAATGAGCAGTTTTTGCTACTCCCCCAGTATTTATTTTACAGCGAATCTCAATAGAGTGTTCCAAGAGCCGTAAAAAAACAATCTTGAATTTCAACGCATTTGAAAATTCAAACGGAACATGGTTACAAGAATCGCTATAACCCATAAATTTCAGGAAGATGTGATAATGAAGAATGCAGACTTTTTAACCGGTATTACAACCAGCGGCACGCCTCATTTAGGAAATTACGTCGGTGCAATCCGGCCGGCGGTTGAATCGAGTAAAAATCCTGACCTGGTATCCTACTATTTTTTGGCAGACTATCATTCACTGATTAAAAATCATGACCCGAAGCTAAGAAAACAATCGGCTCTTGAAATTGCTGCGGCATGGATTGCCCTGGGGCTGGACTATGACAATTGTGTATTCTATCGCCAGTCAGATATACCTGAAATACCTGAGCTTACCTGGATACTTACCTGCCTGACGGCCAAGGGACTGATGAACCGTGCGCACGCATATAAGGGATCGGTCGCCCAAAACGAAGAGGACGGCTTAAAAGATCCTGATAAGGGAATTACCATGGGCCTTTTTTCTTACCCGGTATTGATGGCTGCCGACATTTTAATGTTTAATGCCAAAAAAGTTCCCGTGGGCAAGGACCAGGTGCAGCATCTTGAAATGACGCGGGATATCGCTGCCCGGTTTAATCATATCTACAAAAAACTGTTTATCCTGCCTGAAGTGGTGGTTGATGAATCCTCTGCAGTTCTGTCAGGGCTTGACGGCAGGAAAATGAGCAAAAGCTATAATAATTTTATTCCGCTGTTTGATACTGAAAAACGATTTCGAAAACTGATCATGAAAATCAAGACCAATTCCCTTGCCCCGGAGGAACCCAAAGATCCGGAAACCTGTACACTTTTCTCCATTTACAAGGCCTTTGCCACCCAGGAAGAGACAAAAGCTATGGAACAGCGGTATAGAGAAGGTATTGCCTGGGGAACCATGAAGCTTGAATTGTTTGAATATATCAATGAAATCCTTAAAGCGCCGCGAATTGAATATGAGAAACTGGTCAAGAACCCTGGGGATATTGATGATATTTTAAAAAAAGGGGCTGTAAAAGCCCGGCAGTTTTCCGCACCTTTTCTTGATAAGATAAGAAAGGCTGTCGGTATCCGGTCGCTGGGGTAGGTGTTAGGTATCAGCGTTCAGGTATCAGGTTAAAAGTTGTTTGCATCCTGATCAATGTGGGTTAGCCTTGGCGTTGCTGAAAGGCGGTCAATTTTTGAATCTCTTTGGGGCCTAAATACCGCCATTTGCCTTCTTTTAAATTTCCAAGTCGGATATTGGCAATCCTAACCCGTGTCAGCGTCTCAACACGGGTTCCCTGCGTGGCAACCATTTTTCTGATCTGACGATTCCTGCCCTGTTTGAGAATAATACGAAACGATGTTTTGGAAAGACGCTTTACTTTGGCTTTGCGTGTTTTTTGCCCATCAATGATCACCCCGCCGGCCATGGCGGATAATGACCTGTCTGAAATGGGTTTTCGGGTTGTTACAATATACTCTTTTTCATGGTTAAAAGACGGGTGGGACAGCATGTTATGAAGCTGGCCGTCACTGGTCATCAGCAGCAATCCCTGGGAGTCCTTATCCAGACGGCCCACAGGGTATATACGCTCATCCACCTTGACCAGGTCCAGTACGATTTTAGAGTTCTGCCGGGCACAGGAACTGACCACCCCCCTGGGTTTATTTAAGGCAATATACACCTTGGCAGAATGCTCTTTCAAAATGATGGGCTTGCCCCTAAAAGTCACCGTATCGTTTTGGGGTTCCACCTTTGTCCCAAGTTCTGTCACTAAGTTATCATTGACCGTCACCAGACCATTTTGGATATGCTCCTCTGCCTTTCTTCTGGAACAGACACCGCAGTGTGCCAGGTATTTTTGCAGCCGCATCATCTATGACCTGTATTCCGCATTGATTTTCACATAATTTTCACTAAAATCACAAAAGAAAAAATGATCCGTTTCATTCCCGAGGTTTAAGTTAAGGGTAATGGTGATTTCCTTGTTTTTCATTACCTGTGCCGCCTTTTTCTCGACATCAGCACCCTGCCACCGGCCTGCCAGGACAAGGGGGACGTCATCAAAAAAAAGATCCATTAAATCCTGTTCAACCAATGCGCCGGATCTGCCGGCGGCAGCCGTGATCCTTCCCCAGTTGGGATCCTCTCCGTAAATGGCGGTTTTCACAAGGTTTGAATGGGCAATAGTCTGGGAAACCTCAAAGGCATCCTCTCTGGTTTTGGCGCCTTTAACTACAATTTCAATCAATTTTGTGGCACCCTCTCCGTCTTTGACCACCATTTTAGCAAGTTCAAGGCAGGCTTGGTCGAGCAGTTCCTGAAATTTCTCAATGGATGGACCGTCCTTGACTAAAGCGCCGGATTTACCGCTGGCCAGGGCAAACAACGTATCATTGGTGCTGGTATCGCCATCAACGGATATACGGTTAAAAGACTTTTCATTTGACCTGATCAAACATTGTTTAAGCAAATCAGGAGATATCTCCGCATCGGTGCATACAAAAGCAAGCATGGTCGCCATATCCGGTCGAATCATACCGCTTCCTTTGGCAACCCCCGTCAGGCAGACGGTTTTGCCGTCAAGTAAAAAAGTTTTTTCAACCACCTTGGTGCACAGATCCGTGGTCAATATAGCAGTGGCAAAGTCATTGAGGCCATCCCTTGAAAGTGCATTCACAGCTTTGGGAATACCGGTTTTAAATGGATCCATGGGCAAAGGCTGACCAATAACACCGGTTGAGGAGACCATTACATGGTCCATGGAAATATTCAGATTTGAGGATACCAGTCGGCTGCAGGCAAGCGCATCGTCTATACCCTGCTGCCCTGTAAAACAATTGGCATTTCCGCTGTTCACAAGTATTGCCTGAATAATACCGGTTTCAATTGTCTTTCGGCCCAGAATCACAGGTGCGGCAACCACTCTGTTTTTTGTAAACAGTGCGGCGGCACTTGCAGGTGACGTGCAGTAAATTATTCCCAGATCTTTAATCGCTGTTTTCTTTATACCGGCAGATATGCCGGAGAATTTAAAACCTTTCACTAAAATCCCTCCACCAGTGTCAAAAATAAGGGCGCATTATACGCCGTGGCATCAGTCCTGTAAACAATATTAGGACTCGCACCAAAATAACTTGATCTAAATTATTTCCAAAATCCCTTAAATGACAGGATATTTTAAAAACAAAAGTTCAAGTAAGGCAATGCACAGCTTTGCCCCTAAGTAATTTTGGAGCCGATCCTTAGACCAGAAGTGTTAAAAGCTGTCTTAAATCCAGAGTCGTATAAAAGTTTCAATGGCACTGTAAATTCTTTCAACACCGTGCCCGATCAGAATACCGTGGCGCTCATAATCAAAGATATAGTACTCTTTTGTCTCAGAACCCAGCTTTTTAAATAAATTGTGTGTTCCCGCAGGGCTGACCACCGGATCTTTACGAGACTGCACCACCAGCGTCGGCAGTTTAATGTCAGCCAGTTTGGGCTCAAGCTGATCCATGAGATTCTCAAGCTGACCGAT